>NZ_JBUEGB010000052.1:0-46066 GCF_054963695.1 Micromonospora sp. RTBAU3-60 | reverse complement strand
GACGACGTCCCTTAGCCGCCCTTAGCCGGGAGCGTTCACGGAACGGATCCAAACGTGTGGTGGGCCCAGTCGGCGAAGCTGGTCCAGCCAACCTCCGGGTATGCGGCGTGCAGCGCGGCGATGTCGACCTGGTAGCCCGGCCCATTCAAGAACGCCCACATCGCGTGCATGTCCGGATTGTCGATCTCGGCCAGCGGCACCCTCTCATGACGCACTTCCCGTCCCAGCGCCGCGCTCAGCGCGGCCGCCATCTGGGCGGGCGTAGGGGCATCGCTGGCCAGCTCGATGCGTCGCCCAACGTAGGGGGCGGGGTCGAGAAGTACCTGCGCGGCGAAGACGCCGAGGTCGGTGCGGGCAAGCTGCTGCAGCGGCCGATCCGCCGGCAGCGGCAGGTCGAGCACCCCGCTGCGAATGCGGTCCGCCCCGCCGAGGGCGTTGTCGAAGAAGTACGTCGGCCCCAAGATCGTGTAGGGGACATCACCAGCAGCCAGCTCGGCTTCGATGCGCGCCTTGCTGTCGAAGTGCGGCACACCGCTTCCCTGATCGGCTCCGGCCACCGAACTGAACACCAAATGCGGCACTCGAGCTTCGCCCACGGCTGCCAAGATCGCCCGCCCCTGGGCCACCTCGGCAGCCACGCCCGCCTCGAACGGAGTCGTCAACGCGAAGACGGCCCCCGCGCCCGCCATCGCCGTGGCCAGCGAACCGCGATCATCCAGCGATCCCGCGACCACCTCGACACCCCGGTCGGCCAACCGGCGAGCCGCCCCCCGCCCCGGGTCGCGCACCAGCGCCCGCACCCGGGCCCCGCGGCCAAACAACGCCTCGATAACGGCGCTGCCCTGACCGCCGGTCGCCCCAAGCACCAAGATCGGCCCATCGGCCATCAAGACACCTCTCCTCGGCGAGCACGCGCGGCGACCGGTCGTCGCCGCGCACCACATTATCCGCGCGCCTCGGCCACCACCCCACCCTTACGCACGCTCGCGCGACTGCCGTTGCGGCCTCCTGGCGCTAAACAGGCCTTCGACCCGCAGCCAACACCTCGCAGTTCAGGCCAGCGGCGCGTCCCGCCCGCCCTGCTGGCGGATGCTGACTGGACGGAAAACAGTCGCACCACCGCTCTAGTCCCAGATTCTGGACCGCATTCTCGGCGGGAGCCCGGCTGCACCGGCCGCCCATCACCCGCTCCCGTGCTCGGAGATCGCCTGGCGCGGAGCCCGGCGGATCACCGCCAGCCGGTCGCCGCGCACGGTCATCGAGGTCCGCCCGCCGCGCCGGCGCCGCACGGTCAGGTCGACCGTGGCGCGCCCGATGCGTACGCCCTCCAGCCGCAGGTCCGGCAGCCACTCGGGCAGGTGTGGGTCCACGAGGATCGTGCGCAGCGGCGCGGCCGGGCGCAGCCCCAGCAGGGCCTGGACCAGGGCGATGATCGCGCTGGCCGACCAGGCCTGCGGGGAGCAGGAGTTCGGGTATACGCCCGGGTGGGGGTGGGCCGGGTCGCGGGGCAGCCCGCTGAGCACCTCGGGCAGGCGGTGTTCCTCGAACAGCGCCGCCGCCGCGAACATCCCCTCGGCCAGTCGGTGCAGGTGCGCCCAGCAGCCGTACCGGGCCAACCCCAGGCCGATCGTGCCGGCCTCCACCGGCCAGACACTGCCCCGGTGGTAGCTGAACGGGTTGTACGCGGGGTGGTCGGCCGACAAGGTCCGCACCCCCCAGCCGCTGAACATGTCGGGTGCGAGCAGCCGGTCGGCCACCAGCGCCGCGGCCCCGGCCGGCACGATGCCGGTCGCCAGCAGGTGACCGTCGTTGGAGTTGGTCGAACGCACCGGCCGTTTGTCCGGCCCGAGCGCCATCGCGTAGCAGCCCCGGTCGGGCAGCCAGTACGCGCGATGGAAGCGGCGGCGCAGCGCCCGGGCCCGGGCCAGCAGGGCGGCGCCCCGCGCCGGATGGCCGGTCATCGTGAAGACCACGGCGGCGTGCCGCAGGGCGGCGTACCAGTAGGCCTGCAACTCGCTGGTCGCGATCGGGTCGGTCACCAGCTGCCCGTCCTCGTCGACGATCGCGGTGTCCGAGTCCTTCCAGCCCTGGTTCTTCAACCCCGCCCGGGACCGGCAGTGGTACTCCAGGAAGCCGTCGCCGTCGGGGTCGCCGTACCGCTCGATCCAGCCCAACACCCGCTCGGCCGTCGGCAGCAGTTCCCGCACGGTGTCCAGGTCACCGGTCCAGGCGAGGAACTGCCCGAGGAAGACCAGGAAGTCCGGCGCCGTCGACCAGTCGCCGTAGTAGCTGGTGAACGGGTTCAACCCCAGCGCGGAGACCGGTCCCTGCCGGGCCTCGTGCAGCGGCTTGCCCGGCTCCTCGTCGCGCCAGTCGTCCAACCGCTCACCCACGTGCCCGGCGATGAGCCGCAGGCTGTCGGCCAGCATGGTCGGACCGGCCAGCAGCGCCTGCCAGGAGGCGGTCATGGTGTCCCGGCCGAAGATCTCCTGGTAGATGGGTAGCCCGGCGATCGGCGCCGCCGGCCCGGCCGGCTCGCCGAGCGGCAGCACGGCCAGGTCGTGCGTGGCGCACCGCCACGCCGCCGTCACGTCGAAGTTGCTGCTGTTCAAATCGGCCAGCTCGCCGATCAGCCGGGACCGGGCCCGGGCGGCGGAGTCGTCCGGCTCGGTGAACGTCGCCGGGGGAGCGGCCAGCCGGACCCCGTCGAAGACCGGCTCGACCAGCAGCTCCACCCGGGCGCTGCCGCGCGGCGGCACCGCCACCTCGACGCGGAACGCGCCGTCGTCGTACGTTACCGGGGTGTCGGCCCGGATTACGACCGCGACCGCCCGGTCGAGGCCGTCGCGCAGGTAGGCCAGGCGCAGTTCCCCCGCCTCCGGATCCCACCGGGTGCCGACCTCGCCGACCTGTAACCGTCGGCCCGTCTCCGCCTCGCTGGTGTCGGCGAAGTCCGCCGCGACCCGAATCTGCAGCGCGAACTCCAGTGGCCGGGCGGCGTAGCTGACCACGGTGAACCGGGTCCGCAGTCCCGCTCCGACGAACCGCTCGGTCAGCAGGTACGCCGCTCGCGACGGCAGCTCCTCCCCGTTGCCCAGCTCCGCGTACGAGAGCTGGGCGTGTCCCCGTACGTTCCCGGTGGCGAACGGGACCGGCTCCCGGCCGTCGACGGTGATCCGTTCCCGGCTGAGCACCCGGGTGTTGCGGGCGAAGAAGCCCTGCGGATCGGTGCCGCTGATCCGGCCGCGCACGTCGGTGACCAGGGTGCTCCACCCGCTCGCGATGTAGAGCAGGTCGGGTCGAACGCGCAGGCTGCGGACCCTGGTCATCGGGCCGCAGATACCCCTTCATCGTCCCGGCACACCCCGGGCGGCCCAGGACGTGGTGCGGGCCCGATCGCGGACGAGCAGTTCCAGGGCCACCGCGATCGCCACCGCCTCGACCGCCAGCAGCGTGAGCAGGATGAGCAGCTGGGTCGCTCCGGCGCGTTCGACCATGACGCACGGAGCCGGTGGCGGGAATTCGCTCTCCGCGGGCTGCGGATCGCCGAAGCCTGTGGCGCGGACCTCGTCACCACCATGCTCGGCGCCGGTGTGAGCTTGGGCGACGTACCAGAATCGCCGCCCGTCACGCCGACCGCTGCGCGATTTGGTTACCACCCGCTGCGGTCCAGGTTGAGCCGCTCCCGCAAGTCGGCCCGTGATCTTGCTGGTCCGGCAGCATGACGGACACCGCTCACGGTGGTGCCGGTGGTCAGGGTGCGTACTGGGTGCGCAGTTTGCTGGTGTCCCAGCCGGCGCGGTGGGCGCCGGCCTGGTAGGCGCTCTCCAGGAAGGTGAGGACCGTCGCGCGGGGGTCGGTGGCGGCGCGGGCGTCGTCGTAGGTCAGCAGCGCGAGGTGTGCACCCCGGTTTTCGACCCAGCGTGCCTGCGCGGGTTGCAGCGGTTCCTCGGTGAGGCCGTCGGGCTCGGGCGCGGTGTAGGAGTAGAAGGCCGGCTCAGGAATGTTCTTGTCGCCGAACCAGAAGCCGGCGCTGATCACCTCGTGCGAGTACGCCTCCCGGGTCACCGGGTCGACGGTGTCCGGCTGCGGCACCTGCCGGCCGGAGAACCGGGTGACCGCAATGTCGAAGGTGTGCCAGAAGTGGTGCACCGGGCTGGTCTTGGCGTTGCACCGGGCGGCGTACTCCTCCAGCACCAGCCCCACCTGGCTGAGCACCTGCCAGTACCGGTTCACCCAGAACGGGTCGTACGCGGCGTGCGTGGTGTCCTCGGCGAACGGGATGTTGTCGGTCAGGTCGTAGGGCTTGGCGTCGATGTGGACGTGAATGCCGAGGTACGACAGTGCGGTGAATAGTCGCTCGTGGAATGCCGCGACGGACAGGCCAGGCAGGGGGAAGGAGACCGTCTGGCCGGCCAGGGTGTTGATGACCAGTCGGTGGTCGACGAAGTCGAAGTCGATGGCGAACAACAGGTCCCGGCCCATGGGGCGGGAGGTGATGCCGCGGCCGGTCAGGTGGAACGGCACGTGCCACCAGTGGTTGCGCGGCATTGCCTGCTCCAACCGGATCTTGCCGACTATCTGTGTAAACCGGTGGACGGTTTCCTTTGAGTCCGCCCAGGCGGACAGCGGGATCGGCGGGAACAACTCGGTCATCCGGACTCCTCCGACAGCGTGCCGTGCAGCACGGCCAATGCCGGCATCCTCCCCGATCCGATGGCCGTACGGGCGCTAACCTCGCGTCCTCACGCCACGCCCACGTCGATGGACCCGCTTATCCGGGCTGGCCGGGGCCAACGCGCCGGACATGCCTGCGGGGCCCTGAGCAGGACAGGGCCCCGCAGCTCATGGCTGGTTCTAGACGGATCGGGTCAGCGGGTGCCTCGGTCGGCATCGACGATGAGCTGTGTCACGAGATTCGGGTGGCTGACCATGGCCACGTGGGAGGCGGCGACCTCGACGGTCTGTGAGCCGGCGCGCTGGTATTCGTAGCGCTGCAGCGCGGGCGGGATGGCTTTGTCGTCGGTGGCGATCAAGCCCCACGAGGGGATGGTGTGCCAGGCGGCGGCCTGGGTCAGGTCGGTGAAGCAGGCGGCGCTGAACGGCCGCTGCGTCGCCGCCATGATCTTCGTGGTCGATGCCGGCAGGTCGGCGGCGAAGACCTGGCGCAGCTTGTCGGCCTGGAGGTACAGGTCGGTGCCGGTGGTGCCGTCCGGGTTCGGGTACGGGACCGGGTTGAGGGCGGCCTGGATCTCGCTGCCCGGGTACGTGGTGATGAGCTGGCCGAGGGCCTCGCCGGAGTCGGGGACGAAGGCGGCAACGTAGACGAGGGCTCTGACGTTGGGGGCGCTGACGGCGGCGTTGGTGATGACCGCGCCGCCGTAGGAGTGGCCGACCAGGATGACCGGATCGTTGATGCTGTTCAGCAGGCTGGCGATGTAGGCGGCGTCGGAGAGCAGGCTGCGCAGCGGCGTCGCTGGTGCGATCACCGGGTAGCCGCGCTCTTGCAGCCGTTCGACGACGCCGCTCCAGCTGGCGGTGGCGTCGGCGAAACCGCCGTGGACGAGCACGACGGTGGGTTTGGTCGGGCGGGTGCGGCCGGCCGCGGCCGGACTGGCCGCCATAGCCATCGCGGAGGTGGCTACCGCGGCGCTGACGCCGGCGACGAACGTGCGCCGGGAGACGTTGGCAGACATGAAAGCTCCTGTAGTGGTGGTGATCAGTAGGTGGTCGACGCGGCGGCCTGGCGGATGAGGTCGGCGACCGCGGCCGCCTGGGAGGCGTAGATGGCGTGGCTGCCGATCGCCTCGACGACAACGGCGCCGGCGCGGCCGGCCATCGTCCGCTGCGCGGCCGGCGGGATCATGCGATCCTCGGTGGCGACCAGGTACCAGCTCGGCTTGTGCCGCCACGCGGGTTCGGTGACCGCACCGGCCAGTGCCCCGACGCCCCACGGCACCTGGGAGTCGGCCAGGAAGGCAGCCTCGTCGACGGGCAGGTCACCGGCGAACGACGCGTGGAACTTGTCCCGGTCGAGGAACAGGAACCCGTCGCGGGGCGGCAGGATCGGCGGGACCAGGGCGCCGGGCGGCGGGTCGGCGATCAGGGTGTTGACCGACTCGCCCTTGTCCGGGGCGAACGCCGCGATGTAGACGAGTGCGGCTACCCGTTCATGAGCGCCCGCTTCGCTGATGACCGCGCCGCCGTAGGAGTGGCCGACCAGCACGGCCGGGCCGTCGAGCCCGTCGAGGATGTAGCGGGTCGCGGCGACGTCGCCTTCGAGTGAGAGGGTGGGGTTCTGCACGATCTTGACGGTGAAGCCGTCCCGGGTCAGCAGGCGATGCACGCCCTGCCAGCCTGATCCGTCGACGAAGCCGCCATGGACCAAGACCACATTGCGGATGGTTGGTGTGCTCATGGAATGCTCCCGAGTACCGGGGCGAGCGGATCGCCCGCCGCTTCGCATCCCATGCAAGCCGTAGCGCAGGTGCCGGAACAGGCAGAGCAGCAGGCAGAACTACTCGCCGCTGCCTGCTCCTATCGCTGCGGCTCTGGCCCGGCAGTGGTTGGCGCGGTCGTGCTGCGCGACCGACTCGTACAGGTCAGCCGCCTGTAGCAGGCTGGCTCGCGCTTGGGCGGCGTGGTCCTCGTCGTAGAGTTCCTCGCCGAGTATCCGCAACCACGCCGCCTGCCCCATGAAGACCTGCAGGCGGCCGAAGAGATCCACTGCGCGCAGCATCATCGGTATGGCTTCGTCGCGGCGGCCGACGCGTCCAAGGGCCCGGGCGGTGAGGCCGAGGACGTGCGGGAGTTCCGCTTCGGCGATCTCCGCTGACATGCCGGAGGCGGGATCTTCCACCAGTGCCAACGCACGCTGGTAGGCGGCAAGTGCTTCTGCCACGTCACCGAGGTCGAAGGCGATGGTGCCGCTGGCCAGCAGTGCCTGGTTGACGTCCCGCACGTTGCCAGCCTGATCGAGCAGAACGGCTGCTTGGCGTACCGCGGTCAGCGCGGCCTCGAGGTCGCCCACCCCGCGGTGGGCGGCCGCGATGTACGTCAGGGCCCATCCCTCCTGCCGGAGGTTGCCGGCCTGGCGGGCCAAGCTCAGCGCCCGCTGCGCATAACCCAGTGCGGTTGGCATGTCCTTGCGCCATGGCAAGGTGTGGGCCCAGGCAATGTGGTTGAGGAATTCGGCCTGAAGTCCGGCGTCGCCGAGCGCGACCGCCGAGTCGAATGCGAGCGTGAACACCTCGAGCCAGCGGGGCCAATGCACCCAGTGTTCGGCGAACCAGTGCAAGGCACTGGCGGCGCGAACCACGGCGTGGTGGTCCCCGTCGACCGCAGCGGCGCCGAGCGCCGGGAACCAGTGTTCCGCCTCGATGCGTATCCAGGCCTTGGCGTCCTCGGCCGAGGCGAAAACGGGACCCGCGGACTGGCCTGCGTCCGGACCGAACCATCGCCCGGCTGCGGTAACGGTCGCCAGCAGCCAAGAGACCATCTGCCGGCGGACGGCGATCACCATGTCGGCTGAGTCCTCTTGCTCAAGCCGCTGCTGCGCGTACAGCCGCACCAGGTCGTGGAAGCGATACCGGTCGCCCTCCGCGATCTCCATCAGGCCCAGATCGACCAGATCGTCGAGCTGGTCCTCGGCAACCGGCACGGCGACGCCGCCGAGCACCGCCGCCAGGGCTGCGCTGAAATCCGGGCCGGACACCAGCGCGGCGCGGCGAAACAACTGCCGCGCCGCGTCCGGCATTTGCTCGTACGACATGTCGAAGGCCGCCGCGACCTTCAGGTCACCCGCGCTGAGCTGATCCAGCCGCCGCTGATCGACCGACAACCGCGCGACCAGATCGCCCGTACTCCAGATCGGCCGCGATACCAGCCGGTTTCCCACGATGCGTACCGCCAGAGGCAGCCCACCCAGCAAATCCACCAGGCTCTGCACGTCGCGGTCATCCGGCACGTCCGCCCGCTCGGCGAGGATCCGCCTGAGCAACTCGGACGCGTCAGCCGCCGGCATCGGATCCAGATGAAGCCGGTGCACGCCTTCCAGCCCGGCCAGCAGACGCCGGCTGGTCACCAGGAGCTGGCTCTGCCCACCACCGGGTATCAGCGGGCGCACCTGTGCCTCTGACGCCGCATCGTCCACCACCACGAGCACACGCTTTTCCCGTAGCAACTGCCGGTAACGCCCAGCACGCTCGGCAGCATCCTCCGGAATCTGCTGATCCCGCACGCCCAGAGCCCGCAGCACACGCGCCAGCATCTCGTCACTGCCGACCGGGCGCGCACTCATCCCCAGCGCATCGAGGAAGTACACCCCGCCGGGGAACCGGTCTCGCAGACGGTCCGCGGCCCGTACCACCAGGGTCGTCTTACCCAGCCCGGCGCCACCGGAGATCACCCCGACATTGGACCGGCCACCCGACTCGTCCAACGCATCCACCAACCGGAAGATCCACGCCAGCTCGGCCGCCCGGCCGGTGAAATCCCCGATCGATCCCGGCAACTCGCACAGGCCAGGCGCGGCGGTCATGTACGCAGGCCGCGTACGCCCGACCTTGGCGAGCGCGACGAATTCGTCCCGGCGAACGCCGCCAAGCTTGAGCGCGTCGGCGATCAGCGCCACCGTCCGCCGCTGTGGCCCAAGCGCCCGCCCGCGTTCCATGTTGCTCAACGCCCGCACGCTCACACCAGATGCCTCAGCCAACTCCTCCAACGTCAGTCCGGCGGCGTGACGCGCCACACGAAGCGCCACCGCGAACGAACCCTCGCCACTCATTCCACCGTCATACACCGCCCGGTCACCCAAGCGGGGCAGTCGCACGGTCAGATAACCGGTGCCCCTGACCGTTCAGGGTCAGCCAGACCGTCCGGTTCCACTTGGCCGCCGATGATCCGTACGGTCCCGCAGCTCAAGTCCGCCTCCACGCGAGATGATCGAGAGAGGATCTGGTATCCCCCGCTTCCGAGCGCTCGGAAGCTTGGCGGCCCCTTCAGGGATGCAGCACCGCTTTGATCACGTCGTCGCTGCGGTCGAAGCGCTGGTACAGCCGGGGCGCGTCGGTGAGGGCACCGTGGTGGGTGACGATGACACCGGGCCGGGCTCGTCCGGAGACGACGAGGTCGCGAAGGAGCAGGGTGTAACGGCGGTCGTGGGTACGGCCGAACCGGACGGCGACGCCTTTGCTGAACAGCGTCCCCCATGGCGCGACCAGGTCTTCGTGGGCGGTCGCGCCAGAGCGGGGCTGCAGGTCGGTATCCGGGTACACCCCGGCGACGCCGATCGAACCGGTTGGGTTCACCAGCCGGGCGGCGTCCGCGATCACCTGGTTGGGGCGTTCCTGGTCAGGGTGTTCGCGGTCGCGGGCCTGGAATCCGACCGCGTCGATGACCTTGTCGACCCCGTTCAGTTTCTCCTCGCCGAGCGGCAGCCCGGCCCATGCCCGGTGTTCGCGGATCTGTTCGACGGGGTCCCCACGGCGGAAGTCGATCGGGACTGCCCCGACCTCGCCGGCCTTGTCGAGCCGGGCGTCCACCCCGTCCACGCAGTACACCACGCGGGCACCGAGCAGCAGGGCAGAGTACGCGCTGAGCAGCCCGATGGCGCCGGCGCCGAACACGACCGCCGTGTCCCCGGCTTCGATACCAGCGAGGGCCGCGGCGGCGTGCCAGCCGGTGACGAACGCGTCCGCGAGCAGAACAAAGTCGTCCTCGTGCGCGTCGCCAGGCTCACCGGGCACCGGTACGCAGTTCGCGTCCGCCCACGGCACGCGAAGTAGGTCGGCCTGCGCACCCGGGTAGGGGCCCATCCCGGCGTAGCCGTACGCGGCACCCACCCCTTCGGGGCGTGCCCGCAGGCAGGCCGCGGAGAGCCCTCGGGCGCACATTGCGCACGTGCCGCAGAACAGGTGCGTGGGGATCACCACCCGCATGCCCGGCCGGATCGTCTGCACGGCGTTGCCCACCTGCTCGACGACGCCCAGCGGTTCGTGGCCGAGCACCAGTCCGGGCGTGGCGCCCGTCCGCCCGTCGTACATGTGTAGATCCGTGCCGCACAGGGCGCTGGAGCTGATCCGCACCAGCGCGTCGGTCTCCGCCTCCAGCCCCGCGTCCGGCACCTCGCGTACGCCGACAGTTCGGATGTCCTCGTACACCACCGCTTTCACGTCTGCTTGCTCCAGTTCGTGATCCCGACCATCCGCCCCAACAAGATGGCGGCGACAATGACAACACCCACAGCGCGCGGCGGCGGTTAGGACTTCAGGCCGTGATCGGCTCCCGGTGGGGCTCGCTGATCATCATCATCATGTGCGCGGTCCACGGGGCGATGAGGCGTTTGTCGATCTCGCCCCGCACGTGCGGTAGAAGTTGGAGGTGTTCATGTGTTTGTCGAGGGCCGCCTGCTCAGTCCAGTTCTCGTACAGGAACATGACCGACGGGTCCTCGACCGACTGGTAGAGGTCGTAGCCCAGGCACCCGGGCTCGGCGCGGGTGATCGCGACCATCTCCAGGTGGCAGTCGCCAACCGCGGCCTCCTCGTCAGCCTTGATCGTGAAGAACGGCACGAGGGTCACCTGCGCCGGCGAGTTCCCGACCGGCCGTGGGCGGTCGAGCCGGGTGTCGGGTTCCGACAGCATCTGCATGCGCCATGTACGGGGCGACGATCTCGCCTGCGACGGTCTCCGTGAGGCACTGCCGCACGTGTGTACTCGCCAGATGCGCGTCCAGGGCCTGCTCGTCCGCCCAGTTGCCGAGCACGTAGAACGCGGCCGGGTTGTTCTTCAGCGGTTGATAAGGCGGGAGCCCTGGCCGTTTACGGCCAGGAGGAACGCCGTCACGGACCGGGACGTTTCTGGTTCTCGATATACTCCTTGACCGCCGTGAGGGGCGCGCCGCCGCATGATCCGGCGAAGTACGAGGGCGACCACAGATGCTCGCCCCACAGGTACTTGCGCAGGTGTCCGGCGAACTCGCGGCGCAGGTATCGAGATGAGACGCCCTTGAGACTGTTGACCAGCCGCGACAGGGCGACGCTAGGCGGGTAGTGGACGAGCAGATGCACGTGGTCGTCCTCGCCGTTGAACTCCCGCAGTTCGGCGCCGAAGTCCCGGCACACCTCGGCCATGACCTGCTGGCAGCGGGTGAGGATCGGATCGGTGAGCGCCCCGCGCCGGTACTTCGTGGTGAAGACCAAGTGCGCCTGAAGGTTGTACACAACCGGGCGTCCCCGGCGGACCTCCGGGTCTGGGGTCCATCGTGGTGACATAGACCAAAAGGTACGATGATGGTGTGAAGTTGGTGGTGCAGGTGAAGCTCCTGCCGACGCCCGACGAGGCTGCGGCACTGGAGGCGACCCTGCGCGCCTGCAACACCGCAGCATCCGACGTCGCAGTGATGGCACGGGAGATCGGCTGCTACCGCAACTACGACCTGCGCCGGCACGCCTACCACGGCATCAAGGACGACTACGGGCTCGGCGCGCAGGCCGCCCAGCACGTCATCAAGAAGGTCGCCGACGTCTACAAGACGCTCGCAGGCAACCTCAAGGCCAGCCCGGATCGAAGCGCCGCCGCAAGGTCGAGACCAACCCGATCATGTTCCGCTGGGACGCCGCCCAGCCCTACGACGCAAGGATGCTGTCGTGGCGGCACGACGCCCGCGTCGTCTCCATCTGGACCGTGCAAGGACGGCTCAAGCAGGTCGCGTTCACCGGTTCCCCCGACCAGATCAAGGCCGTCGAAACCCATCCGGTCGGCGAGTCCGACCTGGTGCACCGGGACGGCATGTGGTTCCTGTACGCCACGGTTGAGGTGGACGAGCCGCAGGTCTATGAGCCGGACGGATTCCTCGGTGTCGACATGGGGATCGCGAACATCGCCTACGACTCCGACGACACCCGTTACGCCGGAACCAAGCTCAACGGCTACCGGCGCCGCCAGCAGCGGCTCAGGAAGCGGTTGCAGGAGAAAGACACCAAGTCGGCGAAACGGCTCCTGGCCCGCCGCCGCCGGAAGGAAACGCGGCACACCGCGAACATCAACCACACCATCGCCAAGAGCATCGTGACCGAGGCTGCACGCACCGGCCGCGGAATCGCCGTCGAGAAACTGACGGGGATCCGCGACCGGGTCCGACTGAGGAAGCCCCAACGGGTCACGCTGCACTCGTGGGCGTTCCAGCAACTCGGCGCGTTCCTGATCTACAAGGCGCGCCGGGCGGGTGTACCACAGGTCCAGGTCGACCCCCGGTACACCTCCCAGACCTGTGCAGCTTGCGGGTATCGGGACAAACGGAACCGACCCAACCAGGAAACCTTCCACTGTCGGTCGTGCGGGGTCGTTGCCCACGCCGACCACAATGCGGCTCGCAACATCGCTTCGCGTGGTGTCGTGAGCTGGGGCGCAGTCAATCGCCCGCACGCGGCCTAGCCTCGCAGCCGGCGAGGACAGTGATCCGCAAGCCCGCCCATTCATGGGCGGGTAGTTGACCTGATGCACGTCGTAACTGACGTTGCCGCCCTCCTGCCGGGTCGCCTGCGTCAGCCGAAGAAGGGCGTCCTGGACGGCATCCGCGCGCCCGGGACCGGCGATCAACTGAGTCAGGACCGCCGCTTGGCGGGGCGATGCGGACGGCAACATACCCTCGCTTCGTCCGCGTTCGTTTCCGATCGCCATCGTCCCCCGTTTCCCGTTTCCCGTTTCCCGTTTCCCGTTTCCCGCCAGAGCATGCCCTCAGCGATATGGATCTCGTCGCACCGTACTGCCCCTTCTTGCCCGCGTTCGGGGCTTTCCTCCAACGAAGCCCTTTGCGGCCAGCGTCCCGCCAGCGATCCGTCCATGGTTGAGTTTCTCCGGTCTCACCGGTCCGACGACGGGTGCCGTCATCCGTGGCCGGCGGATCACCCCTGTGGGGGCGAGACGAAGTCCTTGGAGCGGATCATGCCGAAGGACAGCACCCCGGCGACGA
Organism: Micromonospora sp. RTBAU3-60; assembly: GCF_054963695.1. Lineage (NCBI taxonomy): Bacteria > Bacillati > Actinomycetota > Actinomycetes > Micromonosporales > Micromonosporaceae > Micromonospora > Micromonospora sp. RTBAU3-60. The sequence goes on along the minus strand of NZ_JBUEGB010000052.1, from coordinate 33,094 downwards.
TGGTGACAATCGCCGCGAGAAGCAGGATCTCGTTCAGGGCGCTGGCAAAACTGCCGCGCGCGATCTCGACGAGCAGGCCGCGCTGCTGTGGCGGGACGGTGGCGAACAATCGGCTCACGCTGCCGTTGCGCAGTGCCGCCGCGATGTCGGCGCTGTGTGGGGCGAGCGGGGTTCCAGCGACCTCGGTCTGCACCACGGTGGTCAGCCGGTTGGCGAACAGGGTGCCCAAGAGCCCGACGCCGGTAGCAAGGCCGACCTGCCGGAACGTCAGGTTGATACCCGAGGCCATCCCCGATCGACGTGTCTCCACGACCCCGACCGCGGTGGAGGCCAGCGGTGGGTTGACGAACCCGACGCCCACGCCGGCCATGATCAGCCCCGGGATCAGGTGTGTCCACGACGAGGCTGCGGTCAAGCCGCGCATGAGCAGCAGCCCGACGCCGACCAGCACCAGCCCTGGGCCGACGATGGTGCGGATCGGCACCTTCTCGCTCAGCCACCCCGCCACTGTGCTGGCGACCAGGACGCCGGCGGAGAGGACGAGCAGCCGCACGCCGGTCTGAAGCGCGCTGTAACCGAGCACGTTCTGCAGGTAGAGGACCACGTAGAGCAGCATGGCGAAGATGCTGAAGGAAAGGCCGAACGCGGCGATGTCGCCACCGACGAAGGTGGGCACCCGGAACAGCCGTAGCTCGAACATCGGGTGCGAACTGCGAGCCTCGACCAGCAGGAAGGCGATGAGCAGCACTGCGGCCGCGGCGAAGCATGCGATGACAACCGCCCCCGTGAAACCACTGCGTCCCGCTTCGATGAGCGCGTAGATCAAGGCGGCCAGTGCCCCGGAGAAGATCGCAAAGCCCGGCCAGTCCGGGCGCTTGGCCTGCTCGTCGCGTGACTCGGCAACCCTCAGCATGGTCAGGGCTAGGGCGATGACACCGATGGGCACGTTGACGAAGAAGATCCACCGCCAGGACAGGCTCGACACCAGCACGCCGCCGATAATGGGACCGACGGCTGCGGCGAGCCCGGCCAGGGCGCCCCAGACGCCGAAGGCCACGCCGCGCTCGGGACCGCGGAACGCGTTGGCCAGCAGGGCCAGTGAGACGGAGAACATGATGGCCCCACCGACGCCCTGCAGGCCACGGGCCAGTTCGAGCATGAGCGGGGACTGCGCGATGCCGCAGAGCGCGGACGCGGCGGTGAAGACGACCACGCCGACCAGGTAGATGCGGCGGCGGCCGTACAGGTCCGCCAGGGACCCTGCGGTCAGCAGGAGTGCGGCCAGGGTCAGCGCGTAGGCGTCCACGACCCACTGCACGTCGGAGAAGGACGCCCCCAGCGACGCCTGGATGTCGGGCAGTGCCACGTTCACGATCGTCAGGTCGATCAACAGCATGAACGTGCCCACGCAGACCGCCGTGAGAGTCCACCATTTCGGGTCGGCTCCTGGATGTGGCGACCCGTGTGCCCCTGCGCTGGCGGCGCCGGTCCGGCTCGGCTCGGTCATAGCCGGGAGAGTACCGAGACCTGTAGCACTATATGCATCTTGGTGGGTATTTGGCCGCTTCGGGTGGTAGGCCCGGATAGAGTCCTCGCTGGCACGCTGTCCGCAAGCAGCACCTCCTGGTGAGGGACGAACTCCCTCACCAGGGGGTAGTAGAGGATGGCCCACGGTTGCCCTCAGTAGGCGGGCCAGGCCCGAGAGGAATGTGAGGAAGTAGGTGGCGACGCGGCACCCCGGATCCGCCATGAAACACCGGGAGCCCGTTGGCGGTTACGTCCTCTCGGAGGAGCCACTGGAACTCAATGCGGGCCGACCCACCATGCGGATTGAGGTCCGCAACACCGGCGACCGGCCGATCCAGATCGGCTCAGACTTCCACTTCTTCGATACGAACCGGAACCTTCCGTTCGACCGGGCGGCGCCCTTCGGTTGGCGGCTGGACATCCCCACCGGTACACCGATCCGGTTCGAGCCGGGCGACCGGAAGACCGTCCAGCTCGTGCCGTACGCGGGCCGGCAACGGGCGTACAGATTCAACGGCCTGGTGAACGGCTGGACCGGCGTCGGCCCGGTCCCTGGTTATCAGCCGGACCACCCAGCGGCAATCCGGCGGGCCTGCAGTCGCGGCTTCAATTTCACCGCTGAGGCCAGCGGGGAGAAGCAGCCAGGCCTGGGCGGCGGGTCGGCATGGACCTCTACATCGAAGTCGAGCGGGACCTACGCACCCTCAGCGACGAGGCCGTGTTCGGCGGCGGCAGCCTTTCGTCTTCACCAACTGCAAGACTGGTGCGGGGATCGACAAACTGATCTCGCTCATCCGATACCACGCCCTCTTCGACCTGCCCCAACCGGCCGACCTCGGCCAGCTGTCCGCCGGGCCACCGCCGAACGCCCCGGTCCACGCCTGATCTCCTTGGACGACATGCCGGAGCTGGCGCCGTACCGCGGCGAGCCGACCCAACTACCCAGCGCCGGAGTCAATCGGCTGCCAAATGACGCGGGGCTGACCTACCGGGTGCTAGGGCTGGAAACCGAACCGGTCCGTGCCCAGATGGGCAAATTCAGGGCGAGGGCCGTTCACACAACGCACAGCAGCAGGGGGCGGGCCCGGGCCGGAACGGTCGGCCAGGGCGTCCCGCCGGCAACTTAAGTGACGAACGAGTCGCGGTTTTTTCGTCTGGTCGAGCGCCTGGGACTCCGCGCGCCAGCCCGACGACGTCAGGAGGGCGAACGTCACGCGACCTGGCTGGAACTCTTCTTCGACCTGGTGTTCGTGCTGGCCCTGGCTGCCGTCGCCGGCCGGCTCGGATCCCACGCCTCACCCCGCACGCAGGATGCCGCCATCACGTTCGGCCTCTTCGCACTGGTGCAGTGGGCCTGGGTCGGCCAGGTCTTCCACGACAGCCGATACGACCCGGACGACGGCCCGCACCGGCTGATCGTGCTGGCTGCCATGGCCGGCGCCGGAGCGATCGCGGCCGGTGTCGGCGACGCTCCCGACACGCTGCTGCTGCCAGTCGGCTACCTCGTCGTGCGCGGGTCGCTGCTGGTGCAGTACCTGAGGGCACGAATAAGCAGCAGATCGGCCGGGGAGCTGACGACCGTCTACTTCACCGGCTTCGGCCTGGCCTGCCTGATGTGGCTCGCCTCGCTCGCCGCGCCCGCCCACATCCGGCCCGCGATCTGGATCACCGCATTCGGCATCGAACTGGTCACGCCCTGGCTCGGCATCCGCCGCCTCGCCCGGTTCCCGGTGGACACCTCTCACCTGCCGGAACGGATCGGGCAATTCACGATCATCCTGCTCGGCGTATCGCTGACTGACATGCTGGCGGCGCTGCGTGATCATCCACCGCCGCGCGCCATCGCAGCCGCGCTCGTCGCGTTCGTCATGCCAGCCTCGATCTGGTGGATCTACACCACCTTCGTCACGACCCGGCTGGCGCTGCCCCGACTACGCGGGGGTCAGGCCTACGCCTACCTGCACCTACCGTACGGCGCCGCTCTGCTCTTCCTCGGCTGGTCACTCGGCCAGATAGTACGACTGGCCGCATCTGGCGCACCGGTGCTCCCCCTCACCCTGCGGCTGCTGCTCGCCGCAGCGATCATCATCTGGATCCTCAGCGGCCTGGCACTGGGCTGGGTATCGCTGCGGTCCCTGCCCCGCCGACGGTTAGCTGCCGCACTGCCATGCGTCGCACTCGTCGCCGTCATTGTCGCCACGATCACCAGACCGGTAATCCTCCTAATCCTGCTCGCCGCCACCCTCGCCAGCTACGCCATCATCACCAACCGCCAGATCCGTGCCGCTGCCTCTTCCGTCCGAGAGCAACGCCCGTGAACGTCCAGCCGTCGGCGGACCTACCATGCCGTCAGCGTTGGCTGCTCTGCCTGCGCGGCGGCAGCCCGTCGAGGACAACACGCACCTGTCTGGGGCGCGTGGCTGCGCCGCCGGCGCCGCGCCGCCGAGGCCAGGGCGCCGCTGCGCGGCGGCCGAGCGTTCGACACGCGGAGGTCGGGCACGGCGGTGCTGACGCCCGTGGCACGTACGGTCGCCACAGGCCCGTGGCGGAGAGCTCCACGGCGGTGGGCCGGATGGTGCGCTGCTGCCAGGCGTTGCCGCCGCGGGGCTGGGTCGCCGAGGCGTAAGGCTGGTTGATCCAGCCCCGGCTGGTCAAGGTGTCGGAGCGCAGCCAGGTCCAATGGCTTGCCGACGGTGACTTCGGACAGTTGCGGATCGTGGGTGCCGGCGGAGACGGCCGCGGCCAGCAGGTCGGTGCCCCTGAGACTGGGGTCCGGGGAAGGGTTCGACCAGTGCCTGTCCCGGGCGCTGCCGGTTGCAGCGACAGGTCGAGTTTGGTCGGTGTGCCCTGGACTCCAGCAGGACCTTTGGTAGCTCGCGCCGATCGCGGTGCCATCGCTGTCACGTCGAGCAACGAGCCTGGTTACGTACTTACGTCGTTTCTTTGCAATAACCAGTCGAAACCTTGCGGACATCAGTCGCCGTCGCTACAGTGACGACTCACGCCACGCCTCCACGCCACCGGGGTCGACCTCGTCCTTGGGTGACTCGGGAAGCAGCACCACACCGCCGCGGTGACGGCCATCGCGGGACCCACCACTACGAACGCCCGTTCCCGAAGGGATGGACAGATGTCGCTACCGCACTACCGAAGGGCCGCGGTGGTAGCCCTCGCGGCCGGCCTGGGGCTCAGCCTCGCGGCGTGCTCCACCAAGAGCGACGACGGGTCGACCGACGCCAAGGGCAAGGTCACCATCACGGTCGACTGCATGCCGGTCGGCTCGCAGAAGGACCTGGTGAAGAACTGGAACGACGACGTCGCCGAGTTCCAGCGGCAGAACCCGACCATCACCATCAAGAGCGTGAGCGTCGGCGAGCAGTGCAACAATCCGCCGGACTTCACCGCCCGCCTCGCCGGCGGTACGGTGACGGACCTGTTCTACGGGTACATGACCGACCTGCAGCAGGTGCTCGACTCCGGCCAGGCGATGGACGTCACCGAGTTCGCCAGCAAGAACACGGTCCCGACCTGGGACAGCATCGACCCGGCGCTCAAGGACGTCTTCAGCGACAACGGCAAGCTCTACGCCATCCCGACGAAGAACTACTCGATGGGGCTGCTCTACAACAAGGCCTTGTTCCAGCAGGCCGGGCTCGACGTGAACAACCCGCCGAAGACCTGGTCCGACGTCCGGGCGGCCGCCAAGAAGATCGCCGCTCTGGGCAACGGCATCGCCGGGTACGCCGACTACAGCGCCGGCAACACCGGCGGCTGGCACTTCACCGCCGAGATGTACGCGCAGGGCGGCCAGATGGTGACGGCCGACGGCAAGAAGGCCGACTTCAACAACGCGATGGGCAAGCAGGTCCTGCAGAACCTCAAGGACATGCGGTACGGCGACAACAGCATGGGTCAGCGGCAGCTGCTCGGCTGGGGAGACCTGTTGACCCTGGCCGGCGCGGGCAAGGTCGGCATGTTCGTCGGCGCGCCGGACGCGACCACCGCGATCGTGACCCAGTTCCAGGGCAAGTACCAGGACTGGGCGATGGCCCCGATGCCCGGCCAGGACGGCCCGGCGAAGGGGACTCTCGGCGGCGGCGAGGGCTACTTCTTCAAGAAGGGCCTGACCAAGGAGCAGGTCGAGGCCGGCCTGAAGTGGTTGGCGTTCGAGAAGCTGACGCCGGGTAAGGGCCAGTTCGACTACGTACGGGCCAAGCCGCAGAACCAGCCGGTCGGTCTCCCCCAGCCGACGCTGTTCGCAGTCGGCAGCGACGCGCAGAAGCAGGAGCTGGAGCTCCGCAAGGCGAATGCGAACGTCCCGGTGGAGAACTTCACGGCCTTCGAGGCGAGCCCGGCCCCGATCAAGGGCGAGCCGCGCAACGCGCAGGCGATCTACGCGGTGCTCGACGCCGCGATGTCCGGGGTGTTGACGAACCCGAACGCCAACGTCGATGCGCTGCTCAAGACGGCCGAGTCCAAGGTCAACCAGCTCTTGGCCAGCAACGGATGAGCGTACGGGCGGGGCCGGGAGCCGGCCCCGCCCGTCGTCCGCAGGCCAACCGCCCCCACGTCCAGGAGCTCGCACATGGCCCTCACCACCGTTCCCGGCACCAGCCAGCAGCCCGGCAGCCGGCACTCGCCTCCCGGTCGTCGCGCGCGGGCCCGCCTCGGTCGAAAGGTGCGGGACAACCTCACCGGACACGCGTTCCTGATCGGGGCGATGCTCTGCTTCGCCCTCTTCGCCTGGTACCCGATGATCCGCGGTGTCGTCATGAGCTTCCAGCGGACCCGGCGGGGCGAGACCACCTGGGTGGGCTGGGACAACTACGTCCGCATCGTCAACGACCCCAGCTTCTGGACGGCGTGGAAGAACACGCTCTACTTCACCCTGCTCGCGCTGATCCTGGGATACGTGGTGCCGTTCGCCGTGGCGATCGTGCTCAACGAGTTCCGCCACGCCAAGGGGTACCTGCGGGTTCTGGTCTATCTGCCGGTGATGCTGCCACCCGCGTCGGCGCTGTTCCTGTTCAAGTTCTATGTGTACGACCCGAGCGACGCCGGCCTGTTCAACGCCATCCTCAGGGCGCTGCACCTGCCGACGTCGGAGTGGATGCAGTCCTCGACGATGACCATGCCGGCGATGGTGATCGCGTCGACCTGGATGAACATGGGCGGCGCCGTGCTGATCTACCTGGCGGCACTGCAGAACATCCCCGGTGAGTTGTACGAGGCAGCAGAGCTCGACGGGGCCGGGATCTGGCGGCGGATCGTCAACGTGACCATCCCCCAGACCCGGCTGATTCTCACCCTGATGGCGATGCTGCAGGTCGTCGCCACGATGCAGCTGTTCATCGAGCCGCTGATCCTCGCCAACGGCGCCGGCACGGAGGACGCCGCGACCTCGGTGGCGTACCTCATCTACCAGCACGGGTTCTTCCAGAACGACCTCAACGGCGCCGCGGCGCTCGGCGTGATCATGCTCGTGGCGTTGGGCGGCTTCTCCGCCGTCTACGCACGGCTGGCCGCACGACAGGACTAGGACGGGGTGACCATGGCACAGGACTCCGGGGGCCGTACCCTCATCTCCCCCGCCCAGCTGCGGCGGGGCCGCGGCCAGATCGTCTACTGGATCTTGCTGTTCGCCGTCGCCGCCGGCTTCACGCTCGTCTTCCTCGGGCCGCTCTACTGGATGGTGACCGGCGCGCTGAAGTCGGGCCAGGAGATCGCCCAGACTCCCCCGACCCTGTTCCCGAACGATCCTCGGGCACAGAACTACGCCGACGCGTGGACCAACCTGAACCTCGCCAAGCTGCTGTTCAACACCTTCTACTACGCCACCGGGGCGCTGCTGTTCCAGCTCGTGCTCGACACCGCAGCGGCGTACGCCCTGTCGAAGCTGCGCCCGGTGCTCGGCAACCTGATCCTCGGCCTGATGCTGGCCACGCTGATGATCCCGGCGATGGTGCTCATCGTCCCGCAGTACGTGACCGTGATCGACCTGCCGATCCTGCACGTCAACCTGCTCGACTCGCCCTTCGCGATCTGGTTGCCGGCGGTGGCGAACGCCTTCAACATCTTCCTGCTGAAGCGCTTCTTCGACGCCATCCCCGAGGACCTGATGGCGGCGGCCATCATCGACGGCGCGGGGCCACTGCGGACGCTGTGGTCGATCGTCCTGCCGATCTCCCGTCCGATCCTGGGCGTGGTCTCCATCTTCGCGGTGACCGCGGTCTGGAAGGACTTTCTGTGGCCGAAACTGGTCATGCCCTCACCCGAAACCCGGACGGTGAGCGTCGGCATCTACGCGTTCTCCGCGGGCACGCCGATGAACGTGGTGGTCGCCGCCGCGGTCATCGCTGCCGTCCCCACGATCGTGTTCTTCCTGATCTTCCAGAAGAACATCATGTCCGGCCTGACCAGCGGCAGCCTCAAGGGCTGACCGAGGCCCGCGTCCCCTCGACGTGATGCGCGGCCACCTCCGCCAGGCGCGGCGGCGGCCGGCAGCACCGTACGCACGAGAAAGCAGGTAGTCCGTGGCGGAAATCCAGGCCCTTCAGGCCACCAGGGCACGCACACTTCCCACCGGATGGTGGCGTTCTGCCGTCATCTACCAGATCTACCCCCGCAGCTTCGCCGACAGCAACGGCGACGGCATCGGCGACCTCGGCGGCGTACGCGCGCACCTGGACCACCTCGAGGCGCTCGGGGTCGACGCCGTCTGGTTCAACCCCTGGTACGCGTCGCCGCAGGCGGACGCCGGCTACGACGTGGCCGACTACCGGGCCATCGACCCGGTCTTCGGCACCCTGGCCGAGGCCGAGGACCTGATCCGGGAGGCGCACGAGCGGGGCATCCGGATCATCGTCGACGTGGTGCCCAACCACTGCTCGGACGCGCACCCGTGGTTCGTCGAGGCGCTGCGCACCGGCCCGGGATCCGCCGCCCGCGACCTGTTCTGCTTCCGGGCCGGCCGGGGCGCCGACGGCGAGCTGCCGCCGAACGACTGGCAGTCCATCTTCGGCGGCCCGGCGTGGACCAGGACCAGCAACCCGGACGGCTCCCCGGGCGAGTGGTACCTGCACCTGTTCGCCGCCGAGCAACCCGACCTCAACTGGGAGAACCCCAAGGTCCGCGAGGAGTCCGAGGACGTCCTGCGGTTCTGGCTCGACCGCGGCGCGGACGGCGTACGCATCGACTCCGCGGCGCTGCTGATGAAGGACCCGGCACTGACCGATTTCGATCACGCTGACCCGCCGTTCCCTCACCCTTACACCGACCGCGACGAGGTGCACGCGGTGTACCGGTCATGGCGGGCCATCGCGGACAGCTACCCCGAACCGCGCGCCCTGATCGGCGAGGTGTGGCTGCCCGACGCGGAACGGTTCGCCGCCTACCTGCGCCCCGACGAGCTGCACACCGCCTTCAACTTCGCCTTCCTCGGCTGCCCGTGGGAACCGGACGCGCTGCGCCAGGTCATCGACGAGACGATGGCGGTGCATGCGCCGGTCGACGCGCCGCCGACGTGGGTGCTGTCCAACCACGACGTGCCGCGGCACGTGACCCGCTACGGTCGCGCCGACACCTCGTTCAACCTCGAATACCGGCAGCTCGGCGCGCCCACCGACCGGACGCTCGGCCTGCGCCGCGCCCGCGCCGCCATCCTGCTCACCCTCGCCCTGCCCGGCTCGGCATACCTCTACCAGGGCGAGGAACTCGGGCTGGAGGAGGTGGAGGACATCCCCGAGACGATGCGCCAGGATCCGATGTTCCACCGCACGCAGGGCGAAAATCTCGGCCGCGACGGCTGTCGGGTGCCGCTGCCCTGGTCGGGCCAGGAGCCCCCGTTCGGGTTCAGCCCGCCCGACGCGTGGCGGGAGCCCTGGCTGCCGCAGCCGCCGGCGTGGCGGGACCGAACGGTCGAGGCGCAGACCGGTGACCCCGACTCGATGCTGGAGCTGTACCGGCGGGCGCTGGCCTGCCGGCGCCGCGAACCGGCCCTCGGGGACGGCCCGTTCGCCTGGTTACCGGCGCCCGAGTCCGTCCTCGCGTTCAGCCGGGGACCGCAGGGCCGCTTCGTCTGCGTGGTGAACCTGTCGGACCGGGCCACCGAACTCCCCGTGGCCGGGACGGTGCTGCTCAGCAGCGGTCCGCTCGACGGAACCCTGCTGCCCCCGGATACCGCTGCCTGGGTGTCAACGCGCTGAGCCGCCATGGTGAGGGGTGCCGCTGGAGGATCGGGGCGGCACCCCTCATCGGGCCACTACGCCGAGTAGATCTCGACCTCGGACAGTTGGCCGGCCGGCCAACCGGTGTTGGCCGTGAAGTTCAGCCGCACGAAACGCGTCGTGGTGCTGGCGAAGGTCACGGTGACGGTGTTGCCGGTGGCCGGGTTGAACGTGTACCCGGCCGAGCCGACGATCGTGTCGAAGGCCGAGCCGTCAGTGCTGCCGAGGATCGACAGCGTCTGGGTGCGCGTCGCCCAGGCGGACGAGGGCGGCAGCTTCATGACGAGCCGGCTGATCCCCGACGCGGAACCGAGATCGACCTGCCACCACTGCGGAAAGATGCTGTTCACGCTCTCCCAATAGGTGTTGGCGTCGCCGTCGACCGCGTTCCCGGATCCGTAGACCTGACTGTGGCCGCTCTCCGAGGTCGACTTTCCGCGAGCCAGGTTCGTGCTGGCCGCCGGGTCGGTCGTCTGCGTCACGGCGTTGGACGCGGGCGATACGTTGCCCGCGGCATCCTGCGCGGTGACCGTGAAGGTGTACGCCGTGCCGGGGTTGAGTCCGCTCACGGTGTACGACGTCGCCGAGGTGGTCGCGACCACTGCTCCGCTCTGGCGCACCTGGTAGCCGGTCACCCCGACGTCATCGGCCGAGGCGGACCAGGCCAACGACACGCTGGTCGAGGTGTGACCCGTGGCGGTCAGGTTACCCGGGGCGGTCGGTGCCTGCGTGTCCCCTCCGCCGCTCGTCCCGTACACCTCGACCTGCGAGAGTTGCCCGGCGGGCCAACCGGTGTTGGCGGTGAAGTTGAGCCGCACGTACCGGGTGGTCGTGGCCGGGATCGTGACGGTGACGGTGTTCCCGGTCGCCGGGTCGAACCGGTAGCCGGCCGGCCCGACGATCGTGGTGAAGGTGGAGGCGTCGCCGCTGCCGAGGATCGACACCGTCTGGGTGCGGGCCGCCCAGGCGGTCGCCGGTGGCAGCCGCAGCACCAGGCGGCTGATCGTCGCGGTCGCCCCCAGATCGACCTGCCACCACTGGGGGAAGGCGTTGTTCGGGCTCTCCCAGTAAGAGTTGGCGTCCCCGTCGACCGCGTTCGCCGACCCGAAGGTCTGGGTGTGTCCGCTCTCCGCGGTCGGCTTGCCCCGCGCCAGGTCGGTGGGATCGCTCCCCGGGAGCACCGGTGGCGTGGGACGGACGGGCGTCAGGGCGAGCTGTCCCTTGAGCATCCGTCCACCGTCGGCGGTGAGGCGCAGGTAGTAGTCGGAGGAGCAGGCGGTGCCGTCCTCGTCGAGGGCGAGAAGGCCGGAGTTCGTCGGAACCATGGCCTGCGTCTCGGCCGTCTTCGCGATCTGGTTGCCCTCGTTGAACTCGTCGAACATCGAGATGTAGAGGCCCTGTGCGCCGAGCCGCACCATGTTGTAGAACTGGCGCCACATGAAGTCACCGTGGGCCCGCTGCCGGGCGGACACGTCGCCAGGCAGCACACACGGCTGGTAGTCGATGCCGTTCGCGGTGCAGTCCGCCTGGTCGCCGGTGTTGACGTTCGTGTAGAACCAGTCCGAACCGGCCGCGTTCCCGATCCGGCCGACCATCCACGGCGAGATCATGTTGAAGGCGTGGTAGACGTCGAGATATCCCGGACGGGAGTCGTTGATGCCGGTACGCCAGTAGGTCGGCACGCCGCCCATCACGTAGCAGCCCTGGCTCCTGAACCAGTTCACCACGTCGAGGCAGGCCGCGGCGCTCCACGGGTGATTGCCGTCGTTGAATCCGAAGCCCCAGAGCCCGACGACCGGTTTGCCGTTCTGCCGGGCGTACGCCGGCGACGCCGTGTGCGCGGACATCTTGCTGGCCCAGTCGGTCTTGATCTCCGACTGCATGCTCGCCCAGCCGGTGACGTCGTACATGATGTAGAACTTGCGGCCGAACGACTCGGCGGCGGCGCGTACCTTCGCCGCCATCGCGTCGCGCGTCGGACCCTCACTGCTGTACGGGTTGAACCGCTGCAGCGCGGCGGTGTCGCACCCGTGCTGCTGCATCCACTGGAAATGGGTGTCCACGGTCTGCTGGTCGTACGACGAGAACAGGGTGGCCGGCTGACCGTTCCTGAGGTTGGCGTACCCGGTCGGGTAGGTGCGGGTGAAGTCCCGCACGTCCGGCCAGGCCACGATGGCGGTGTTGCTCGGCGACGGCGGCTGGGACCAGTTGGCGCTCCAGTGCCACCAGCCACCGATCGGGGCGCCGTCGCCGGCGCACGCGAACCATCCCTGGTAGCCGACGGTGATCTTGCCGACGACGTCGCCGGGCGGGCTCGCCGCCGCGGCCGGGCCCGTCATCGCCTGCAGCAGCTCCGCGGTGGACAGCGCGCCGAGCGCCGACCCCCACAGCGCCGACGTCACCAATGTGCGACGGGAAATGGTCATGTCCGCTCCTTCCTCGGCAGCGGGAACCCGGGGTACCCGGCGGCGGTCGCCGACCGCCGCCGGGTACCCCGGTCGGGTCGGTTGCTACGGGTTGACGGTGATGGTGAAGGTGGACGTGGTGTTGCGGATGTTCTGGTAGTTGTTCCGGAAGGTCAGGTTGTTGAAGGTCGCCGACCCGACCGCCGGCCCCTGTCCCGACTCCGGCATCTCGTTGGCCCAGATACCGAACCCGGACTTGGCGTCGAACGCGTCACCGCTGCGCTGGGCACCGGAGATATTGATGTTCGTAAAGACGGTGTCGGTGACCGGGGTCTGCTCCGGGTACTTGGTCTGGAACATGATCCCGTGGTAGGTCGGGTCGACGATGTCGACGTCGCTGATCCGGATGCCGCGGAACTCCTTCGAGGCCGCGAAGAGCCAGATACCGGGGAAGGTCTGGGCGCCCCAGAAATGGCCGCCCGACCGGACGATCGAGGCGTTCTGTATCCGGGTCGGTGTGGTGCCGAATCCGACGAACGGGTAGCCGAAGTCGAGCGAGCTGATGGTGATGCCGGCGTACGTCAACTGGTCCGCGATGTAGAGGTTGCGGAACGTGTTGTTGGAGCCGCCGTAGACCGCGATGCCGGCTGCCCGCCAGGTGAGTGTGGCGGTCAGGTTCTCGAAGATGTTGTTGTTGTTCCCGACCGAGGCGCCCTGGTCGGTGGCGGAGAACAGCGCGAACGCGTCGTCGCCGTTGCCTCGGCCCTCGTTGTTGCTGACCAGGACGTTGGTGGTGCCGTTGGTGAAGTTCACCGCGTCGGCGAAGGTGTTGCGGAACCGGGAGTTCTTGATGGTGACGTTGTCGTTGTGCACGCCCCAGTACGCGCAGACGGTGTGCTCGACCCAGACGTCGTCGATGGTCAGGTTCGAGTTGTTCATCAGTTCGCCCCAAACCTTGCCGGGGCCGTCGATGCGTGCGGTGTAGTTGCCGAAGAACGCCAGGTGCTTGAACGACGAGCCGTTGGCGGTGCTCTGGACCGCGAAGCCGGCGTCGGTGTTCTCCTGGCCCGGCGGGGTCTGGAATCTCGTGTACCAGACGCCGGCGCCGACCACCTGGACCGGCTTGCCGTACACCTGGAGCTTCTGCGCGGTGTCGTAGGTGCCCGGCGGCAGGTAGACGCCCACCTTGGTGCCGGTGGTGTCCATGCGGACGGCGTCGAGGGCGTTCTGCACGTCCTGGTGGCTGAAGCCGGTGGGGACGACGTACCGGCTCGGGTCCGGGTTGGCGATCGGTGACACCTGCTCCACGTTGACGAAGTCGATCGCGTACTGGGAGGTGTTGGCCGCGTCCTTCTGCAGCCGGATGGTGCTGCCCTGCGGGACGCTGCTGTCGAGCAGGATGTTGGCCTCGTCGTAGATGTGGCGCGGGCTGCCGGCCCCCGGCGAGTTGCCTGGGGAGGCTTCGGCGCCGTAGAGCCACATGTACTTGGAGCTGAGCGGGATCGCCTTGTGGAAGGCGCCGTTGACGTAGATGTTCAGTGTGGTGTTGATCCCGCCGCCACCCGGTGCGTCGGGGATGGAAAACCGGACCACCAGCGTGTTGGTGGGCGCCCGGGTGGTCCACTGCACGTAGCTGCCGGTGCTGTTCAGGGTGACGGCCTTGCGGCCGGACGCCTCGCCGGCCAGGTCGCCGATCGTCCGGTTCGGACCGACGAGCTGGGCGCCGCCGCCGACCGTGCCGTCCTCGGCCTCGTACATGTCGTACGGCAGGTTGGCGCCGCGGCCGACGAACAGCGAGGTGCTGCTGGTGTTGTTGCCCTGCTTGACTGGCAGTTCGTTCGGGTCGGCGGCGAGTACCACCTGAACGGTGTACCTGCCGTTGGCCGCCGTCCAGGTGCCCAGCGACACTGGCGCGGTGGTCGCGCCGGCCGCGATCGTTCCGGTAACAGCGCCGCTCAGGGTCGCCACCGTGGTGTTGTTCGCGTCGATCACCTTCAGGGTGATGCCGTGCGAGCCGGAGCCGGACGCCATGGTGCCCTGGTTCTTGACGGCGACGGAGAAGCTGACCGCGTTGCCGGCCGAGGGCGTGCTCGGCGACCAGGTCACCGACGCCGCCACCAGGTCGGAGCTCTGCACCGGGGTGACCACGAGGTTGGTGCTGCTGGTGAAGCTGTTGTTGGCGTCGCTGAGCTCGATGACGGCGTTGGCCTCGTCGACCTTCGCGGTGAGCTGATAACTGCCGGCGTCCCTCGTACCGATGCTCGTCGAGACCGTGGTGGCGGCGCCGGCGGCCAGCGCGGCGACCGAGGCCGTGCCCACCTTGGTGGTGCCGAGGTAGAAGTTGACGTCGGTCGCGCCGGATGCTGCGGTGCCGGTGTTCGCCACCGTCGCCGAGACGGTCACCGGATCGGTCTCCACCGGGGCGGACGGGCTCCACGAGACGCCGGTCACCTGCAAGTCCGGGTTGGGGGCAGGGGTGCCGATGACCTGGAACTCGGCCACCTGACCGCCGGGGGCACCAGTGCTGCTGACGATCTGCAGCCGTACGTCGGCGACCCGCCCGCTTACCGGGATCGTCACGGCGTTGCCCGAGGAGGGGTTGAAGGTGTAGTTCTGGGCGGCGGCCAGGGTCGTGAAGGAGCTTGAACTCTGCTCCCGCCCGAGGACCTGGATGTTCTGGGTCCGGGTCGCCCACGCCGGGTCCGGGTTGAGCTTGACCACGATGGAGTCGACGTCGGCGTTGGCGCCCAGGCTGACGGTGAGGGTGCCCGGGAAGCCGGCGCTCTCGTAGTAGGTGGTCAGATCGTTGTCGTTGGCGTTGGCCGGCACGTAGATGTAGGTGTTCGGGGAGCCGGTGATCGGCTTTCCGGCCGCCAGGTTGGTTCCGCCACCGCCGCTCCCGGCGCGGGTCACCGTGTTGCTGGCGGCGGATGTGTTGCCTGCGGCGTCCTTCGCCTTGACGTAGTACGACACCGTCGTCGTGTCGGGCTGGCTGTCGGTGTACGAGAGGGTCGAGCCGTTGACGCTGGCGCGCAGGGTGCCGTTGGCGTAGATGTCGTAGCCGGTCACGCCGACGTTGTCGCTCGAGGCGCCCCAGGCGAGCCGGATCTGGCCCGAGCCGGGCTGGGTGTAGCTGAGGTTGCTCGGCGCCGTGGGGGCGATGGTGTCGCCGCCGTGGCCGATACGCGTCACCGTGTTGCTGTTGCCGGACTGGTTCCCGGCCGCGTCCCGGGCCCGCACGTAGTAGCTCACCGTGGCGCTGTCGGGCTGGCTGTCCGTGTAGGTCAGCGCCGTCCCGGGCACGCTGGTCAGCAGGCTGCCGTTGAGGTAGATGTCGTAGCCGGTCACGCCGACGTTGTCGGTGGAGGCGTTCCAGGTCAGCCGGATCTGCCCGCTGGTCGGCTCGGTGTAGGCGAGATTGGTGGGCGCGGTGGGGGCCTGGGTGTCGCCGGTGCCGGGACCGTAGACCTCCAGCTCGCCCAGTTGCGCGGCCGGCCATCCGGTGTTCGCGGTGAAGGTCAGCCGCACGTACCGGATCGTGGTGGCGTTGACATTGATGGTCACCGTGCTGCCGCTGGCCGGATCGAAGGTGTACGCGGCGGAGCCCACGATGTCGGTGAAGCTGGACCCGTTGGTGCTGCCCTGCACGCTGAGCGTCTGGGTACGCGCCGACCAGCCTGAGGTGGGCAGCTTGAGCACCAGCCGGTTCACGCTGAGCGACGCGGCGAGATCGACCTGGATCCACTGCGGGAAGGCGTTGTTCGCGCTCTCCCAGTAGGTGGCCGGGTTGCCGTCGTTGGCCCGGCTCGCGGCGTAGACGTCGGAGTGGCTGCTCTCCGTCATAGTTCTGCCTTGGGCGAGGTTGCCGGTCGAGGTGGTCGTGCCGTACACCTCGAGCTCGGAGAGCTGTCCGGCCGGCCAGCCCGTATTGGCGGTGATGTTGAGGCGGACGAAGCGGGTGTTGGTCGCCGGGAAGTTAATGGTGACGGTGTTGCTCGACGCCGGGTTGAAGGTGTAGGTGGCGGAGGTGACGATCGTCGCGTAGCCGGTGCCGTCGAGGCTCCCCTGGACGGCCAGGGTCTGGGTCCGGCTGCCCCAGCCACTGGGCAGCCGCAACACGGCCTGGTCGATGCTGGTGGACGACCCGAGGTCGACCTGGACCCACTGCGGGAAGGCGTTGTTCGCACTCTCCCAGTAGGTCGCCGGGTTGCCGTCGGTGATGTTGCTCGAGGAGTAGACGTCGGTGGAGCTGCTGGCCGAGGTGGCCTTGCCGGCGGCGAGGTTGGGCCCGCCGGCCGCCTGGGCCGGCAGGGCCGGCGCGGAGGCCACGGTCAGGGCCGTGACGGCGACTGCCACGAGCAGCCGGTGCAGTGTTCTCATGTGCGACCTCAATCTTCCGCGGGGGACGCGTTCGCGGCGTGGCGGGGACTGCGCCGCGAGAGGCAGGGCACGGTCGCTCACTTCGGTACCGCGCGAGGCGGCCCGATCGGCGCTGCCGAAGCCGCACCGGTCGAGCCTCCTCCCGTGGAGAACGAGAGGAGCGACGGTAGGAACGGACGTAACGCCGGCAAGAATCATATAGATCGTTGCAAATTCTTGCGGTGTCTGGAAGGTTACCGAGGTGCTACGCCTCGGTCAATGGGGCCGGACGGCTATTTATTGACAGGTTTCGCTGCCAATCCGATCGTGCAAGTAGTTGCACTGGTATGCACTATGATTGCGCTCGTGACACGCAGGTTGGCGGAAGTGGCCAGGTACGTCGGGGTCAGCGAGGCGACGGTGAGCCGGGTGCTGAACGGTAAGCCCGGCATCTCGGATGCGACCCGGGCGTCGGTGCTGACGGCCCTCGACGTGCTCGGGTACGAGCGGCCCTCGAAGCTGCGCGGCGAACGAGGCCGTCTGGTCGGGCTCGTGCTACCCGAGCTGCAGAACCCGATCTTCCCCGCGTTCGCCGAGGTCGTCGGCGAGGCGCTGGCCAAACGAGGGCTCACCCCGGTCCTCTGCACCCGCACCGTCGACGGCCTGTCCGAAGCGGACTACGTCGACATGCTGCTCGACCAGCAGGTGTCCGGCGTGATCTTCGCAGGGGGCAACTATGCCCAGGCCGCCGCGGAGCACGGCCACTACCAGCGGCTGCTCGACCGCCGGCTACCGGTCGTGCTGGTCAACGCCGGCATCAGCGACATCAAGTTCCCCACCGTGGCGACGGACGACGCCCACGCCGTCGACCAGGCGTACGCCCACCTGACCACGCTCGGCCACGAGCGGATCGGGCTCATCCTCGGTCCACGCGACCACGTGCCCTCGTCACGCAAGCTGGCCGCGTTCCAACGGTTGACCGGGGCGGTCGACGACCAGGACGACGACACCGACGACGCCCCCGGCGGTGGCCTCATCAAGCGGACGATCTTCTCCATGGAAGGCGGACACGCGGCCGCGACACGCCTGATCAAGCGCGGCGCCACGGCGCTCATCTGCGCCTCCGACGTCATCGCGCTGGGTGCCATCCGGGCCGTCCGACGGCTCGGGATGAGCGTCCCGCAGGACGTGTCGATCGTGGGCTACGACGATTCGCCGTTCATGGCCTGCACCGACCCGCCGCTGACCACCATCCGGCAACCGATCGACGCGATGGGCCAGTCCGCCGTGAAACTGCTCCTCAGCGAGATCGCCGGCAACGCCGTCCCGACCGACGAGCTGGTGTTTGAGCCCGAGCTCGTCGTGCGGGGTTCCACCGGAGCCGCGCCCAGCGTGCCGTCGGCCCCGCCGGCCAGGCGACGTACTCGCCGCACGGCGACCGCCTAGCCCAGGCCGTCACGCGGTCGTCAGGGCCGCCCGGCTGCCCGGATCGGACATCCGGCAGGGCGGCGGGCGGACGCAGGGTCACCGTTCGCCCGCGAGCCCCACTCTGCTACCCGACATCACCACGCGGACGGCGGTGGTGGCGGAACCACCGGTGCACGGTCGTCGCAGGGGATGGGAGGTACTCGAACCTGCGGCGGTAGAGAGGCCGGGAAGTCACCGCCGTTCAAATTTCCGCGATGTCCCGCGAGGCCGACTCCTCGTCTTCAAAGATGTGAGGAGGTGGCCATATCCACGAGTCCCCGACCGCCCCGTCCGTCATCGAGGACTGGCCTCGTCGTCCGTCACCATGACCGGTCCCAAACAGCAGAGGCTCGGCCAGCATGGAATGACCAGGGAAGGGCCTTGCCGTCCGTAATGGAAGGGGCGGCCAGCACCGGAGGGGGTCGACGGCATGGACCAGGACGCGCGCGAGCAGGGACTGCTCAGCGCCCTGACTACTGAGCACTTCGTGCTCCAGACCTCGCGTAGCGCCACAATCACCGAGTCCGTCGGGCGGGCGACCGTGTTCCTGTCACTGCTGTCCGCCTCGCTGATCGGGCTGGGCTTCGTCTCCAGCAGCGGACATTTGATCAAGCCGTACCTCGGCGCGGTGCTGCCAACCCTGATAATCACCGGGCTGCTCACCTTCGCCCGGCTGGTCCAGACCACGGTGGAGAACGCGCTGAATCTCAAACGCATCCAGCGGATCCGCGCCTACTACCACCGCCAGCTCGCCAGCGAGCACGACTTCTTCGCCGACGCGGTAACCGGCGAGGGCAACATGCGGACGATCGCGGCGGCGGTCGGCGGCAGCGCCACTCGCTGGGACCTACTACTGACCACGGCGGCCATGGTGGGCGCCGTCAACTCGCTGCTGATCGGCCTGGGCGCGACCCTGCTGACCGGATTGGCCAGCGGATCCGTCGCATTGGCGATCGCGGTCGGTGTGGTGGTCGCACTGGTCGCCTTCGCCGCACAGCTCGCGCACATCAAGCGCGCCTCACTCTGGCTGAGCAGCTGAGCATTGCTGGGCCGAGCACGACGCTGCCTGGGCTTGAGGGTCTGACGCTCGGGTACGCCGACGCGCCACGTCGGTTCTCGACCGAGCACGTTTACGCCTAGGCCAATCCGGTACTCGCACCTTGACTGCACCCAGCCAGGGCCCCCGGCACAGTCAACGTGCGGGTATCCGCCGTCGCCCGGAGGCCAACATGGCAGAAACGAACACCCCGCCCAGTAGGGAAGGAAACCACATGAATGGCCGGCCGAACATCG
Organism: Micromonospora sp. RTBAU3-60; assembly: GCF_054963695.1. Lineage (NCBI taxonomy): Bacteria > Bacillati > Actinomycetota > Actinomycetes > Micromonosporales > Micromonosporaceae > Micromonospora > Micromonospora sp. RTBAU3-60. The sequence goes on along the minus strand of NZ_JBUEGB010000052.1, from coordinate 13,818 downwards.
TCCTCGTCCACGGCGCATGGGCCGACGGCTCCTGCTGGAGCGGCGTTATCGAGCGCCTACAGGCAGCCGGCTACCACGTGACGGCCCCACAGTTCCCCCTGACCTCGACGGCCGATGATGTCGCCCGGCTACGCCAGGTCCTGACCTTGCAGGACGGCCCAACGATCGTGGCCGGACACTCCTACGGCGGCCAGATCATGACCGCCCTCGGCGCCAACGCGCCGAACGCGGTCGGGCTGGTGTATATCGCGGCTTTTGGGCTGGACCAAGGTGAATCGCTTGGAGCGCTGCTGTCGCAGGGACCCACACCGCCGGCGCTGGCGCACCTGTTCACCGACAAGCAGGGCTTCATATGGCAGCAGCAGGACGACTTCGTCCAGCACTTCGCGGCCGACGTCGACCCGGTCCAGGCAAAGGTGATGCACGCTGTACAGCAGCCAACTGCCAGTTCAACCTTCTCGGAAGCGATGGGCGTTCCGGCCTGGAAATCGCTACCGTCCTGGTACCTCATCGCCACCCAGGACCAAGCGATCCCACCGGACGCGCAGCGCATGTTCGCCAACCGCATGGGCGCGACCACCAGCGAAGTCGCTTCCAGCCACCTCCCGATGGTCTCGCACCCCGACGAAACCGCACAGCTCATCAAGACGGCAGCCGAAACCCGGACCGCAATGCCGGCCGGTCAAGCAGGCAGACGACAATGAGCCACAAGCGGCGTGGAGCCAGCTGGGGCGGGTATGGGGCCGTTGCGCGGCGCCCGGGTTACGCCCGCACCGCTGGCCGTGCGGTCGACCTCGGGCCTACCAAGCGGCAGATGGTGTTCGCCGCCCTGGCGGTCCGACGTGGGTCGCCCGGTGCCGGTCAGAACGATCATTCGCCGAGCCTGAGGTGAGGATCCCCGGCGGACGCGTGCAGCTCGCTCTACGTACACGTCATGCACCTTCGGCGAGCGTTGGTTGCTCTGCCGGCGGACGCGGCAGGCGGGCCGGGGCGTCAACGGGTACCGGTCGACGCCAATCCTGAGCGGATAAATATCCGCCGGCTGGCCCGGCTGATGGATGCGATCATGGAACACTGGCCGACGATGACCGGCCGGCCGAACTGGCGGGTGTGTCCCTCGAACGTCACCAGGATCTCGCTGGCCGGTCTTACGGGTGTGGGCTACGCCCGCCTAAGTTCGAGTACAGGAATGGTGCGGACTCCAGCAGTTTGGCGTGCATACTCGGCAAAGCCTGGGTAGCGCCGCGCTTGCTCGGCGTAGACGCGGTCGCGTTCAGCGCCGGTCAATTCGCGGACGGTCACCTTGTATGTCTCGGTTCCGCGTTCGACACTGCCGACACCGGCGGCGGCCAAGTTGTGGTACCAGTCCGGGTTGGTGGATGCTCCACCCTTGGTTGCGAAGACGTAGATGACGTCTGGCTCGGTGTCGTGCGGGAGGTACATCGTCGGGTTGACATACTCCCGCCCGCTCTTGCGGCCCCGGTGATGCAACAGGACCAGCGGAGCGCCCTCGAAGTTCCCGCCAACCCTGCCCTCGTTCGCTCGGAACTCCGCGATGGTCTTCGCGTTCCAGTCGAGCGTGTCGCTCATGTCGAACTCCAGTCGTTCACGATCTCTGGGTATGCGCTGGGATCGGGTGATAGAAGGCCCGGCGGGTGTTCCCAGCGATCAGGCCTTTGACCTGGTACTTCATGGAAGCTAGGCCCTCATCGCGCAACTGGGTGGGGACGAGCAAACCGGCCAGCTACGACACTTTGGCGCGGTGTCCACTGCTCAGATCGCGTCCAGGTCGGCGAGGGCGTCGGGCGGCAGGGCCAGGGCCGCGCCGGCAATGTTCTCGCGCAGGTGGGCGACTGACAAGGTGCCCGGGACCAGCATAATGCTCGGCGAGTGCTGCAGCAGCCAGGACTGGGCGACCGCCGCCGAGGTCGCGCCACCCGCTTGGCGACCGACTCCAGCACGTCAGACCGCAGCAGCGAGAAGCCGCCGAGCGGGAAGTACGGTGCTCGGCGCGCAGGAGCTGCGGCGATTGCTCGTCGTCCAGCAGCTGCAGCCAGGGAGGCGCCGGGTCGCGGTTGGGCTCCGTGAGTGCCTCGAAGACAATGGCCGGTGGGGGCGGTTGGGCGCGTCCGGCTGCCGGCTTCGCGCATGCCTCAGACTAAGAGCCTGGTAAATAAGGGTTTCAGGTGTTTTGGTGGCGGGCGAGGCGGCGGGTCATGACGATGATCATGGCCCACTGGACCATCGCGGCGTGGTGGTCGGGTAGCCGCTCGTAATCACGGACGGTGCGTCGACACCGGTTGATCCAAGAAAAAGTGCGTTCCACGCACCAGCGGCGGTGCAGCACGACGAACGTGGTCTGCCCGGCGAGCTTCGCGACGATTTGCACGGTGAGGGCGAGGTGGGCGGCGGCCCAGTCGACCAACTTGCCGGCGTAGCCGCTGTCGGCCCAGGTCAGCCGGATGGTGGGGAAGCAGGCGCGGAGTGCCCACAGCAGCGGGCGGGCGGCGTCGCGGTCCTGCACGTTTGCGCCGGTGATCAGGATGGCGAGGAGCAGGCCGCAGGTGTCGACGGCGATGTGGCGTTTCCGGCCGTTGATCCTCTTCCCGGCGTCGTAGCCGCGGGTTGTCCGGCTGACGGTCTCCGCGCCGCGTATCGACTGGGAGTCGACCAGCGCGGCTGTTGGCTGCCGGTTGCGGCCCTCGACCTGTTCGCGGACCTGTTCTCGCAGGCTGTTGTGCATGCGGTTGAGCGTTCCGTCGGCGGTCCAGGTCTTGAAGTAGTGGTAGACGAGCTTGTGGTGCGGGAAGTCGGCGGGCAGCGCGTCCCACTGGCAGCCGGTGCGGTCGAGGTAGCGGATCGCGTCCACGATGTCCCGGCGGGGGTAGGTGATCGGCCGGCCGCGTCCGGTCCCGGCCGGCACGTGCGGAGCCAGGACCTGCCATTCGACATCCGAGGTGTCGGACGGATAGTGCCGTGGCCGGGCGGTGGGCAGGTGATCGTCAACGGCAGCCGGGGCCGCGGATGCGGCGACGCCGGCGACAAGGTATACAGACAGGGTTGGGCCTTCGGTCGTGCCGGTTTAGTCGCCTTTGCTCGTACCGGAGGCCCTTCCCCATGTCACGCCACCACGCCGGCCCCCGTCACGGTTGGCGATCTCAACCGGGCCCGCCGGAACCGGAAACCCTTATTTACCAGGCTCTAAAGCCCGCCGGGCTGGTCCAACCCGTCGCCGGCCAGGCCAGTCCGTGGTATTGGCCAGCCAGGACTCGTCGCATGACGAAACGTCGAAATATCTGGCGGCGCTGCGCGGCATCGGGAGGCCGGCCGCGTTCGACCGGCGGTATGGTGCCGTGAATCAGCGTGGGCTGTCGGTCCGGAGGATGAAGTCGGAGATCCGGGGCCGCATCGCTCGTGGGTTTGAGTACATCGGGAAGTGCGCGCCGTGTGGGATCTCCCGGCACGTGGCGAGGCAGTTGCTCGTTGAGCGCGGCCACCGCCTTTCCCCGCACCGGGTGGTGATCTTCATGAGTGTGGTCGGGTGCGGCACCCGGGCGTCGATGTCGATGCGACAACACCGCCGCCACGAGATCGAGGCGGACACCTCCGCGCACAGCGACTCATACCCGAGCTGGTAGCGATACTTGAGGAAGATCAACCCAAGTACGTCTCCATCGGCACGCTCGGCCGGCCCATCCGGGGCGGAGGTGCGGCACGAACGAAGCGAAGAACCGCTCGTCGTCCAGCCAGGCATCGACGCGTTCCAGCTCCGCCGGTAGCCGCAGGCACACCATCCGGCAGTACCGATTCCCACAACGACGGCTGCACGTTCCGCATCCGCAGCATGACCGCAATCCCATGTGAACCAACGACTTGCTGCCACCGTCATTGTGGTGACCGGCGTGTCCGGCCCAGCCGGACACGCCGACAACCGTCGATCTACCTGTCAGGTCGAAGTAGTTAGCGGGTGCCGCGGTCGGCGTCGATGATGAGCCGGGTGACGAGGTCGGGGTGGCTGACCATGGCGCAGTGCGAGGCGGCCACGGAGACCGTCGCCCGGGCGTTGGCTCGGTTGTACTCGAAGCTTTGCAACGCCGGCGGGATGGCCAGGTCCTGGGTGGCGATCAGGCCCCATGAGGGGATGGTGTGCCACGCGGCGGCCCGGGTCGGGTCGCTGAAGCACTGCGCGCTGAACGGCCGCTGGGTGGCGGCCAGAAGCTTAGTCGTCGAGGTGGGCAGGTCGGCGGCGAAGACCCGGCGCAGCTGGTCGGGGTGCAGGTACAGGTCCGTGCCGGTGGTGCCGTCGGGGTTCGGGTACGGAACCGGGTAAGTAGCGGCCTGGATCTCGCTGCCCGGGTAACGGCCGATCAGCTCGCCGAGCACCTCGCCGGTGTCGGGGACAAACGCGGCGATGTAGACCAGGGCCTTGACGTTGGGGGCGCTGGCGGCGGCGTTGGTGATGACCGCGCCGCCGTAGGAGTGCCCGGCGAGGATGACCGGTCCGGGGATGCTGTTGAGCAGGCTGGCCACGTACGCCGAGTCGTACGGCAGGCTGCGCAGCGGGTTGGCGGGGGCCATCACTGTGTAGCCGCGCTGCTGCAGCTGCTGCACGACATCGTTCCAGCTGGCGGTCGCGTCAGCGAACCCGCCGTGCACCAGGACGACGGTCGGTTTCGGCGCCGATGGCGTTGTAGTGGTGGCTTCGGCCGGCCCGCCCAGGGCGATGCCGACGGCGGTGGCGCCGACTCCGGCGACGAACGTGCGCCGGGACACGTGGGTGTTCACTACTTCCTCCAGAAGATTGGTTTGCGGGCTGCCGAGACAGCGGCTTGGTGGATGAGGTCGGCAGCCGGCTGAGTGATGTACACGGCGTGGCTGCCGATCAACTCGGTGGTGACCGTGCCCGCTCGGGCGGCGATGGCCCGCCGCGGACGGCGGGATCATGCGGTCTCGGTTGGCGACGAGATACCGGGCTGGGCTTGTGTCGCCACGCCGGCTCGGTGACCGCACCGGCCAGCGCGCCGACCCCACGGCACCTGGGAATCGGCCAGGAACGCGGCCTCGTCGGCTGGAAGGGGAGGCGGGACCGCTTCTGGCGTGGTGTCTACGGCTGCGGGCCGACGGCCGCGGCCTGGGCGATGAGGCTCGCCACCGCTTCTGGCTGCGACAGGTAGACGGAGTGGCTGGCTGCGACCTCGGATACGGTGGCGCCGGTCCTGGCCGCCATGACGTGCTGCGCCGGTGGCGGGATCATCTGGTCATCGGTGGCGACCAAGTACCAGCTGGGCTTGCTCCGCCAGGCGGGTTCGGTTACCGCGCCTTCCAGCGCGCCGATGCCCCATGGGACCTGGGAGTCGGCCATGAACGCGGCCTGTCGGGCCGGCAGGTCCGCGGCGAAGGAAGCCGGGAACTTCTCGCGGTCGAGGAAGAGGAACCCGTCTTGCGGGGGCAGGATAGGCGGTACCGGCGCGCCGGGCGGCGGGTCGGCGATGAGTGTGCTGACCGATTCCCCTTTGTCTGGAGCGAACGCCGCGACGTACACCAGCGCGGCCACGTTCGGGTGGGTGCCGGCCTCGGTGATGACCACGCCGCCGTAGGAGTGGCCGACCAGCACGACCGGTCCGTCCTGGGCGTCGATGATCTGCCGGGTCGCTTCGACGTCGCCCTTCAACGACAGGGTTGGGTTCTGCACGATGCTGACTCGGAAGCCGTCCCGGGTGAGTGATTCATAGACGCCCTGCCAGCCGGAGCCGTCGACGAATCCTCCGTGTACGAGAACGACGTTTTGCAGCGTATATGTGCCCATGGTGGTCCCTGTTCCTTTCGTGAGTCCGGGCAATGCCAGGACGGTAGGTCGCCGTGGACGAGCGCCGCGTACGTCATTTGACTTCAGTTCGTGACGCAGGTGTCTGGCAGACAGCTCATGGGGAGCGATCGGCGGGCCGTTGCCAGGTCAGCGGAGTACATTCCGCTGACCTGGCGGTTCCTCCGCACTGGGCAGGCATCGCCGGGACAACCGCGTCTGCTCTCGTTGGGACTGCTACGGGCCTTCTGCGGGTCTGTCAGCGGCTGCGAGGATGGGTCTGATGTCGATCGCTGTGAACAACCTCGGGCCGCTGCTCGGCCGGGACGCCGAGACCGAGCTGCTCGGCTCGCTGCTTGATGGAATCCGGCGTAGCGGCGGACCGCTCGTGCTGTGCGGCGAGCCGGGAATCGGCAAGTCCCGGCTGCTTGCCGTGGCGGCGGCGGTTGCGCGCGAACGCGGCTTCACGGTGCTGAGCACGACCGGGGTACAGTCCGAGGCGCATCTGGCGTTTGCGGGCCTTCACCAGTTGCTTCGCCCGGTGCGTTTCCGCGCGGCGGACTTGCCGGCCACACAGCGTGCCGCGCTCGACGCCGTCTTCGGGCTGGCGCAGGAGTCGGCGCCGGAGCGATTCCGGATCGCGATGGCTGTTCTTGATCTGCTCTGCGAGGTGGCGACCGACGCACCGCTGCTGGTCCTGGCCGAGGACGCGCATTGGCTTGACCGCCCGACGACCGAAGTGCTCGCTTTCGTCGCCCGCCGCATACAGTCCGATCCGATCGTGCTGGTGGCCGCCGCGCGCGAGGGTTACCCGTCGCCGCTCGTTGATGCCGGACTGCCACAGCAGCACCTCAGCGGTCTCACGCCCGCCGACGCGATGACACTGCTGGACGCGTCGGCGCAGGAGCTCTCCCCAGTAATCCGTGACCGGCTGCTGAGCGAGGCCGCCGGCAATCCTCTCGCGCTCATTGAGCTGCCGATCACCGCAGCACGACTGGAGCCGATCGCGCCAGGGTCGCTGCCGGTCACGCAGCGGCTCGAACGGGCCTTCGCCGCCCGGATGTCGGATCTGCCGGAGTTGACTCGGCTGCTTCTGCTGGTCGCGGCGCACAGCGACGACGAGCGCGTCAGCGAGATCCTCGAGGCCGCTGGCGCGGTTGCCGGGACCACGTTGGGGCTCGAACTGCTCGAGCCGGCGGCCGAGGCCGCGATTGTTGACCTTGACCTGCACACGGTGCGCTTTCGCCACCCGCTGATCCGCTCGGCGGTACGCCAGAGTGCGAGCCTGTCGCAGCGCCGCCAGGTACACGAGGCGCTCGCCGAGGTACTGCGCGCCGAGCCGGACCGGCGCGTGTGGCATCGCGCTGCATTGATCAGCGGCACGCATGAAGAGATCGCCAAGGAACTGGAGGAGGCAGCCGGACGCGCGAGGCGCCGCGGCGCACTCGCGGTCGCGGTCACCGCTTTGCAGCGGGCAGCCCAGCTGAGCCCGTCCACGCAGCGCGTCCGGCGCCTGCTCGCCGCAGCGCAGCTCGCCTTCGAACTCGGCCAACGCGACGTCGTCACGCCGATACTGCGTGAGGTGGAGCACCTCGATCCCGATCCGATCGAGCGGGCTCGCGCCACGTGGATTGACGAAGCCGTCCACACGCGGCCACTTGGCGACGCGCCGCGTACTGCAGCTCTGATCGCCGCCGCCGAGCACGCGGGCAAGGCAGGTGATCACGACCTACAACTCGACATGGCCTGGCTAGTCGCCGTCCGGGCCTGGATGGTGGATCCAGCACCCTCGGCACGCAGAGTCCTTGTCGAAGCGGCGAATCGCTTGGGTGATCCGGAATCAGTCGACCTGCGGATCTTTGCGATCCAGGCCTACGCCGATCCGTTCGGGACGGCACCGGCAGTAGTCGAGCGCGTCCGCGCAGCCGCAGCCGATCTCCACCGCGATACCGACGCCGCTCGTCTCCTGGGCCCGGCAGCTGCGACCGTGGGGGCCTTCGGTCTCGCTGCCAGGTTCCTCGGTGAGGCAGTCGAGGGTCTCCGAACGCAAGGACGGCTTGGGCATCTGCCGCGCATGCTCACTCTGCAGGGAAGTATGGCAGCGCAGGTCGCTGACTGGGCCGTAGCGATTCCCGCGGCAGAAGAGGCCAGGCGCCTGGCGACAGAGCTCGGCGAGCCGCAATGGGTCGCAGCAGCCGACACAGTCGATTCGATCATCGCTGGAATCCGAGGCGATCCGGACGCGGCTGAACGAGCCGCGGCCCGGGCCGAGCGTATCGCGGTGCCGACCGGGGCGAACATCACCGTCGCCTTCGCGCAACTCGGTCGGATCCTCGCCGCACTCGCCGCAGGCAGACACTCCGACGCCTACGAGGTAGCCGAACGCCTCTTCGATCCGGCGAGTCCGGCACACCACCCGATTGTCGCGTGCTGGCTCATCGGCGATCTGGCCGAAGCCGCACTGCACACGGGTCGGATCAACGAAGCACGAGCGCGCGTGAGGCAGGTCGAATCAGCATCCGGCGACATCCCAGGGACCTGCATCGCAGTAGGGCTGCTGCACGCACGCGCGCTACTCGCCCAGGACCCCCAGGAGGCCGCGGGCCGCTTCGAGGAGGCACTCGGCGCCGACCTCACGCACTGGCCGCTTCAGCGTGCCCGGCTCCTGCTTGCACATGGCCAGTGGCTACGGCGCCAGCGTCGAATCGCGGAATCGCGCACTCCGCTGCGGGACGCCCGCGATGCCTTCGACGCGATGGGCTGCGCGGCCTGGAGCGACCAAGCCCGCCGAGAGCTTCGAGCGTCCGGGGAGGCCAGCCGCCGACGCGACGTCGCCACCAGGGACCAGCTGACCGCTCAAGAGCTGCAGATCGCCCAACTCGCCGCCCAAGGGCTTTCGAACAGAGACATCGGACAGCAGCTGTATCTGTCCCACCGGACGATCAGCACACACCTTTACCGCATCTTCCCGAAGCTCGGGATTACCAGCCGCGGTGACCTTCGCTCAGCCCTCTTGGCGCGCACAGCTCTGCGAGATGCCGGCGGCCAGTGAAAGATGGCCCTGGCACAAAGCCCGTGAATCGGGTCCCGGTAGTCGCGTGGGGTGCCCGCTCTGGCCAAGAGTGGTCGTGAGTGAGCAGTCTCGGCTCCGCAAGCGACTGCCTATCGACGGAGCGAGACGTGACGACAACTGCCGCAAGTAGCAGCAATCCGGACCTGCTGACCGGGTGGATCGATCGCGAACGGAAGCGTGCGACACCGAGCCGCCGCGGCACGACTCCCTTCGGCCGCGGGCTGAGGTTCGCGTTCTACGGACGAATGTCAACGAAGGACTTCCAGGACCCGGCATCGTCGTACCACTGGCAACGTGAGGTGGCCCTCGGCCTGACCGCAGGGCGGGGCACGATCGTGGCCGAGTTCTTCGATATCGGATACTCCCGCCGCAAGGCGTGGGATGAGCGCCCGCAAGCCGCGGCGCTACTGGATGCGCTCGCTGACCCCAACCGCGTGTTCGACGCGATCGTGGTCGGTGAGTACGAACGCGCGTTCCACGGCAACCAACTACTACACCTCGCCCCGACTCTTGAGCGCCACGGCGTACAGCTGTGGCTACCCGAGACCGACGGCCCACTCAATCACCACAACCCCACCCACCGGGCATTGATCATGATGTTGGGAGCCCAGTCCAAACGCGAGGTACAGCGCGCCCGCTTCCGGGTCATAGCCGCGATGCAGGCCCAAGCCCGCGAACAGGGACGCTACCTCGGCGGCCGACCGCCCTACGGCTACCGGCTCGCCGACGCCGGGCCCCACCCGAACGCCGCCCACGCCCGTTGGGGCCGCCGGCTACACCGGCTCGAACCCGATCCGGGCACCGCCCCACACGTACGGTGGATGTTCGCCCAACGCCTCGCCGGCCGCAGCGTCGCCAGCATCGCCCGAACGCTGAACGAGATGGGGATTCCCTGCCCGTCCGGCGTCGACCCGGACCCCAACCCGCACCGCAGCGGAGACGGGTGGACCCTGCGCACGGTCGCCGCGATCTTGAGTAACCCCCGCTACACCGGGCGACAGGTGTGGAACCGGCAACGCACCGACCACAACCCCGTCGACCACCAGCGCAGCGAGGTGCACCGGTGGAACCCTGCCGAACAGTGGGTGGTCTCCAAGGAGATGGCGCACCCCGCGCTGGTTAGCGAGGAGGACTTCGTCACCGCCCAGGCCATCCGATGCAACCCGACACCCGAGGACGGCCACGCCCGCACCTTCCTGCTGTCCGGCCTGCTGCGCTGCGGTCACTGCGGGCGGCGGATGGAATCGCACTGGGTGCACGGCCGAGCCGGCTACCGCTGCCGACACGGGCACACCAGCGCGAAACTCCCACGCGGCACCCTCAAGAACCTCTATCTACGGGAGGACGACCTACTTACCAGCCTCACGGCGCACATCAACTGCGGCGGCAGACCGGGCCAGGCGAGGCGGCCGGGTCACACCCTTGCCGCAGGCGAGGTGGTAGCGATTCTGCGCGAGAACCAAATGACGATCGTCTCCCATGGCAACGCCTGGGACTTGACCCTCACATCCGATCGCCACTAGCACACCGGCGAGCCAAGCGCAATGCCCACCGGAGATTCCGTGGGGTATTAACGTGTCCGAGGATTTGCACACTCCTATGTAGCATCCGTTACACAAACGGGTGCTCATGCGTTAAGCCTAGCACTTCACGATGCGTACCACTACAGGCGTGAGCTGCGCACGAGCACGCCATGGCGCAACTAATGCAATCAATTCCGCTGCCTGCGCCGGCACCAATACGGCCAAGAGCCGGAGGTCTCGAAATTGCCGTGCGGCGCGATGCGGAGCCATTCCCCAGCACGCCGCCCGGGCGGGTCACATAGGCTAATCAGGGCAGGGTATCTGTCGCCGGGCCGTTGGAGGTCTCGCTCGTGTTGGCGAATGGGTGTGGCTGTCCGGTCATCGCCGACAGCGCGTCGGCCACATCGTGGAGGTCAGCTTTGATGTAGGTGGTGGTGGACGATCCTGGGCTGTCGGTGTGACCCGCGTAGGCGCGGGCTACCCCGTAGCCGAAGTGGCGTTCGACCCAGGTGAGGGTGGTGTGCCGCAGCCAGTGGGTGGAGATGCCGTGCGTGGCGACCCAGGGCAGGCGGTCGCCGATGCGTTTCCATAGGTGGTCGTAGCGGCGGCTGCTGATCGGCAGGCCGTTGCGGTAGCGCAGTAGCCGGTCGATGGGCAGGGCGGCACCGCGGGCCTGGGTGTGTTCGTACAGGTACTCGGCGAGGTCGAGGGTGATCGGCTGCCACCGCACGACGCCGTTCTTCTCGGTCAGCCGCACGAGCCCGTTCGTGCGGTCCAGATCGACGAGCCGCAGGGCGAGGGCGCCGCCGCGGCGGCAGGCGGTCTCGGTGTGCAGGCGTAGCAGGAGGGCATCGAGGATGACGTCGTTGCCGCTGGTCCGCGCCACCGCGTTGATCTCCTCCAACTCCTTCGGTGTCAACGCGCGGCGGGTGCTGGGCAGACGGCGGGGTTTGGCGACGCGGTGGGCGGGACTGCCCGAGGCGTCGATCAGGCCGTCCGCGATGGCCCGGGAGTAGAAGGCGCGGGCGGCGGCGATGACATGCTCGCCGGCGTGGCGGCCGTTGCGGCTGTTACGCCGTGATCGAGCCGTCATGGTCGTCTGCTGTTTCATGGCCTCGACGTCGCTGGCCGCGACCGCGTCCAGCGGCCGGTCGCCCCAGACGGTGGCCATGCGCTGCCAGTAAGTGCCGTAGGCGCGTTGGGCGCCGGGGCCTGCTGCGGCGATGACGCGGGGTAGGTACTCGGCGATCGTCGGCAGGGCGGCTGGGCCGTCGGTGTGGGATTGGAGGTCGGTCAGGGTGACGCCGAGGTGAGCCAGGATCTGCCGGGCGGCCGTGATGGCGGTGGGGTTAGCTGACACAGTCGGCTCCTGCCAGTTGGTTGTGCACGTCTGCGAGGAGTCGGGCGACGGTGCTGGCGGGGTGCACGACAAGCAGGTCGTAGGCGACGAGGGCGGCTAGCAGCACAGGCTGGCCGGGCTCGATCCCGCACATCCGCCCTGCGGATGCCGGTAGGGGCAGCGCGCCGCGGCTGCCCACCCGGTGTCGGCCGTCGTTGGCCAGGTGGACGACGAGCATTCCCTGCTGAGGTTGGATGTCGAGGCGGCGGCCCGCTTCCCAGCGCAGCGCTTGCAGGAGCTGTAGTGCGGCCACCCGACCGCAGTTCGACGGCAGAGCCATCGCCAGCAGCAGGTCGGGACCGCTAGCGGACGCAGGCGGAAAGACTCGGGCGGGTAGGACCGGCATCGGTGTCGGGCATGGGCGTGCACGGGCGGGCAGTGCGGCAGGAATTAGCGGACGAACGAGCAGTTCGCTGCACGCTGGGGAAGGTCGGGTCATGACGGGAAAACCGTGTGAAGACCGACCCACCCTTGGCCCGGCGAATTTTCGTTGGATTGACGGTGCGTGCTTGGGACGATGAGCTGGTGATGCTCTACGTCGATGGCACCGCCATGTACCGAGACCACGAAAGGTGGGGCTTCCACCTCGCCAACGACGTTTCTCAGCGGATCCGGATGTCCCTCGGCACCGAAGAGGTGGAGCAGACCCTCGCCCGTGCCGATTTGTCTCCCCCTCCCGAGGGACCGCACTTCGTGTACGAGGAGAACAGGCGGCTGTTCGCGGGACGACGGGGGCGGGGACCGCTGCACGTCGCGTGGGACACGAACCTGCTGGTCGACTACTTTCAGTACGGCCATCGGATGTGGACGGGCGACAGCGTCGTGGACCTCGTGTCCGATGAGGAGTATGCAACGGACCTGGAGTCGCTGCAGCTGATTCTGGGCCTGTGGGCTGTCCGGGACCTTCGCTTCATCATGCTCGAGGCATCCATCGACGATGCAAAGAAGGCACTGTCGCAGGAACGCCGCGCGCAGCGCTTGTTCGCCTTCGAGGAGTTCACCGCGGCGCTAAGAGCGACCGGCAATAGGTGTTACCTGAGCCTGCGGGTGGTGGGTCGGGTGTCCCAGCGGTAGAGCGTGCGGGCGCGTTGGATGAGTTGACGGATCGTGACGATCGCGGCTGCCAGGTACAGGTAGAAGTCGATGGTTGCGGCGTTACGGTCGGTGCAGCGGCGGATCTTGCCGAAGCCGTTCATCCATGCGTTGGTCCTCTCCACCACCCAGCGTGTGCCGATCTGGACCGGGGCTGGCACGCCCTTGCGGGCGATCTCGGCGTCGAAGCCGATCTCTTCGAGCAGGTCACGGGTCCGGTTGCTGTCGTAGCCGCGGTCCAGGTGTGCGGTGACCCGCTCGGGCCAGTGATGCCGCAACTGGATGCTGCACGCGGCGAAGGTGTCCCGCAGCAGTGGGGAGTCGTGCCGGTTGGCCGGGGCGCTGATGATCCCGAGCGGGATGCCGTAGCCGTCGACGCCGGTCGAGCGTTTCATGCCGCCCTACCGCGGTCGACCGGAGACCGGCCGGCCCGCTCACCACCGCACGGGGCCTTGGTGATCGCACCGTCGGCGCTGACGTCGGCCAGGTCCAGGCCAATCATGCGGTCGTAGGCGTCCAAGGCCAGCTCGTGGAGTTGCTCGCCGAGACCGGCCTCGGCCCACGACCGTAGCCGGCGGCGAATCGTCCGGTCCGAGCAGGCATCCGACGCGACGCGTTCATAGCCGGAACCATGCACCAAAGCGGCGATGACGTGCTCGAACACGACCCGGTCAGGGATCCGACGCCGGTGACAGCCCAGCGGATGCGCCGGATCGAACCCGGGTTGCTCAGGCCACAACGCGGCGAACTGGACCCAGACAGGTTCGAACAACGAAGATGGCAGCGCAGGCACGGGACTCCATCGGTCACGAAGCGTAGAGAACTCCGATGATCAATGGACCCGTGCCTGCTTGCAACCTCGGGGTCCGTCCACCCAGACGCCCTATCTATTGCCGGTCGCTCTAAGCCTGAATCCACCGATAGGCGC
>NZ_JBUEGB010000051.1:0-46674 GCF_054963695.1 Micromonospora sp. RTBAU3-60 | reverse complement strand
TCTGCTCCGGCTACATGCGCGACGAGGTGGGCGCCCTGTTCGGCGTGCCGACCGGGCGGGTCGACGTGGTGCCCAACGGCGTCGAGCCGCACCGCTGGCACGTTCCGGCGGCCGCGGTCGCCGCCGCCCGGGCCCGCTTCGCCGGGGACGGCCCCCTGGTCACCTTCGCCGGCCGGCTGGTCTACGAGAAGGGGGTGCAGCACCTGCTCGCGGGGCTGCCCCGGCTGCGCGAGCGGCACCCCGGGCTCCGCGCGGTCATCGTCGGCGACGGGCCCTATCGGGCCACCCTGGCGGCCGAGGTGCAGCGGCTCGACCTGGGTGACACGGTGAGCATGCCGGGCTTCCTCGGCGGCGCCGACCTGCCCGCGGTGATGGCCGCCGCGGACTGCTTCGCGGTGCCGAGCATCTACGAGCCGTTCGGCATGGTCGCGCTGGAGGGGGCGGCGGCCGGCGCGCCCCTCGCGGTGTCGCGGACCGGCGGGCTGGCGGAGATCGTCGAACCGGGCGTGACCGGGATGACCTTCGCCCCGCAGGACCCGGACGGGCTGACCGAGGCGGTGCACGCGCTGCTCGCCGACCCGGAGCACGCCCGGGCCCTCGCCCGCCGCGCCCGCGCCATGGTCCACGAGCAGTACGGCTGGTCGGCCATCGCGTCCCGCACCGCCGCCACGTACGCGGCCGCCATCGCGGGCGACACCGCGTTCACCGCCGAGCGGGCCGAGCAGCGGATGGCCCGCGGCCGGGCACTGCCGCCGCTGCCGGAGGGCAACCTGCTGGCCGCCGCCGGGCTGCGCTGAGGCGTACCCCGTGGGCGGGCGACCGTGGGTCGCCCGCCCGACGGCGAGGATCACCGGGATGGGTCGAGGCACGTCATCATGCGGTCACGATCTTCCGTCCGGGCTGGTCACGGCCGGTGCCCATCGGACAGACTCGCGTGGACCTGTCGGGACGAGGTCCGAGGAGACGCGGTGCGGGTGCTTCTGGTCGAAGACGACCTGCGAGTCGCGTCCGCGCTGGCCGCGGCGCTGCGCCGGCGGGGTTACACGGTCATCACGGCCACCACCGCGGCGGAAGCCGCCGCAGCCGGACCCGTCGATCTCATCCTGCTCGACCTCAACCTGCCCGACCGCGACGGCCTGGAGTTGTGCCGGCAGATCCGCCGGCGCAACGAGGACGTCGCCCTCATCGCGGTGACCGCCCGCTCCGAGGAGCGGGACCGGGTGGCGGGGCTGCGGGCAGGTGCCGACGACTACGTCGTGAAGCCGTTCTCGATGGCGGAGCTGCAGGCCCGGATCGAGGCGGTGATGCGCCGGACGGCCCGCGCCACCCGGGTAGAGACGACGCTGGAGGTGGGCGACCTGCGGGTCGACCTGAACGCCCGGCGGGTCTGGCTCTCCGATCGGGAGGTCAGCCTGACCCGCAAGGAGTTCGAGCTGCTGATGGCGTTGGCCCGGCAGGCGGGCACGGTGGTGCCCCGGGACCGGCTGCTGATGGACGTCTGGCAGACCACCTGGAACTCCGGGCACACCCTCGACGTCCACGTCGCGGCCCTGCGCGGCAAGCTCGACGACGCCGGCCTGGTGGAGACCGTCCGCGGGGTGGGCTACCGGCTCCGGTCAGGTTAGCTCGACCAATCCTCAGATCATCCTCAAGAATTCCCGCGCCGTCTACCGCGACCGGCGTGGTTGGCGTGTGCTGTGCCGACCGTGTCATCCCACCTGTTCTGGAGCTTCCATGAGAGACAGACGGACGACGGCGATTCTCTCCGTCCTGCTCGCCGCGAGCCTCGCGGCGATCACCGGGCCCACGCCCGCATACGCTGCCGAACCCAACCAGGTTCAAGGCCTCACCGTCGCGCAGGGCGACGGCTACGCCACCCTCGCCTGGACGCCGGTCGAGGGCGCCACCGACTACCAGATCGAGCGCACCCCGGTCGCCGCTGACGACACGGCCACCGGCCCCGCCGTGGTCACCGGCGTGTGGCGGCCGAACCGCCAGATCAACAACTCCTCGCCGACCTTCGCCGACGCGGGGTTCAACCCGGGCACCCGGTTCCAGTGGCGGGTACGCGCCCGCTTCGGGACCGACGCGCAGCCGTACTCGGCGCCGGTGGCCGGCACCACCTCGGCGCCGTGGGGCGACCCGAACGTGCCGGGCGAGAACCTGCGGACCCAGTGGGAGACCACGCTCGCGGCGCAGTACACCAGCGACGTCAACGAGTACGCCTACACCGCGGCGATCGACGAGCTGAGCGACCGCGTCCGGGTGACCGAGATCGGCAAGACCGCCCTCGGCCGGCCGATCAACATGTTCGTCATCGGCTACCCCACGCCGCCGGCCACCCCGGAGGCGGTGGCGGCCACCTCGCCGCTGATGGTCAACTGCAACGTGCACGGCAACGAGCCCGGCGACCGTGAGGGCTGCCTGATCATGGCGCGGAAGCTGGCCTTCAGCAATGACGCCCGGACGATCGACCTGCTGTCGCACACCACCGTCCTCATCGTCCCGACCATCAACGGCGACGGCCGGGCGGCGAACACCCGGGGCAACTCCACCGGGCAGGACCTGAACCGCGACTACTCGCTGATCCGCCAGCCGGAGACGTTCGCGCTGGTCAACATGCTGCGCCAGTACCGCCCGATCGCCGGCTACGACGGGCACGAGTTCGGCAACTCCAGCGCCGGCGACCTGCCGATGCTGCCGCCGCGGCACCAGAACGTGCCCCAGTCGATCTTCGACGAGTCGCAGCACATGATCGAGGGCCACATGTACACCCAGGGCGCCAAGGACGGCTGGTGGCCGTGCCCGTACGGGTGTAACGGCGGCGGCAACGTGGGCCTGAGCGAGGAGACGATCCTGCGCAACACGCTGGGCCTCAAGAACGTCGTCAACTCCCTGCTCGAGCTGCGCAGCTCCGGCGGCACCACCCGGCCGGACGAGGGCAACACGGCGAACAACCGGCGCCGCAAGACCTACTCCGCGATGTGGACCTTCAACCAGTTCCTCGACTACCACCGGGCGAACCTGAAGGAGATCACCACGGCGCGGGCCGACGCGATCACCTTCCAGGTCTCGAACACCGGCCGGATCGTCTTCCGGGGTTCCCGCCCGATCCCGGCGCACCCGGCGCCGCACCCGGGTGAGGCCCCGCCGCCGCTCGACGCGCCGCGCGACGGCCAGATCCTGGACAACGTGCCGTGCGCGTACAAGCTCACCGAGGAGCAGTACCACGGGGAGCGCACCGACGGCCCGGCCGGCCAGCGCACCACCGTGGCCCAGCGCCTCGCCGCGCACGGCCACAAGGTGGTCAAGGTCGCCGACGGGTACGTGGTCCCGCTGGCCCAGCCGGAGCGGGGACTGATCCCGCTGCTGCTCGACGGGCAGGCGGTGGAGAAGCTGGTGGACGGCGAGCGGGTGTACCCGACCCTGACCGGTAAGCACGACGGTCAGCTGGTGGTCTCCGGGGTGGCCTGCCTGCGGGACGCCACGGTGACCGGCCCGGTCCGGGTCCGGCCGGGCGGGACGCTGATCGCGACCGGCTCGTCGATCACCGGCCCGGTGGACGCCAGCGGCGCGGCCGGGGTCTTCCTGACCGACACCGCCGTGGAGGGTCCGGTCCGGGTCGCCCAGACCAGCGGCCCGGTGGTGGTCGTCGACACCAAGGTCACCGGCCCGGTCGAGGTGTCGGGCAACCGCGGCGAGGCGCCTCTGGTGGCGGCCAACACCGTGACCGGCCCGCTGAGCTGCGGCGGCAACACCCAGGCACCGGTCAACCTCGGGCTGAGCAACTCCGTGGAGGGCCCGAAGAGCGGCCAGTGCGCGAGCCTCTGACCCGTTGATCGTCGTACCGGCAGGCCCGGCCTCCCGGGCCTGCCGGTACGACCCGATTCCCCGGAGAACGTCGTGGACCAGCCCGTCATCCGCCCGCGATCCCGATCCCTTCCCCGGCTCCGGTGGCCGGCCGGCCGGCGACGGAGGGCCGCGCTCGCCGCGGCCGCCCTGTCCCTGGTGCTCGCCGGCACAGGTTGCTCCGGTGCCGGCACCGGTTCACCGGCGGCCGACGGAGCCGCCGCACCGAAGGCGGCGCCCGTCGTGCACGGCCCCCTGTGCGACCTGCTGCCCTCCGGCAGCGATCCGGGCAACCCCACCGCCCTCACCGGCCAGCCGCCCGAGGCGGCGCTGCAGTGGCTTCCCGTCCTCACCACGTTCGAGGCGGCGGTGCGGGCGTCCGGGATGGCCGCCGACCTGGACGAGGGGTCGGGGCTGACCATCCTGGCCCCGACCGACGACGCCTTCGCGGCCAAGTTCTCCGAGGACAACCTGGACCAGCTGTTCCTCACCGACAAGGACAAGCTCCGCGGCCTGCTCCGCGAACACCTCGTCGCCGGCTCGCTCACGCTGTCCGACATGGTGGCCGCCGGCGGGGTCACCACCCTCGCCGGCACCAAACTGACGGTCAGCGGGGGCGGGGAAACGGCCCGCCTGGCCGGCCAGGCCGACACGGTCTGTGCCGACTACCAGGCGGCCAACGCCCGGATCCACATCATCAACCGGGTGCTCGGCAACCTGCCCACCACCGCCACCGAGGGCGGGCACCGCGCGCACTGACCGGCACGAGCTGCACCTTGACCGCAGGAAACCCAGATCGTAGGGTTTCGATCCACTCAGTTGATCTCCCCCAATCAGCGAAGAGAGGCATTCCGATGCGCCTGTCGAAGCGTCCCCCCGGGGCGGTCCCCACGAGAAGAACGGCCGGCGTCGCCACGGCGCTGCTGCTGGCCGGCCTGACGCCCTTGCTCGGTGGCGTCCCGGCCGGCGCCGCCCCCACGCCCCCCAACTGCAGCACCGACCCGACCGCTCGGCTGTCCACCGTGCCCAGCCCGGAGTCCGCGCTGGGCTTCCCGCTGGGCACCGGCCAGGAGCGGGTCGTCACCAACGACGAGGTCCGCGGCTACCTGAAGGCCGTCGACGACGCCTCCGACCGGGTGGTCAC
Organism: Micromonospora sp. RTBAU3-60; assembly: GCF_054963695.1. Lineage (NCBI taxonomy): Bacteria > Bacillati > Actinomycetota > Actinomycetes > Micromonosporales > Micromonosporaceae > Micromonospora > Micromonospora sp. RTBAU3-60. The sequence continues at coordinate 41,681 of NZ_JBUEGB010000051.1, read as the reverse complement.
CGGCGTCATGGCGACCAGCGTGCTCGGCCAACCACTGCCGTACGCGATCGTCTCCAACGAGCGGCACGTCCAGCAGGGCGCCCTGCAGCAGATCGCCAGGGACATCCGCGACCTTCGGGACCCGCGCCGCACCACGGCGAAGAAGGCCGCCGAAACCGCGACCGACCGCCCGGCCATCGTCTGGGTGACCGCGAACGTGCACGGCGGCGAGAAGAGCGGCACGGACGCCGCCCTCAAGACGCTGTACGAGCTGGCCTCCGGCCTGTCCTGCGCGGTCGCGGAGCGGAACGACAACCTGGTCACCGTCATCGTGCCGACGCAGAACCCGGACGGCCGCGACGCCAGCCGGCGGCAGAACGAGTACGGCTTCGACATGAACCGGGACTGGTTCGCCCGCACCCAGCAGGAGACCGACGGCAAGATCGAACTGCTGCGGCAGTATCCGCCGCAGGTCTTCATCGACGCCCACGAGATGGGCGGCCGGCAGTACTTCTTCCCGCCGAACGCCGACCCGATCCACCACGAGATCTCCAGCGAGAACGTCGACTGGATCAACCGGATCGGCGAGGCCAACAAGGCCGGCTTCGGGTTCAACGGCGCCTGCGGCGAGACCGTCACCACCGAGTGCTACTTCAACTACGCGCGGTACGACCTGTTCTACATGGGGTACGGCGACACCGTCCCGGCCGCCGGCTTCGGCGCCGCCGGCATGACCTTCGAAAAGGGCAGCGCGTCGGCGGTGGCCGACCGGGTCCAGCAGCAGTTCCACACCCAGTGGTCGACCCTCGGCTGGGCCGCCGCGAACAAGCACGAGGTGCTGAGCGGCTACTTCAAGATCTGGACGGACGCGCTCGCCGAGGGCAAGGCCGGCACGCTGGAGCCCAACGAGGTCGTCCAGCCGACCAACACCGTCCAGTTCCCGGTGCCGGACGTCAAAATCCGCTCGTACTTCCTGCTCCCCGACCGCCAGCTCGGCGACGTACGCCAGCTGGTCGAGCGGCTGCGCCGGATGGACGTCGAGGTGTACGAGGTGACCAAGCCGACCACGGTGCCCAGCGCGCGGATTCCCGGCGGTCGCGCCGCGACCGACGTCACGGTGCCCGTGGGCGCGTACTGGATCCCGATGGACCAGCCGCAGAAGCACTGGATCCAGGCGATCATGGGCGAGGACGCGTACGTGCCGTTCCCGTACTTCTACGACGTGTCGGCCTGGAGCAACCCACTGCTGATGGGTGTGGACACCATCTACACCGGCGACGACGTCCGGCCCCAGGCCCAGCTCGTCCGTGGGATCTCGGGCGGCAAGACCGCGGCGGCCGGGGCGAAGGGCTCGTACGCCTACCCGCTGGACTCAGCGGCGGCGGCCGAGCTCACCTTCCGGCTGCTCGGCCAGGGCGTGCCGCTGGTCCGTGACCTCGAGACCAGCGTGGTGGGCTTCCCGGCGAAGAGCCTCACCCCGGAGCTCGACCAGCTCGCCCGGTCGCTCGGGGTGACCCTGAACCCGCATGACGCGGCGGCCAGCGGGACCCCGGTGAACCTGCCGGAGGTCGGACTGTTCCAGGGCACCGGCATCTCCACCACCTCCGGCTCGCACGGCGAGGCCCGGTACGTGCTGGGCAAGCGGTGGGGCCTGGACCTGAAGCCGGTGACCACCGCCGACATCAACGACAACACCCCGGCGTTCACCGGGCGCACCGTGCTGCTCGTGCCGGACGGCAGCAGCCCGACCGGCGGGCTCACCGCTGCCGGGCAGGCCAACCTGCGGAACTGGATCGCCCAGGGCCACACCTACATCGGGTTGCGGAACGAGGGCACCCGGATGGCCCGGGCCGCCGGGCTGACCTCGACCACGGAGAAGGCGAAGCCGGGCGGCTACCAGGTGCCCGGCTCGCAACTGCGGGTCGACGTCGATCACGACAGCCCGGTCGCGCTGGGCCGCCCGGCGGAGGACTTCGCGTTCAACAACGAGGACTCGATCCTGAACCCGAGCAGCACCGGCACCAACGTGCTCAGCTACCCGTCCGACAACACCTTCTGGTCGAACGGCTACAGCGTGGGCAGCGACGCGCTGAAGGGGACGGTCGCGCTGGTGGACGAGCCGACCGGCGCCGGCCGGGCGGTGCTGTTCGCGTTCAACCCGCTCTTCCGGGCGTACACCGAGAACGCGCAGCACCTGGTGGCCAACGCGCTGCTCTACCCGTCGGGCGCGGGCGCGGCGCCGAACCGCGCCGCCCTGAGCCGCACGACCGGGATCGACCCGGCCCGGGCGGCCGCCGCGGCGGCGCCGGTGGCGGATGACCTGGGTGGCGAGTGGCGGCCGATCAGCGTCGAGGTGGCGGCCGGTGACCGCGACCGCGCCGCGGCGATCGTCGCCCGGTACACCGACACCGCCCGGGTCTCGGTGGTGGACGGGTCGGCCTACCTGGTGATCCCGAACCGGGACGGCCTGCAGGCCGACGAGCACCCGTTCCTGCGGGACATGGTGCAGGCCCTCCGGGACGCGCAGATCCCGCTGCGCTCCCTGGTGGCCTGACGCACCAGCCGATACGGCGAAGGCCGCCGACCCCCACGGGGTCGGCGGCCTTCGCCGTCAGGACCGGGCTCAGCGCTCCGCGACGGGTACGTAGTCCCGCTTCGGGTAGCCGGTGTAGATCTGGCGCGGACGGCCGATCTTGGTCTCCGGGTCGTTGATCATCTCGCGCCACTGGGCGATCCAGCCGGGCAGCCGGCCCAGGGCGAAGAGCACCGTGAACATCTTGGTCGGGAAGCCCATGGCCTTGTAGATCAGGCCGGTGTAGAAGTCCACGTTCGGGTAGAGCCGGCGGGAGACGAAGAAGTCGTCCGCCAGGGCGATCTCCTCCAGCTGCACCGCGAGGTCCAGCAGCGGGTCCGGCTTGGCCATCCGGCCGAGCACGTCCTGGGCGGCCTTCTTCACGATCGCGGCGCGCGGGTCGTAGTTCTTGTAGACCCGGTGGCCGAAGCCCATCAGCTTCACGCCGTCCTGCTTGTCCTTCACCTTCTGCACGAAGGAGCGGACGTCGCCGCCGTCGGCCTGGATCCGCTGGAGCATCTCCAGCACGGCCTGGTTGGCGCCGCCGTGCAGCGGGCCGAAGAGGGCGTTCACGCCGGCCGAGACCGAGGCGAAGAGGTTGGCGTTGCTGGAGCCGACCAGCCGCACGGTCGAGGTGGAGCAGTTCTGCTCGTGGTCGGCGTGCAGGATGAAGAGCATGTCCAGCACCCGGGCCACCACCGGGTCGACCTCGTACGACTCGGCCGGCACGCCGAAGGTCATCCGCAGGAAGTTCTCGACGTAGCCCAGCGAGTTGTCCGGGTACAGCAGCGGCTGGCCGATCGACTTCTTGTACGCGTACGAGGCGATGGTGGGGACCTTCGCCATCAGCCGCACCGTGGACATCTCCACGTGCTCGGAGTCGAACGGGTCCAGGCTGTCCTGGTAGAAGGTCGAGATGGCGCTGACCGCCGAGGAGAGCACGGCCATCGGGTGCGCGTCGCGCGGGAAGCCGTCGAAGAAGCGGCGCATCTCCTCGTGCAGCAGCGAGTGCCGCCGGATCCGCTCGCTGAACTCGGTGAGCTGCTGCGGGGTCGGCAGCTCGCCGTAGATCAGCAGGTACGAGACCTCCAGGAAGGAGGAGTTCTCGGCCAGCTGCTCGATCGGGTAGCCCCGGTAGCGCAGGATGCCCGCGTCACCGTCGATGTAGGTGATCGCGGACGAGCAGGACGCGGTGTTGACGAACCCGGGATCGTAGGTGGTCATCCCGGTTTCCTTGAGCAGGTTACCCACCCGGATGCCGGCGGGGCCCTCGACCGCGGACTGCACCGGCATCGACAGCTGCCCACCGGGGTGGTCGAGCTTGACTTCCGTCATCTGTTCCTCGCTTCGCCGGCAAGATCTTCGTTGAATTGCCTTCGCTTTTACCGTAATCGCGGTGCGGAGGACACCGCTCGCCGTGGTTCTTCGGTGAGGTATGCGTCACGCGATTCCCGACTTGCCGGCTGGGAAACCCCATGGAAGCGCGACCACCCCGGCCGTGGGCCGGGGCGGTCGGCGGGTCATGGTGGCGGGTCAGGACAGGGTGAGCCGGCGCAGCGAGCCGTCCGTGCCCACCCGGTAGATGTCCAGGCGGTTGGCCCCGGCGGCGAAGAGCCGGTCGTCGGGCAGCAGCGCCGCGAACCGCCGGCCGCCCTTGTCCGGTGGGACGACCGGCACCACGGCGCCGATGGTGCCGTTGACCGCCACCGCGAGCTTCGTCCCGTCTGGCACCGAGGCGGGCAGGGTGCCCCACACCAGGGCGGGCAGATCGCCGGTCGCCGGGTCGACGGCGCGGAACGCGGCGAGGTTCGCCACCGTGGCCGTACCGCCGGCGGGCTTGTTGCCGGGCCGGGTGCCCACCAGCCGGTCCGGGGCCGGCGTGGCGGGCGGCGAGGGCACCCCGCCGGTGATCGGCACCGGTTCCCCGGGCCGGTCGTAGAAGCGCTTGTCGGCTCCCGTCCGGGCGGCCTGCTTCGCCGAGCGGCCGTCCATCCGCCAGGGGATCCGCACGTGGGTCTCGTCGGCGATGGTGGGCAGCAGGTCGACGTGCTGCCAGTTCCGGTCGTCGATCCGGCCGTCCCGCTGGCCGGGCTCCTTGAGGAACATCGGCACCCAGGCGACCTGGTCGGCGGCGTGGTTGATGGCGTCCATCCCGCGGCCCTGCCAGTCACGTAGGAAGCTCACCCCGTGGTCGGCGGTGACCAGGACGAGGGCCTTGTCGTAGAGGCCGGTGGCCCGCAACGTCCGCAGCGTCTCGCCGATCAGCCGGTCGGTGTAGCCGAGCTGGGCCAGGTGACGCTGGCGGGCCAGGTCCACCCAGCCGGCGCCGTCGTTGGGCAGGTCCTCCGGCGCGGCGTACCGGGCCCCGGACGGCAGGTACGCCCACGGCGCGTGCGGCATCAGCAGGTGCAGGAAGTGCAGGGTGGGCCGGGACGTGGGGCGCAGCCCGGCGAGGAAGCTGGTGAACCGGGCCGGTTGGTTGGCGTTGAGCGCGTCCCAGCGGAACTTCGGGTCGGCCGGGACCGGCTCGGCGGCGTCCAGCCCCGCCTCGGCCCGGGTCAGCTCCCGGTACGACGTCTCGGGGTCGACCCGGATGTCCACCGGCGCGGTGACCTGCCGCAGCAGCTTGCCGCTCTCCCGGACCAGCACGCCCAGACCCTGCGGCGGGGTGGCCGGCTGCTCGCAGCGACTGGGCGGGCAGAGCCGGGTGATGCTCTCCTCCGCCCTGATCTCGTACAGCCCGCCGAGGGCGGTAAACAGGTTGTCCGGGTACTGCGAATAGTGCGGGGCGACCGACTGGGCCGGGTAGCGACCGGTCAGCATGGCCGGCAGCGCGTACGGGGTCCAGCCACTGACCCCGGTGGCGTTGCGGTACCAGGTGGAGCCGGCGGCCAGCTCGGCGAAGTTCGGATAGCGGATGGCATCGATCCGCCCGTCCGGTCCGAGCAGCGAGACCAGGGGCAGCTCGTCCAGGACGATCATGACCACCGGCGGGTGGACCCCCGCGCCGGCCACCCCGGTGGCACCCGTGTGGCCGCGGGGCAGCACCACCGCCGAGGCCGGCGAGGCGAAGAGGAAGAGACCGACGAAGACCGCCGGCCCGACGGCGGCCACCCGCAGCACCCGCGCCGGCGCCCGCCACCGGCGGTGCGCGGCCGCCCCGGCGGCGCCGGCCACGGCCGCCGCCAGCAGCAGCGGTACGCCGCGCAGCGGTGTGGTGTGCCGCCCGACCTGGACGGCGAGGGCGGCCAGCAGCAGCCCCACCACGAGGGTGTGCACGACCGCCCGGGTGACCCGCCCGGCGCACAGGCTGACCGCGCCGAGCAGGGCGAGCGGCACGGTCGGCGCGATCGCGATCAGGCCCACCAGGAGCAGGACGTCCGCCGGGGAGGCGCGGTGGAAGAGGAAGAAGTCGGGGCTGCGCCCCAGCACGTCCAGCAGCGGCTGGGTGACCACCAGCCCGACCAGCGCCGCCACCTCCAGCAGCCGGCCCAGCTCGCCCCGCCACACCCGCCGGCTCCCGGTCGGCGCCGGGGCGACCGGGCGCACCTCGGGTGGTACGAGGGTCTGCTCAGCCATGCACCACCACCTGGTAGAGCGTGCGGGTGCCGGACGGCAGCTCGGCCTGGCGGACGATCCGCCCGCGCGCCGCGAGCAGCGGCTCGAACGCCGCCCGCCGGTAGTCGGGAAAGAGCCCGTCCGGCTTGTTGGCCAGCAGCCGGCGGGCCATCGGGTCCTCGGGGTGGACGAACTCCACGACCAGGCTGCCGCCGGGCGCGGTCAGCGCCACGAACTGGTCCAGCACCTCGGCCAGCGGCACGTTCCGGCCGATCGCCAGGTGGTGCACCACCGCCAGCGCGAGCACCAGGTCGGCCCGTGCCCGGTCGCCGAAGGCCGCCCGCTCGACGCCGCGCCAGCCCCCGCCGGGCGACGGGTCGGCCAGGTCCATCACCAGCGGCACGATGCGCGGCTCCCCGGCGGCCCGCAGGGCGCGGTAGAGCCCGTCGGCCACCACCGGGTCCTGCTCGACCGCGACCACGTAGCCGGCCTGCCGGGCGGCGATCCGGGCGTACCGGCCGTCGTTGGCGCCCAGGTCGAGGACGAGCCCGGGCGCGGCGGCGGCCACCGCCTGGTCGACGAACTGCTCCTTGGCCTGCCGGTCCGGCACCGAGTACGCGCAGGTGCGCTGGTAGTCCGACCAGTAGCTCTCCCCCGGCCGGTGGTCCAGCCGGCGGACCAGCTTCTCCAGTCCGCGTACGGTGGCCAGGGCCAGCTCCCGGGAGTAGCCGGCGGCCCGCAGCTGGGCGCGGACGTCGGCGGTGCTGGCGCGGGCGTTGCGGGCCTGCATCGCGCCGTGCAGGTGGACGTGGGTGAGCACCCCGGGCCGCCAGCGCCGGGTCCCGCCGAAGAGCCGCCGCATCTGATCCGGCTCGATGCCGTCGATCCGGGCCCGCAGCCAGGGCTGGAAATCGATCCCGAGGTGGGCCTGGAGCAGCAGGGGGTAGAGCAGGGTCTGGCAGAACTGCCGGTACCCGGCCCAGGGCTCCCCGTCGCGGGCCGGCTCGAACGAGCCGACGTCGATGAAGACCGGCGTGGCGCCCCGCCACTGGAGGTTGTACGCCGAGCCGTCCTTGGTGGTGAAGCCGTCGGCCAGCGCCATCCGCAGGACGTCCAGATGCAGCAGGGCGGCGTCGCGCAGCATGCCGTACGTCCACTCGTACGGGTGGGAGACGAACGGGATGCGCTCGTGCCGGAGCACCGCCGCCCAGGGCAGCTCCGCCGGGGTCGGGGTCAGCTCCTCGGTGCCGCAGACCTTGCCCGCGGCGAGCAGGTCGCGGAAGAAGTCGGCGGCGGCCAGCGCCCGCCAGTCGCCGGCGGAGCCTTCGTCGAGCCCGCGCAGCACTTCGCCGTTGCGGTGGAAGACCCGGTTGCCGGGGTCGCGGAAGGACCCCGGCTCGGCCTGGACGCCGGTGTCGGAGAAGGCCACGCCGGTCAGCCCCGGTCGGTGGGCTGCCGGCGGAACCGGGCCACCAACCGGCGCCAGTAGAGCTTGGCGGCAACCGCCGCGCCGGCCACCCCACCGACCACCGCCTGCACGATCAGGCTGCCGGATCCCGCATCCAGGTAGGCCAGGTGCGTCACGGCTGCCCCCTTCCCTCGCCGTTGATGGAGGCCAGCCCGGTAAAGGGGCTTTCGGCCTTTTAGCCGGACTTGTCCCTCACCGTACGCCGCCAAGGCGATCCGTGTCGGGCACACCCGCCACTCGACCCACGTCCGTTCCGTTCAAGACATCCCGGCCCGCCCGCCCCTACCGTGGCGGCCATGACACCGCATTTCGATCTGATCGGCATGGTCGTCACCGACATGGGCCGCACGCTCGACTTCTACCGCCAGCTGGGCCTGGCGATCCCGCCCGGCGCGGAACGGGAACCGCACGTGGAGATCACCCTCGACAACGGGGTCCGGCTGGCCTGGGACACGGTCGACACGGTGCGCACCTTCGACCTGGGCTTCACCCCGGCCACCGGCAGTCCCCGGATGGGCCTGGCCTTCCGCTGCGCCGATCCGGCCGAGGTCGACCGCTGGTACGCGGAGCTGACCGCCGCCGGCCACCACGGCCACCTGCCGCCCTGGGACGCCTTCTGGGGCCAGCGGTACGCGGTGCTGCACGACCCGGACGGCAACGGCGTCGACCTGTTCGCCCCGCTCAAGGACGACTGACCTCGGGACGCGGACCGGCGGGGCGGACGGTCAGGCGCGGCGGCCCGGCAGCAGGTGGGTCGGGGGCACCCCGGCGAACTCCTTCACCTCGCGGGTGAGGTGGGCCTGGTCGGCGTACCCGGCCCGGGCGGCGACCTCGGCCAGCGGGGTACCGGCCCGGGCCAGGTCGAGGGCCCGGCGCATCCGCAGAATGCGGGCGAGGGTCTTCGGGCCGTACCCGAAGAGGGCCTGGCTGCGCCGGTGCAGCGCCCGCCCGCCGAGGCCGACCTCGGCGGCGGTGGCCGCCACCGTGGCGCCGGCCGCCAGCCGGGCGGCGACCCGCGTACCGAGCGGGTCCGGCCCGCCGGCGGCGCGCAGCCGCGCCATCGCGACCGACTCCAGCACCGCGGCCACCGGCTCGGCCCAGCCCGGCCACTCCGGCGCGACGGCCGACGCGGCGAGTGGGGCCGATGTGCCCGCACCTGCGGCGCGGGCGGGCCGCCGCGGGCCGGCCTCGACGGCCGCCGCCAGCCGGTCGGTCAGCTCGGCGGCCGCCCGGCCCCACAGGTCGGCGAGCGGGACGCGTCGGTCCCGCAGTTCGTCGGCGGGGACGCCGAGGACGGCGGGACCGGTGCCGGGCGGCAGCCGCAGCCCGACCCACCGCTCATCGGGCCCGCTGACGGAGAGGTGGGCGGTCCGATCAGGACCGGCGACCAGCAGCCCGGCCCGGCTGGACCAGAGCAGATCCAGGCACCCGTCCGGCAGCACCCGGGTCGGCCCGAGCCCGGCGGCGACGCTCTCCCACACCACCGCCCCCCGCAACCCCGCCACCACCCGCTCCCGATACATCCCTTCACCCTGCCACGCCCCCACCGACCCCCGCTGATCATGAAGTTGTTGCCCGACCGCCCGGCGTGTCGGGACAACAACTTCATGATCAACGAGGTGGGCGCGGGCGGGTCAGGGGCGGCGGTGGTGCATGGCCAGGCGGAGCAGGAGGAAGCGCAGCGCGGTGGCGACCAGGTTCGCGGCGACGAGCACGGCCAGTTCCAGCGGGCGGGGTGGGCTGGTCACGGCGGCGTGCAGGACCGCCAGGGAGCCGCTGGTCAGGGCCAGGCCGAGGGCGAAGGCGAGCAGTCCCTGGAGGTGGTGCCGGCCGGCGTGCCGGCGGCCCGTGACGCCGAACGTGAGCCGCCGGTTGGCGGCCGTGTTGGCCACCGCGGTGAGCAGCAGCGCCAGCAGGTTCGCCGGCTGCGCCCCCAGCGAGCCTCGGGCCAGCACGAACAGCAGCAGGTACGCGAGCGTGCTGGCCACCCCGACCGCGGCGAACCGGGCGAGCTGCCGGGGCAGCCCGACCGGCACCTGCGCCGGCGGCGACTGCAGGGGCGCCCGGCCGAGCTGCGTGCGCAGCTCCGCCAGTGGCAGCGCGCCGGTGACCAGCGCCCGACCCAGCCGCCCGATACCGCGCAGGTCCGCCAGCACGGTGGCCCGGATGTCCACCCGGCTGTCCGGGTCGTCCACCCAGTCCACCGGCACCTCGTGGATGCGCAGGCCGGCCCGCTGCGCCAGGACCAGCAGCTCAGTGTCGAAGAACCAGCCGGTGTCCTGGACCAGCGGCAGCAGCCGGGCGGCCACGTCGGCGCGGATCGCCTTGAACCCGCACTGCGCGTCGGAGAAGCGCGCCGCGAGGGTGCCCCGCAGCAGCAGGTTGTAGCCGCGGGAGATCACCTCCCGCTTGGCGCCCCGGACCACCCGGCTGGTCCGGGCCAGCCGGGTGCCGATGGCCAGGTCGGAGTGGCCGGAGATGAGCGGCGCCACCAGCGGCAGCAGCGCCGCCAGGTCGGTGGAGAGGTCCACGTCCATGTACGCCAGCACCGGCGCCGGGGAGGCGGACCAGGCCGCCCGCAGCGCCCGGCCCCGCCCCTTGGCGTCGAGGTGCAGCACGCTCACCTCGGACAGCTCCGCGGCGAGTGCCTGGGCCACCGCGAGGGTGCCGTCGACGCTGGCGTTGTCGGCCACCGTGATCCGGAACGGGTACGGGAAGTGCGCGGTGAGGTGGGCGTGCAGCCGCCGGACGCACGGCCCGAGGTCGGCCTCCTCGTTGTAGACGGGGACCACCACGTCCAGCACCGCTGTCGGCGTCGTCGGCCGGGCCTGCACCGCGGCCCGGGGTTCGCTCGTCCAGGTCATGGTCAGCCCTGCTTTCCGCTGCTCAGGTCGTACAGCGAGACCCCGTCGACGGTCTTGGCGGTGAAGTGCTCGGCGACCCAGGTGGCGATCTCCTGGGACGCGTTGCTGCCGCCGTTCGCCCGGAACCCGCCGCCGCCGATGAAGTAGTGGATCTTTCCCGTGGCGACGTACTCCTGGAACTGGGCGAGGGTCGGGGACGGGTCGCTGCCGTTGAAGCCGCCGATCGGCATCACCGGCCTGTGGGTGGCCAGCTGGTAGCCGGAGGCGTTGTTCGAGCCGACGGTGGCGGCCACCCAGGTGTAGTGGTCCGCGTCGGCGGTCAGCAGCGCGGTCAGCTCCGCGCTCGGCTCGCGGGCGTCGAGCAGCCCGCCCATCCCGCCGCCGGTCCGCTGCGACCGCCCGTCGCCGCCGGGGAACGCGCCGCCGGGGAACTGCCCTGCCCCGCCGTCCCGGCCGGTGCCGTTCTGGCCGGCCGCGCCGTTCGAGCCGGTGCCGTCCTGGCCGGTTCCGCCGGTCTGGCCGCCGGGCAGGGTCCCGTTCGGGCCGCCCGGGAAGGCCGGGAACTGACCCTGGCCGCCAGGGAAGCCGCCGCCGCCGTTCGGGGCGCCGGGGAACTCCATGCCCGCGGGCATCCGGCCGCCGGGGAACCCGCCGCGCCCCGGGCCGAAGCCACCCTGCACGAACGGCCCGGCGCTGGGAATCGAGCCGGTGTGCGGCGTCGCGGCGGTCTGCAGCGCGTACGCCGCCGGGCCGGCGAGGGCGGCCAGCGCGCCGAGCGCCAGCACCACCGGGGCCACCCGGCGCGGCAGCCGGCCAGCCAGGAGCAGCAGCGCGGCGGCGGCCAGGCCGACCACCAGCACGGCGGGGCGCAGCCACGGGTACCCGTCGGCGCTGCGGGCCAGCAGGTGCCACGACCACCAGGCGCTGACCGCGAGGGCGACCGCGAGCGCGGCGCTCGCCGCCCGGGCGCGGCGCCGGTCCGGGGCGGTCCGGGCCCGCCACAGCAGGGTCACGCCGATGCCGACCAGGGCGCCGACCGCCGGGGCCAGGGCCACCGTGTAGTACGCGTGGAAGATCCCGGACATGAAGCTGAAGATCAGCCCGGTGACCAGTAGCCAGCCGCCCCAGAGCAGCAGCCCGGCCCGGGTCCGGTCGGTCCGCGCCGCCCGCCCGGCCAGCACCAGCCCGGCGACCAGCAGGATCAGCGCGGCCGGCAGCAGCCAGGAGATCTGCCCACCGACCTCGGTGTCGAACATCCGCAGCCAGCCGGTCTGGCCGGAGAACGGTCCCCCGCCACCGCCGCCCATCCGGCCGCCGCCGACGCTGCCCTCCTCGTTTCCGGTGATCCGGCCGAGACCGTTGTAGCCGAGGGTGAGCTCCAGGATGCTGTTGTGCTGCGACCCGCCGATGTAGGGGCGGGCGCTCGCCGGCACCAGTTCCACGACGGCCACCCACCAGCCGGCGGATACCACCACGGCCAGCCCGGACAGCAGCAGCTGGCGGATCCGCCGCCCGACGCCGGTCGGCGCAGCCAGCAGGTAGACGCCGGCGAAGACCGGGATCACCAGGAACGCCTGGAGCATCTTGGTGAGGAAACCGAGCCCGACCAGCACGCCGGTCAGCGCGATCCACCGGGTGCTCGCCGTCTCGACCGCGCGAACGGTCGCGTACGCGGCGGCGACCAGCAGGAACACCAGCAGCGCGTCCGGGTTGTTGAACCGGAACATTAGGGTGGCCACCGGGGTGACCGCGAGCACCGCGCCGGCGAGCAGACCGGCGGCCGGGCCGTACCAGCGGCGGACGGCGGCGTACAGCACACCGACCGTGGCCACCCCGAGCAGCGCCTGCGGCACCAGGATCGACCAGCTGCTCAGCCCGAAGACCCGGACGGAGAGCGCCATCAGCCACAGCGAGGCAGGGGTCTTGTCGACGGTAATCGAGTTGGCCGCGTCGGAGGATCCGTAGAAGAAGGCCTGCCAGCTCTCCGAACCGGCCTGCACGGCGGCCGAGTAGAACGCGTTGCCCCAGCCGGAGGCGCCCAGCCCCCACAGATAGAGCAGGGCGGTGGCCAGCAGGAGCCCGACCAGGGCCGGTCGCGCCCAACGCGGGTCACGGCGGGGCGGCGCGGGCGGCGCGGATGCCGCCGCCGTCCGGACCGGATCGGGGGCGGGCACGGAAGCGGGCGCGGCGGCCGGATCGGCCGACCCGGCCGCGGGCGCGGTCAGCAGGCTCTCTGTTCTGTCCATGCCGGCCAGCCTCCGGCGGGCCGCTGGTCCGGCCCCATGAACGACCTATGCGTCGGCTGTGGAATCCGGCAGCCGCACCGTGAAGGCGGTACGGCCGGGACGACTGCTCACGTCGACCCGGCCGTGGTGGGCCTCCACCACGGCGGCCACGATGGCCAGGCCGAGACCGGTGCTGCCGTGCGCCCGGGAGCGGGAGCTGTCGCCGCGGGCGAAGCGCTCGAAGACCTCCGGCTGGAGGTCGGCGGGGATGCCGGGACCGTCGTCGGTGACGCTGAGTTCGACACCGTCGGCGACCGCCGTGAGGCGGGCGGTCACGGTGGTGCCCGGCGGGGTGTGCACCCGCGCGTTGGCGAGCAGGTTGGCCACCACCTGGTGCAGCCGGTGGGCGTCCCCGGTGACCGTCACCGGCTCGTCCGGCAGGTCGAGCTGCCAGCGGTGGTCGGGGCCGGCCACGTGCGCGTCGCTGACCGCGTTCACCACGAGCGCGGTGAGGTCCACCGGCTCGGCCGCGAGGGGCCGGCCGGAGTCCAGCCGGGCGAGCAGCAGCAGGTCGTCGACGAGGCTGGTCATCCGGGTGCTCTCCGACTCCACCCGGCGCAGCGCGTGCGCCACGTCCGGCGGCACCTCGTCCCGGCCGCGCCGGGCCACCTCCGCGTACCCCCGGATCGCCGCCAGGGGGGTGCGCAGCTCGTGGCTGGCGTCGGCGACGAACTGGCGTACCCGGGTCTCGCTGGCCTGGCGGGCGGCGAGCGCGGCGGCGACGTGGCCGAGCATCCGGTTGAGCGCGCCGCCCACCTGCCCCACCTCGGTCCGCGGGTCGGTGTCGGCCGCCGGCACCCGGACCGACAGCGCCACCTCGCCGCGATCCAGCGGCAGCTCGGTGACCCGGGTGGCGGTGGCGGCGACCCGGTTCAGCGGGCGCAACGTGGCCCGGACGATCAGCGCGCCGAGGCCCCCGGCGATGATCAGACCCGCGCCGATCACGCCGGCCTGGGCGATGGCCATCCACATGACCGTCTCCTCGACCTCGGCGAGCGGGATGGCGACGGCCTGCACGTCACCGTTGGCCATCCGGTGCGCCGCCGCGCGAAAGTCCCCTCGGTCGCCGAGCTCGACAGTGCGCGGCTGGGCGTCTGTCGGCAGCGCGACGAGTGCGGTGACGTCGGTGGCGGACAGCGGCTCCACGCCCCCCGACTCGCCTCGGGCGTTCGCGATCGGCACTCCGTCGGTGGTCCGCATCGCGATCGAGCCGGTGGGAAAGCCGGGCGGCGGCTCCGGCCGCTGGGCGCCGGGGCCGGGTCGCCGCGAATCGCCGGGCTGCCGGAACCAGGGCGGCAGGTCGCCAGAGCGCCGATCGTTCATGGTGAGCTGGTCGTCGACCTGGTTCACGAGGAAGTGCCGCAGGGCGACCGTGGTCAGCCCGCCGATGCCGACACTGACCAGCGCGAGCAGCGCCACCACGGAGAGCACCAGGCGGCGGCGCAGCGACCAGCCGGCGAACCAGCGACGCAGCCGCCCGGCCAGGTCACTCCGCCGGCTTGAGGACATAGCCGGCACCCCGCAGCGTGTGGATCATCGGCTCGCGGCCCGCGTCGATCTTCTTTCGCAGGTACGAGATGTACAGCTCGACCACGTTGGCCTGGCCGCCGAAGTCGTAGTTCCAGACCCGGTCGAGGATCTGCGCCTTGCTCAGCACCCGGCGCGGGTTGCGCATCAGGTAGCGCAGCAGCTCGAACTCGGTGGCGGTGAGGGTGATCAGGTCGCCGGCGCGGCGTACCTCGTGGCTGTCCTCGTCCAGGCTGAGGTCGCCGACGGTGAGCACGGCCTCCTCGCGGGCGGCGACCGCGAACCCGGAGCGGCGCAGCAGGGCACGCAGTCGGGCGATCACCTCCTCCAGGCTGAACGGCTTGGTGACGTAGTCGTCCCCGCCGACGGTGAGCCCGGCGATCCGCTCCTCCACCGCGTCCCGAGCGGTGAGGAAGAGCACCGGCACGCTCGGGCTCTCCTCGCGCAGCCGGCGCAGCACCTGGAAGCCGTCCAGGTCGGGGAGCATGACGTCGAGCACCACCACGTCGGGCTTGACCTGCCGGGCGGTGCTGATCGCGGCCGTCCCGTTGCCGGCGGTAGCCACCTCCCAGCCCTCATAGCGCAGGGCCATCGTGAGCAGATCCGTCAGCGTCGGCTCGTCGTCGACCACCAGGACGCGCACCGGTTCGCCGTCCGGTCGGCGCAGCTCGATCCGGCCCCGCATGGTCTGCCCGTCCATCCCCATGCCCCCATCGTGGGCCGCCCCGCTGTGCCGCGCCTGTCCCGATCCTGTGTACCAGCTGTGGGGCCGGCCACGGCGTCACCGCGCGGGCGCGAGGGCAGCCGGGACGCACAGCGGGACCACAGGTGCGCCCCACGTCGTCTCCAGGCGGCGCCGGCACGCTACCCCCATGGGCGGGAACGGGACCTTCGAGGTGCGCTGGTGGTGGCGGGCCCGGGCGGTGCGGGTGGCGGTGACCGACCGTCGGACGCTGCCGGCGGCCCGGCGCGCGGTGGCCCGCCGGCTGGCCGGGCTGCGCGCCGCCGATCTGGAGCTGGCCCGGGCGCACCGGGCCGCCGGCCGACCGGCGCCGGTCGGCCCGCTGCTGCGCGAGATGGTGGCGGTGGCGCTGGGGGCGGCGGAGGCGAGCGGCGGCGCGGTGGACCCGACCGTCGGCACGGCGCGGCTGCGCGGCACGGCGGGACCGCTGCCGGCGTGCGGCTCCGGGTGGGGCCGGGTCGGCCGGACCGCCGACTGGCGAGCGGTGTCGCTGCGGGGTGAGCTGCTGGCGGTGCCGCCGCCGCTCTGGCTGGACCTGGGCGGTACGGGCACCGCGTACCTGGTGCAGCGGTGCGCCGAGCATGTGGCCGCGCGGCAGGGCACCGGGGTGCTGGTCGCCGTCGGCTCCCGGCTGGCGGTGGCCGGGCCGGCGCCGGCCGGTGGCTGGCGGGTGGCGCAGGGTCCGCTGACGCTGACCGACGGCGCGCTGGTCACGGCCGACGTGCTGCGCCCGGACGGCGGCGGGGTACGCGACCCGCGTACCGGGGACGGGCCGCCCTCGCCGTGGGCTGCCGTGACCGTCGCCGCGCCCGACGCGGCGCGGGCGGCGATGCTGGCGGTGGCGGCGCTGGTGCACGGCGCGCACGGCCCGGAATGGCTCGCCGGCCAGGGCGTACCCGCCTGGCCGCGGGCCCGGCCGGCGGATCTTCCCCAGCCGGCCGCCCGGTGGTGACGGCACCCGGCCCGAGCCCGCTCACTCGGTGGCGCCGAACGGCTCGGTGCGCACGTACCGCATCGTCCAGGTGCCCCAGCCGTCCCGGTGGTCCCGCTCGTAGAGGTGGTCGGTCTCGTCGCCGGGCGGGGCGCTCGCCTCGCCGGGGTGCCGCATGATCCACCGCCGCGGCGGCTCCCCGTCCGGCTCGGCCGGCAGCTCCCGGACGAGGTCGTGGGCGGGCCCGCCGACGAACCGCACGCGCACCAGAGCCACCCCGCCCCTCCGTTTCCCGCCGGCCCGACCCTCTGCCGGGGACGCTACCCGCGCCGCCCGGCCCGGCGCGCGAACCCCGGCGGTTTGCCCTGCTCGGGGCCCGGGTACCGCGACCCGCATGACCCGGGGCGCCCGGGGCCGGACGAGGGCGAGGAGAGGCCGATGCGGACGCTGGGCGGGCGGTACGAGCTCGAACAGCGCGTCGGCGTCGGCGGCATGTCGGAGGTCTGGCGGGCGCACGACCTGGTGCTGGACCGGACCGTGGCGGTGAAGCTGATCTCTCCAGGGCTGGACGACGAGGCCACGTCGGTCGAGCGGATCCGGGCCGAGGCGCGCTCCGCGGCCCGCCTCGTCCACCCGAACGTGGCCAGCGTGCACGACTTCGGCACCGCCGACGCCCCGGGCGGGTGCGAGCTGCCGTACATCGTGATGGAGCTGGCCGAGGGCGAGACGCTCGCCGCGCACCTGCGCGGCGGCCCGTTGGACTGGCGGATCGGGGTCCGGGTGTGCGCCGAGGTGAGCGCCGCGCTGGCCGCCGCGCACGCGCAAAGCATCGTGCACCGGGACGTGAAGCCGGCAAACGTGATCCTCACTCCGGCGGGGGTGAAGGTGCTGGACTTCGGCATCGCCACTCCGGCCGGCACCCCCGACGAGACCCCGGACGGCATCGTGATCGGCACGCCCGCGTACCTGGCGCCCGAGCAGCTGGACCGGCAGCCGGCCACCCCCGCGGCCGACATGTACGCCCTCGGCGTGCTCCTCTACTACTGCCTGACCGGCCGGCTGCCGTACGCCGCGAACAGCACCACCGAGTACCTGGGCAGCCGCCGGCGGCAGGCGCCGGAGCCGCTGCCGGAGATCGAGGGCCTGCCGCCGGAGGTCGCCGACCTCTGCCACCGGTGCCTGTCCGAGGATCCGGCCCGGCGCCCGACCAGCCTGATGGCCGCGCTGCTGCTGGCCGAGGCGGTCGACGCCCGGGTGTACGTGCCGATGATGCAGCCGGCCGCGCCCCGGCAGCGGCCCGGCCCGGTGTCCCCGTGGACCGAGCAGGCCGCCGCCGCGTCGACCGAGGCGGTGGGCCTCGACGAGTTGACCTGGACGAGCCGTACGCCCTGTTGACGCCGCCGCTCGGCAGCGCGTTCCGGGCCGGTTTCGCCGGGCGGCGGCCGGGTAGCCGGGCGGGTGAGCGACGGGAGGAACGCGATGTCGGATCCGAGTTCCGGGCTGCACGAGAAGGCCACGGCGACCGCCGCGGGCGGTCACGTACGCACCGACGACGGCGGGCTCTCCACGGCCCTGGCGTCCCCGCTGGCGCCGCACTGCACCGGGCTGACCCCGGAACAGCTGCTCGCCGCCGCGTTCGCGTCCTGCCTGCACCACGCGGCGGTGGAGGCGGCCGCCGAGATCACCGACGAGGCGCACACCGTCGAGGTGACCGCAGAGGCGAGGCTCGGCCGCGACGACGACGGCCGGTACCGGGCCGACGTGCACGCCGAGATCTCCTCCGCCGGCCTGACCCGCGAGCAGTTGGCCGACCTGGTGGTGCACGCTGACCGGCTGTGGCCGTTCTCCAGCGGCGACAACAGCCGGCACCGGCTGACCGTCACGCCGGCGGACGGCGGCCGGCACTGACCGCTCTCACCAGCGGAAGCCGGCGGTCACCGCCCGGTGGTCACTGTCCGGAGTCTGCAGCACCCCGGCCGCGGTGGGGGTCAACCCCCGGTAGAGCACGTGGTCGGGGCGGGTCACCGGCAGCTCCGCCGGCCAGGTGAACCCGAAGCCCTGACCGGCGTCGGCCTGCGCGTCGTGCAGCAGCCGGGTGAGCGGCGCGAAGACCCGGTCGGTGGTGGCGGTGTTCAGGTCGCCGAGCACCACCAGCCGGGGGGCCGGGTCGGTCCGGACCATGGCGGCCAGTGCGGCGAGGGTCTCGTCGCGAGTGGCGGTGTGCCCGGCCCGGGCGGAGCCCAGGTGCACCACGTACACCACCAGGTCGCCCTGCGGGGCGGCGACCACGGCCCGCAGCGCCCGGTCCCAGCCCAGGCCGGTGTCCACGCCCACCGAGTCGCGGATCGGCCACCGGCTCCACAGCGCCACCGTCGACACCGCGGCCCGGTGCGGATACCGCTCCCGCAGCGCCGCGTCGACGCGGGAGTCGTCGTCGACCTCCTGGAGCCCGATCAGGTCCGCCTCGGCGCCGGCGAGCGCGCCGACCGTGGCCGCCGGGTCGGGGTTGCCGGAGCGCAGGTTCTGGCTGGCCACCCGGACCGAGGTCGGCCCGGCGCCGGCCGCCGACGGCAGCCAGGCGCTGCCGAAGAGCGCGGCCCACACGACCGCCGGAAGGAGCACGGCCAGCAGCGCCCGCCGGGACCGGCGCAACAGCGCCGCCAGCGCGAGCAGCGGTACGCCCAGACCGAGCAGCGGAGTGACGCTGTCGACGAGGCTGCCCAGGCCGCGTACGTTGGGCACCGCCCGGTGGCCGGCGAGCAGCACGGCGAGCAGCACGGCGAGGAGGCTGACCAACAATCCCCGCCGGCCGGGACGACCGGTGGGGTCACCGGCGGCCCGCTCATCCACCATCTGCTCCGTCACCGTCCGCATCGTATCGAGCCGGCCCACGCCCCGTGGGCGCGATCCCGGCATACCGCGGCCACGGCCCGCTTGGGCCTCCCGGCTGAAACACGAGCCGCAGGCGGCCGGGCTTGGCATGGGCCGAACGGAGGAGGCACGGTCGAACCATCGCAAAGATGATCATCTGCCGACCTCGTCCTGGTCTTTCCGTTATAACCGACAAATGCGAAAAGAAAGAAGGGCGGCTTTCGTGATCCACCGAGCGTAATGGGCCCGTGGATCATGGCAAATTGTGGCGCATGCCACCAATCACCCTGGTGGCAACCGGCGCGAAGGTCTCTAACCTCTCCGGGTGCACCCCGACGACCCCTCGCAGCAGAACCTGACCGAGACGTGCGTCTGTGGCCTGACGACCGACGGCGCATCGGCCGAACGGAGGAGCGGACGGCATCGGGCCGCGCCGCGCCGTCGCGGCCCGCTCCGGTCGACGCCCGCCCGGGTCGCGCTGGCCGCCGGCGTGACCTGCTGTCTCGGCCTGATCGGCTTCGTCGGCGTCCAGGACACCGGCCAGCGGCACGAGCCCGTCCGGGAGGTGCTGACCGACCGCGCCGCCACGGAGCAGCGCGCCTCCCGGGACTTCACCCGGACGGCGCCGCCCGTCGCCGTGCCGGTCACCCCGGTCCCGGTCGCCACGCCCAGCCCGACCCCGACGAAGAAGAAGACGCCGAAGAAGCCGACCAAGCCCAAGCGCCCCCGCCCGGTCGCCGGACTCGACCAGCTCCAGATGGACAACGCCAAGGTGATCGTCGACGTCGGCCGGGCCATGAAGCTGCCGCGCCGGGCGCTCGTCATCGCCGTCGCCACGGCCATGCAGGAGAGCAACCTCTACAACCTCGCGAGCGACGTGCTGCCCGAGTCCTACGACTACCCGCACCAGGGCAGCGGGTCCGACCACGACTCGGTCGGGCTGTTCCAGCAGCGGCCGAGCAGCGGCTGGGGCACGGTCGCCGAGCTGATGCGGCCGGCGTACGCGGCCCGCGCCTTCTTCACCGCGCTCAACGAGGTGCCCGGCTGGGCGGACCTGAGCCTCACCCAGGCCGCCCAGGCCGTGCAGGTGTCCGCCTTCCCCGACGCGTACGCCCAGCACGAGGAACGGGCCACCACGGTGGTCGCGGCCCTGGTCTGAGCAGCGCTCAGGCGGCGCTCCGCTCGGCCGGCCCGGGACCGCCCGCGCCGACCCGGGTCGCCGGCACCCCGGCGGCGGCGGTCGGGGTGTCCGCCGGCACCACGTCGCCGGGTGCCCCGGCCAGAATCTCCTCCACCTGGGCCGCGCGCCGCCGGCGGGCCAGCAGCGCCGCCTCGAAGTCCCGGCGCGCCCGCACCGCCTCGGCGTACGCCTGCTCGCGCACCTGGCGGGCCTCCTGCCGGGCGGCCTCCAACTCGCTGCGGGCCTCGGCCAGCAGCTCCGCCGCCTCCCGCTCCACCGCCGACGCCCCGGCCCGCACGGCGGCCACGTCGACCTCGACCGGCGCGGTGCGCCGGTGCAGGAAATCGCAGAGCTGCGTCGCCTCCTGCCGGATCTGGTCCCACTCGCGGCCGGCGCCGCCCGCGCTCTCCGCGCGGGCCGCGAGCCGGACCAACCGGATCGCCAGCTCGTCCAGGCAGGCGTCCACCTGCCGCTGGTCGTAGCCGGCCTCAACGACCGAGAACCTCATTCTGTCGCCCCCCAGGCAGCTGGTGTCACGTCCCCACCTGCCGATCCTGCGGGCTGCCGGCCGCCGCCGCGGCGGTTCCGAAAAAATGTTCAGTATCCGCGCGCTCAGGGGCGCTTGGGGAGGACGACCACCCGGCCGAAGAACTCGTCGATGCGGTGCACCACGTCGTTGAAGGCGTCCAGGTCCATCGGCTTCGTCACGTACGCGTTGGCCTGGAGGGTGTAGCTGCCGAGAATGTCGGTGTCGGCGTTGGAGGTGGTCAGCACGACGATCGGGATGGTTCGGAGGTCCTCGTCCCCCTTGACCGCGCCGAGCACCTGCCGCCCGTCCATCCGGGGCATGTTGAGGTCGAGCAGGATCATGTCCGGACGCCGGGCCTCGGTGTGCCGGCCCTCGCGCCGGAGGAACTCCATCGCCTCCTGGCCGTCGTTGACCACGTCGATGACCTTGTCGACGTCCGAGTCCACCAGGGCTTCCTCGATCATCAGGACGTCACCCGGGTCGTCGTCCACCACGAGAATGCGAACAGGGTTCGAGGTGCCTGGACCCATTACCTACCTGCTTCGTCTCGACTGCGGAACGGGACCGCGCGGGTCACCCATGGCGGGGAAATCTATCCGATCACGGGCCGGACGACGAGGCCGGGCCGGAGACGTCCGCCTCGTACCGCAGCAGCTCGGCCACCCCGGTCACCTGGAGCACCCGGGCCACCCGGCCGGTCGCCCCGGTGATGCGCAACCAGCCACCCTCGGCCGCGGCACGGTTGTCGCCGCGCACGAAGGCCGCGATGCCCGACGAGTCGCAGAAGGTCAGCTCGCTGAGGTCCACCAGCAGCTCCCGCTGCCCGTCGGCGGCCAGCCGGTCGATGGCGGCGTTGAGCTCCGGAGCGGTGCTCAGGTCGAGCTCGCCGGCGAGCCGGAGGTGGGCCGCACCCCCGTCCCGCTGGGCGTACGTGACGGTGAACGTCACCGGGGCCCCCTCCTCGCTCAACCAGCGGCGGACGTTTGCAGTGCAGCAAGTGTACGCAGGTTCGCCGCCGGCGCCCGCATCCGACCGGTCACCGCTCCGGCCGCGCCGCCAGCTCGTCGACCAGCCCACAGGCCCGGTCGAGGCAGCGCGCCGTCCGGGGAACGTCGGGGCGCCGCCGTCCATAGTGGCTGAGGGTGCGGCCGACCGCACCGGCCGGCTCGGGTGAGCTGGGTCGGGCGGCGGTCCCGGTGACCGACGAGACCCGCGACGCGGGTTGAGTGGCCACCCGGAGACAGGGGTGGCCCCCGACCCTGGGACCAGGGGCCGGGGGCCGGGGAGGGTGGCTCAGGCCGCGGTGACCGGTTGCAGCCGCGGACCGGCTTCCCGCAGCTCGCCGAGCGTGGGGGACTCGGCGTCCTCGGGTGCGCCGGTGTCGGGCGTCTGGAAGAGATAGCGGACGAATGTCCCAGCCGCGTCGTTGTCGTCCGCACCGGGCCACTGCCCCACACAGTCGACGCCGACGACCTCGCGACCGGTGCCGTCGGCCTCCTCAAGGAGCGCCCACAGGGTGACCGGGTAACAGCGGGTGGTTTCCGGGCTGACCTGCCACCGGGCGTACCAGCCGGGTCGGGCGGGAACGATCTCGGCGATCCTCTTCATGGCGACCTTCCCTTCCGCGTGCGTCGGAAGTCTTTCGGTCCATCCCGATCGTGGAACCGCACCGGGTGAGCGACCCTCACCCCCAGCGAATGAAGCTCGTCGGCCAGCCCGGCCGGCCGCCGGAACGCCCCCGTTTCCTTCCTGGGAGCACCGGGAAGGCGGGCGGCGGAAGGCGCAACCCGAAGAGGAACGAGGTGCGACGATGCGCAAGCAGATGGAGGGCGACAACCAGCGCCGCCGGACCCTGGCCCGGGAGGCCCGGGAACGCGGCCGGCGGCCGAGCCAGACCGGCGCCAGCCTGAGCGCGTCCAAGCAGATCACCTCGCTGGACCAGCGCGAACGGTCCGGGCCGGCGCCGGCCGGGCGCCACAAGCCGGACACCACCCGGGGCGGTCCCGCGCCCCCGCCGGGCGGTGTGCCGGAGCGTCCCCGGCCCCTGCCGGAGCGGACCCCGGAGGCCCCGGGGGTAACCACGGTGGGCTACCGGGATCTGGTCGACAACGTCAGCCGGCGCGCGGGGGTGGACTTCTCCACCGCCAAGGTCGCGGCGGAGGCGACCGTGCTCGCGCTGGCCTGGGCGCTCGACGAGGCCGAGCGGGAACGGCTGCTCGCGGCGGTGCCGGTGAAGCTGCACGACGTGGTGCCGGTGGACGGCATCGGCCGACACCGGGACCTGCCCGGCTTCCTGGCCGAGGTGGGCCGGCGCAGCCGGCTCAGCCCGGAGCAGGCGCGCTACCAGGCCGAGGCGACCCTGGCCGCGTTGGCCGACGCCGACGGTGACCTGGTCGAGTCGCTGCGCGTACCGGACGGGTTGCGGGATCTGCTCGCGCCGCCGGAGCCCGGCGGCGGCCTGGTGGGCCCGACGTCCGCCACCGCGCCGCTGAACGAGCAGGAGCTGCGCGACGCGCTCGCCAGCCTGCCGTACTGGTCCAGCGACCGGCAGTCGCTGGTGCGCACCATCGAGCTGCCGGCCGGCAACCTGGACCGGGTGCTCGACCAGCTCGACCAGCTCCGCGTCGAGACCGGGCGCGGCCCGCAGATCGGCCGACCGGAACCGGACAGCGCCATGATCACCGTACGAAGCCGACCGGTCGACGGGGTGACGGCGCAGGACGTGGACCTGGCCCGGCGGGTCGACGCCGCGATCGACGAGGCGGGCGCCGGCATGAACGCCGGTTGAGCCGCCGCAGGGCCGGCGGGCACCGCGCCCGCCGGCCCCACTCCGTACGGGTACCGTTGCCCGCCGTGGGCAGCGGCGCGGAGGGCCTGGAGATCGTCGTGGACCGGACCCGACCGAGCGGGCGTACCCTGCTCGCGGCCGGGGTCGAGCAGTCCTACGTCGACGTCGCCGACCCGCGTCACCTGCATTTCGAGTACGTCCGGCGGATGGCCGCGGTGGTCGACCTGGCCGCCCCCGCCGGACGTCCGCTGACCGCCCTGCACCTGGGCGGGGGCGCGCTCACCCTGCCGCGCTGGCTGGCCGCCACCCGCCCCGGCTCCACGCAGCGGGTCGTCGAGCGGGAGCCGGCCGTGATCGAACTGGTCCACCGCGAGCTGCCCCCGGTGCCGCCCGAGGTCGCCGTGGAGATCGGGGACGCCCGGGAGGCGGTGGCCGCCGCGCCGGCAGAGGCGTACGACCTGGTGCTCGCCGACGTCTACCGGGCGGCCCGGATGCCCCGGCACGTGGCCAGCGTCGAGTTCGTCGCCGAGGTGGCCCGGGTGCTGCGCCCCGACGGCATCTACCTGGTGAACGTCACCGACCTGCCGCCGCTGGTCTTCTCCCGCACGCAGGTGGCCAACCTGCGCGCCGTCTTCGCCGACGTGTGCCTGATCGCCGACCGACGGATGCTGCGCGGCCGGCGGTACGGCAACCTGGTGCTCGCCGCCGCCCCGCGCCCCGACGGGCTGCCGGTACGCCGGCTCGTGGCCCGCGCCGCGGGGGACCCAGTGCCCGGCAGCGTGCTGCACCGGGCCGCGCTCGACGCGTTCGTCGCCGGCACCCGCCCGGCCACCGACGCCGACCTCACCGAGGACTGACCCGCCGGGGTTTCGCCGCAACCAGGCCGGGTAGGCGCGCCGGATGAGCAACGCCGACGATCGGTCGACGGCCCGGCGCACACTGATCGTCATCGGGCTGGTGCTCGCCACCCTGGTCGCCCTGGCGCTGATTCGGGCGACCCGGCAGGTGCTGATCCTGATCGCCGTCGCGGCGTTCTTCGCGGTGGCCCTGAAGCCGCTGGTCGACCGGCTGGAACGCCGGTTCGTCCGGCGCCGCGCACTGGCCACCCTGCTGGTCTTCGTGGCCGCCTTCGTGCTGGTCGCCGCGCTACTCGCGGCAATCGTGCTGCCGCTCGTCCAGGAGGTGAGCCGGTTCGCCGAACGGGCGCCCGAGCTGCTGCGGGAGACCAAGGCCGGCCAGGGACCGGTCGGCAAGCTGCTGAACCGGTTCCACGTCCTCCAGTACGTCACTTCCCACGCCGGGCAGCTCGAGCAGTACGCCTCCCGGCTGGGCCAACCGGTCCTCGGGGTGCTCCGGGGGGTGGTCGAGACCTTCGCCGGGGTCGCCCTCGTGGTGGTGCTCGCGTACCTGATGGTGCTGGAGGCTCCGAAGATCATCAGGGCGACACTGGCCCTGGCCGGCGACGGCCACGCGGAGCGGCTGCGCCGGATCGGCCGCGAGTCCTCCCGCACCATCACCGGCTACATCAGCGGGAATCTGCTGATCAGCGTGCTCCTCGGCGGGATGACGTTCGTGCTGCTCCTGCTCACCGGGGTGCCGTTCGCCGCGGTGATCGCCCTGCTGGTCGCCCTCGCGGACCTGATCCCGCTGGTCGGGGCGACGATCGGCGCCATTCTCGCCATCGGCGCCGGCTTCCTGAAATCGCCCACCACCGGCGTGGTGGTGCTGGTCTTCTTCATCCTCTATCAGCAGGCGGAGAACCATTTCCTGGCACCGGTGATCATGGCCCGCGCGGTCCGGCTCAACCCGCTCACCGTGCTGGTCAGCGGACTGCTCGCCGCCGAACTGGCCGGCCTGCTCGGCGCCCTGCTGGCCATCCCGGTGGCCGGGATCGTGCAGATCCTGCTCCGCGAGTTCGTCCCCGCCGGCCGGCGTACGCTCCACGCGCCGGCCAACGGCACCGACTCGGCCCCGCCCGGGGCCTCCGGGTCGGCGGGCCGCCGAACCGCCGGAACGGACGGCACAACCGGGCGGCCGCCCGGCGGGCAGGACGCGGGCGAGAAACGACCGGATTGACCAACCCGCCACGCGGGCTGGCGTCGCCGGCCGCCCGGCCCGCCGCCCCGCCCAGTGAGTGTCACCGGCGGCGGACCACCTCGGGCGACTCGCTCTCCAGCGGTACGGCGTTCGCCGGGACCAACCCGAGCTGCACCGCCGGCCGGGGCAGCGTGGCGTCGAGCAGCCAGTCCGCGCCGACCCGGGCCCGGTTGCCCGGCATGGCGAACAGGTGATAGCCGCGGGTGACCGCCTTCGCCGGCAGGCCGGACATCGACACGTTCAGCGGGTTCGCCGCGGCGTCCTTGCCGCCCAGGTCCACCACCCAGCCCAGCTCGTGGTGCTTGTACGGCGTGCGGGTGCCCTGGCCGTACGAGGCGGCGATGTTGCGCGCCGCCAACTTGCCCTGCCGCTGCGCGTGCTGCGCGGTCATGGCGCAGATCTGCCCGGGGCGGCTGGGGTCGGGCACCGCGGCCGCGTCACCGCAGGCGAACACCTCCGGATAACCGGGGACGTTGAGGTACTCGTCCACCACCAGGCGCCCCCGCTCGGTACGCAGGCCCAGCTCGGCGACGAACGGGTCGGGGCGTACCCCGACGCACCAGACCAGGCTGCAGGTCGGGACGTACTCGCCGTCGGTGAGCATGACGCCGTCCGGGGTGGCCTCGGAGACCGAGGTGCCCATCCGGACGTCGACGCCGCGGCGGCGCAGCACCCGGTCGGCGGTGATCGACATCCGCTGGTCCAGCTCGGGCAGCACCTTGGGCGCCACGTCGAGCAGCATCCAGCGCGGACGTACCTTCAGGTGCGGTCGCTGGGCGATGAGCCGATCGGTGAAGAGCTGCCCGTGCGCCGCGACCTCGGTGCCGGTGTAGCCGGCGCCCACCACCACGAAGGTGGTCCGCGCCCGCTGCTCGGCGGGGTCGTCGGTCACCTCGGCCAACTCGATCTGCCGGACCACGTGGTCGTGCAGGTAGAGCGCCTCGGGCAGGCCGCGGAAGCCGTGCGCGTACTCGGTCACCCCCGGGATCGGCAGCAGCTTGTTGACGCTGCCCACGGAGAGCACCAGCCGGTCGTACGCCAGCTGGCCCTCGTCGCCCTCCGGCGACCGGTAGCCGACCCACCGGTTGTGCAGGTCGACCCGGTTCGCCTCGCCGATCACCACCCGGACGCCGTCGAGGGTCCCGGCGAGCGGCACGGAGATCCGGGTCGGTTCGACCACCCCGGCGGCGACCTCGGGCAGCAGCGGCAGATAGAGGAAGTAATCGGTCGTGTTCAGCAGGACGATCTCCGCCCGCTTGCTGGCCAGCCGGCTCAACGTCTTCGCCGCGTGGTAACCGGCGAACCCGGCCCCCACGATCACCACACGAGGTTTCGTCATGCCCATTGCCGTTCCCGTCGACACGCCCGACAAACGTGGGCATCCGGTCCGCGACGGCCGAACACCGTACGGAGGAGTGGCGCACTCGCCCGTACGGCGTGTCAGGGCGGCCCAAGCGACCCATTCTCGGTCGCCGGGGCGCTCCGGGGTACACAGGATCCAGGCCCCGTCGCTACGGTTCCGATGATCAACGCGACGGACGTGAGGAACTTCGCATGGCCATCGAGGCGCCCGAAGCCGCGGACGATCTGGGCACCTGGGCCCGGGCACCCCGCTGGTCGGTGCGGCGCCTGCCCTGGCGGCATCTGCCGCTCGTGGTCCTGCTCGCCGGCTACCTGTCCGCCCGGGTGCGGATCCTGACCGGTTACACCCTCTTCACCGCGCCCGACACCCGCTCGTACGCCCCCCGCCCCGGCGAGGTGCCGATCGACACGTTGTCGTTCACCGGCCATGCACCGCGCCCGTGGGGGGTGCCGCTGCTCTACGCGCTGGTCGGCAGCGACTCGGCCCGGGTGGCCCTGCAGTGGACGATCAGCACCCTGGCCTGGTGCCTGCTGGCCGGTGCCTGCTGGGCGCGGCTGCGCTCACTGCCGGCGCGGATCCTGGCCGTCACCGCGCTGCTCTGCCTGGCCCTGAGCCGGTCGGTCTACTCATGGGACCACGCCCTGCTCTCCGAGTCGCTGTCCATCAGCCTCGGCATCGCCGCGCTGGCGCTGCTCACCATCTGGGTCACGACCCGCTCCCGGGTGGCGCTCGGCGCGCTGGCGCTGGTCGCGTTCTGGTGGACGTTCACCCGGCAGGACGTGCTGCCGTACCTTCTGCTGCTCGTCGTCGTGCTGGCCGGCCACGCGGTGCTGCGGCGGCACCGGTGGCACGCGCTGCTCGCCACCGTGGTGCTGCTCGGCGCGCTCGGCTGGCAGGCCGCCATCGTGCCGGTCGTCGACCACAGCTACCGCTCCTGGGGCAGCGGCCTGAGCCTCTCCGAGGCGACGTTCGTCTACCGCCTGCGGTTCCAGGTGTTGAACAACCCGCAGGTCAAAGCGGCGTACCAGGACGAGTTCGGGATGCCCGGGTGCGCCGGGGCGGAGCAGGTGGCAGCGGGCTCGACCTGGTCGATGGGCCCGTTCATCGAGGCCTACCGGGACTGCCCGGCGCTCAGGGCGTGGGCGGCGCGGGAGCAGGGGTCCGTCGGCTACCGGTACGCGCGGGCCCACCCGAGCGAATACACCGAGCAGGTGCTGTCCGTACTGCCGATCTCGCTGGCCGGCACCGAGGGACGGTACGCCGCCGCCGTGCCGGGCGTACCCGCCGTCCCGGAGAAGCTCTTCTTCCCGGACCGGCACCGGGTGCTGCCCCAGGCGAGCCTGGTCTTCCTGCTGGCGCTCGGCGTCGGCCTGCTGGCCAGGGCGTTCAAGCGGGCCCGCTGGCTGGCGGCGGCCGGTGCGGTGGTCGCGTTGGCGAGCACGGCGAGCGCGGTGGCCGGCATGATGTACTCCGCCGGCGAGTACACCCGCTTCGGGATCCAGGAGGCCGTCCTGCTGCGGGTCGGTCTGGTCATCCTGGCGGCCGCCGCGGTCGAGGCCGTGCTGGCCTGGCTCGCCGACCGGGTCGTCGCGCTGCGCCGCCGAGGGCACGCCACGGCGACCGCCGCACCCGCCACCACGGACCGGCCCCCCACAGACGGCGATCCGGGCGAGGCGGGCGACGCGCCGACGGGCAGCGGACCCCTCCCCGGGGACGGCGACCGACAGCCCGTCGGTGCCGACGGCGGGCCGGCAAGCGGCGACCCGGACGGGATCCGCACCCCAGCACATCCACTCCAGACGATATAGACAAACCTCGCGGTCAACGGCGAGGATGCGCGGATGGGATCGCACGAGACCGCCGGCGACCGGCCCACGAGGTCGACCCGGCGCACCTTCCTGACCGCATCCGCCGCGGCCACCGCCGCCACCGTCGCCGCACCGTTCGCCGCCGCCACGCCGGCCGCCGCCGAGGAGGCGGTCGCGCCGCCCGGCCCCGGCCACCCGGTCCTGCCCCAGCCGCCGGGCCGGGAGCTGTCCGCGCTGCTGCGCGAGGTCGACCGGGACCGGATCGAGGCCACCGTACGCCGGCTCGCCGCCTTCGGCACCCGGCACACCCTCTCCAGCCAGGACGACCCGGTCCGGGGCATCGGCGCGGCCCGGGACTGGATCCACCAGCAGCTCTCCGGATACGCCGCCGCATCGGACGGCCGGATGACCGTCGAGCTCCAGTCGTACGTCCAGCAGCCCGCCTCCCGGATCCCCACCGCCACCCGGATCACCAACGTGGTGGCCACCCTGCGCGGCGACGTCACGCCGAACCGGGTCTACGTGATCACCGGCCACTACGACTCCCGGGCCACCGACGTGATGGACGCGGTGAGCGACGCGCCGGGCGCCGACGACGACGCCTCCGGCGTGGCGGTGGTGATGGAGCTGGCCCGGGTGATGGCCACCCGGCGCACCGAGGCGACCATCGTGTTCGCCGCGGTCGCCGGCGAGGAGCAGAACCTGTACGGCTCGACCTACCTGGCGAAGCAGCTCAAGGCGGCGGGCGTGGACTGCCAGGGCATGGTCAGCAACGACATCGTCGGCAGCAGCACCGCCGACGACGGCACCCGCGACCCGCGAGTTGTCCGACTCTTCGCCGAGGGGGTGCCGACCGCGGAGACCCCGGCCGAGGCGAGCACCCGGCAGTCCGTCGGCGGCGAGAACGACTCCCCGTCCCGGCAGCTCGCCCGGTTCGTCAGCGACGTGGCCGAGAACGGGGCCACCGGGATGCAGGTCCGGGTGGTCTATCGGCGGGACCGCTACCTGCGCGGCAGCGACCACATCTCGTTCCTGCGCGAGGGCTGGCCGGCCGGCCGGTTCACCGAGCCGAACGAGGACTTCGCCCACCAGCACCAGGACGTCCGGGTCGTGGACGGCGTCCAGTACGGGGACCTGCCGGAGTTCTGCGACTTCGACTACATCACCCGGGTGGCCCGGGTGAACGGCGCCACGCTCTGGTCGCTGGCCCAGGCGCCGGGCACCCCGAAGGCGGTCACCATCGTCACCACCAACCTGACCAACGACACCACTCTGCGCTGGCAGCGCGGCACCGAGCCGGACCTCGCCGGCTACGAGGTGGTGTGGCGGGAGACCACCGCGGCCGAGTGGCAGAAGGTGCTCCCGGTCGGTGACGTAACCGAGGTGACCGTCGACCTGTCCAAGGACAACGTCTTCTTCGGCGTCCGGGCGGTGGACCGGGACGGGCACCGCAGCCCGGTCGCCTTCCCGAAGCCGGGCAGCTGAGGGTCACCCGAATCGGGTGGGGCGGCCTCACCCGGTGGCGACGGAGGGTGGACGGACCGCGAGAGCCGAGGGAGGAAACGACATGGCGGTCCGGACCACGGTACGTCCCTCGCCCGAGGACGTGTTCCCGATCCACCCCGCGTACGGCTACCGGATGCGGCGGCAACGGCATCCGGTGGGCGTACGCGGCGGGCCGCGGCCCGCCCCCGGGGGCCCGTGGTTGGACGACATCGCGCGGCACCAGGTACGCGCCCGCTACGAACTGCGGGACCGACAACTCGCCCGGGCCCTGGTGGCGGCCGTCAGCCAACCCGGTGACTCGGCGGAGAACCTGGTCGGCGAGCTGGAGCAGCGGATGGACGCGCTGGTGCACCGCGCGGGCTTCGCCCGCTCCATCAACGAGGCCCGCGACCTGGTCGCGCACAACACGTTCACCGTCGACGGCGGCAAGGTCAACCGGGCCTCGTACCTGGTCCGCCCCGGGCAGACCATCCAGGTCCGGCCGGACCGGCAGTGCCGTGCCCCGGTCGCCGTCGCGGTGGCCGGTCAGGCCGCCGGCGACAGCCCGCCCTACCTGGACGTACGGGCGGACCGGGGCACCGCGACGCTGACCCGGGAGCCGCAGCGCCAGGAGGTGCCGGCGCTGCGGGACGTCCCGCTGGCCGTCAAGTCCATCGGAGGGAACCCGCTATGAGCATGCTGCCGACCGACCGACGGATCGCCAACTACCAGCAGCAGAGCGGCCGTCCGCGGCTCACAGCGCGGCAGCGCCGGCGCGTGGACCACAAGCAGGCGAAGTTGGAGCGGTCGACCGGGCAGCGCCCGCAGGCGCGGGGCCCGGGGCGCTGAGTCGAGCAACAACGGTGGCGGTCGCCGGGACGGCGGCCGCCCCCTCGTGGCTGGCGGGCTCAGGTGGTTGCTGGCCGGGCCAGAGCCCACGCCTCCACGCTGCCGCGGGATCTGGTCCAGTCCGGCCGCCCGCCCGCGCCGGGGCATCAGGCGTGCCCGGGCTCCGGTGCGGTGATCGCCCACCGCTCGTGGTCCCGCCAGGCTCCGTCGATGAAGAGGTAGTCCGGGGAGAAGCCCTCCAACCGGAAGCCGAGGCGGCGGGCCAGCCGCTTCGACGGCTCGTTGCCGGGCTGGATGTTCGCCTCTAGCCGGTGCAGCCCGAGCACGGTGAAGGCGTGCCCGATGACCAGGCGGATCCCGGCCGAGGCGTGCCCGGTGCCGGCGTACGGCAGGAAGGCGGCGTAGCCCAGGTAGCCGCCGCGCAGCGCGCCCATGACGATGCCGCTGATGGTGGCGTACCCGGCGATCCCCCCGGTGGCCACGTCGCAGAACAGGTAACCCGAGCTGTCCCGCCCCCGGATCTTGCGCAGGTACGCGGCGTAAGCCTCGGGGTCATCGGCGGCGGACAGCCACGGGTGGTGCAGCTCGCGGCTGCGCCGGGCGGCCGCGATGAACTCGGCCTCGTCGGCTGGCCGGGGTCGCCGGATGCCCACCCGGCCGTCGGTACGCAGGTATCTCACGGTGCCCCACTCTCGGCCACCGGCCGACCCGCTGTCCAACCGGGGTCGCGCGGCGGATCGAGATCGCCTAGCGTGAGGCCCGACGACGGGAGGTCGGTCATGGCGAAGGTTCTGGTCGGCACGGTGCTGGTTTCCGCTTCGCCGCTGGGGACCGTGTCCTGACCCGAGCCCGGGTTCCCCGGGCCGCCCCCTCGACACCACCCTCTCGCCGCGAAGCGATCAGGTGACCCTGCGCGGGTCCCCCGTCCTGGCGTGCGTACGCCACACATCGCTTCCGAGGGAGATTCCTCGTGTTTCCGGACGACCCGTCCGGGCGCCCCGTCGCGCCCGGACCGCGTACCCCTGCCCGGTGGCCGGCATGACGGCCACCGTTCCTACCGGCCGGCTCGGCCGGGACTTCGTCCACCTCTGGACCGCCAGCGCGGTCTCCAACCTGGGTGACGGCGTCACCCTGGTCGCCGGCCCGCTGCTGGTCGCCTCGCTCACCCCGGACCCGGCCGCGGTGGCCGCCGCGGCCCTCGCCCCGCAGCTGCCCTGGCTGCTGTTCGCCCTGGTCAGCGGGGCGCTCGTGGACCGGTTGGACCGGCGCCGGCTGATCATCGGGGTCAACCTCGGCCGGGGCTTGGTCCTCGCCGCCCTGGCCGGGGCGGTGCTCGCCGGGGTGGCCACCGTGCCGCTGATCTGCCTGGCGTTCTTCCTCGCCGGCGTCGGGGAGACCCTGGCTGACACCGCCGCCGGGGCGCTGCTGCCCTCGGTGGTCCCGCCGGAGCGACTGGAGCAGGCCAACAGCCGCCTCTTCGCCACCTTCGTGATCGGCAACCAGTTCGCCGCGAAGCCGTTCGGGGCGTACCTCTTCGTGGTCGCGGCGGCGCTGCCGTTCGGCTTCGACGCGGCCACCTTCGGGCTGGCCGCGCTGCTGCTGGCCCTGCTGCGCTGGCGGCCGGTCCCGCCCCCGGCCGCCCCGGACGCCGGCCCGAGACGCTCGCTGCGGGCGGACATCGCCGCCGGGGTACGCGCCCTGTGGGGCGTACCGGTGCTGCGGACCCTCGCCGGCTGCATCGCGGTGATGAACGTGGCGTTCTGCGCGGCGTTCGCCGCGTTCGTGCTGTACGCCCGCCAGCGGCTCGGCCTCGCCGAGGTCGGGTACGGGGTGCTGCTGACCGCCGCCGCGCTCGGCGGGCTCGCCGGGAGCACCCTGGCGACCCGGCTGCGGGCCCGGTTCGGCACCCCGACGCTGCTGCGGGCCGGGCTGCTGGTCGAGATCGGGCTTCAGGTCGTGCTGGCCACCACCCGGCAGCCCTGGGTGGCCGGGACCGCCCTCGCGGTGTGGGGGGTGCACGCGATGGTGTGGGGGGTGCTCGTGGTGTCGCTACGGCAGCGCCTCGTGCCGGACCGGCTGCGCGGCCGGGTGAACAGCATCTACTCCCTCGCCGATCTGGGCGGGGCGGCCGTGGGCACGGTGACCGGCGGCCTCGTCGCCCAGCTGACCGGAAGCATCCTGGCGCCGTTCTGGCTGGCCGCGGCCGCGCTGGCGGCGCTCACCACACTGGCCTGGCGGCGCCTGTCGGACACGGCCGGCTGAGCCCCGTCTCCGTTCGCGGACCGGCTCGGCAACCGCGCACGGCTCAGCGTCGGGTCAGCAGCGCCACACCCGCGGCCCGAGGTTCTTGCGGTCACGTCGCCGAGGTGGGCCGGTCGAGCCCCAGGTGATCGCGCCACCTCGGCGATCCGGCCGTGTCCGCACCCGGGCTACAGCGGGCCCGGATGCGGCTGGTCGAGCGGCATCGGCAACTCGAGGACGGTGGCCCCGCGCAGGTCCAGCCAGGCGCGCTCGGGCGCCCGGACCAGCCGCAGCATCACCTGCCCGCAGACCGGGCAGCGGCCCACCAGGCCGGGGGCGTGGGAGAAGACGTGCAGCCCGGCCATCGGGCCGGCCGTGCCGCAGGACGCGCAGCGCCCGGTGGCCGTGCTGAGGTCCACCGCGAAGATCTCCCGCAGCGGCCCGTCCAGCATGTTGCCGTCCAGGTAGGACATGTCGGTCATGCGTCCTCCTCGGTCACCCGGTCGGGCCGAAGCGCTCGGTCTTCACCCGCCGGGTCGGGTGGCCGAGCCCCACCAGCAGGTCCGCCACGGTCTCCACGAAGCCGGTCGGGCCGCAGACGTAGCAGAGCGGATCCAGGTCGGGCGGCCAGCCGTGGGTGTTGACGTCGGCCACGTTGATCCGGTGCGGTTCACCCCGCCAGCTCTCCGGCGCCTGGCGGGTGTACAGGTACGCCACGTCCAAGCCCTGGTCGTCGCGGGCGCGCCGGCGCAACTCCTCGGCGTAGAAGACGTCGTCAGGGGTGCGGACCGAGTAGATCAGCCGGAACGGCGTCCGGCTGCCGGCGGCCCGGCGGGCCCGGACCATCGCCATCAGCGGCACCACCCCGGACCCGCCGGCCACCAGCAGCACCGGCGCGGTCTCCTCGGTACGCCAGACGAACCAGCCGCCGACCGGCCCGCGCACCTCCACCGGGTCACCCTCGGCCCACACGTCGATCAGGTACGGCGACACCTCCCCGTCCGGCACCCGCTGCACGGTCAGCGCGATCCGGCCCGCGTCGGCGGGCTCCGCCAGCGAGTACGACCGGGCCGCCTGGTAGCCGTCGGCGGCGGTGAGCCGGACGTCGACGTGCTGCCCCGGCAGGTGCCCGGGCCAGTCGGGCACGTCCAGGACCAGGGTCTGCGCGGTCGGCGTCTCGGTCCGGCGCTCGGCGAGACGGGCCACCCGCCAGGTCAACGGCGCGGCGACCCGGTTGCCGGCCGGGGGCGCGGACACCTCAGTCGCCCTGGTAGCGCTGCTCGCGCCACGGGTCGCCGTAGTCGTGGTAGCCCGCGGTCTCCCAGAAGCCCGGCTGGTCGTCGACGAGCAGCCGGATGCCCCGCACCCACTTCGCCGACTTCCAGAAGTAGAGGTGCGGCACGAGCAGCCGGGCCGGACCGCCGTGCTCGGCGGGGAGCGGGCCGCCCTCGTACGCGTGCGCCACCCAGGCCCGCCCGCCGCGCAGGTCCTCCAGCGGCAGGTTCGTGGTGTACCCGCCGTACGAGTGTGCCAGCGCGTACCGCGCGTCGGTGTCGATGCCTTCGAGCAGGGTGTCCAGCGAGACGGCCTGCCAGTTGGTGCCGAGCTTGGACCAGCGGGTGACGCAGTGGATGTCCACCGTGGGCGTCTCCTGCGGCAGACCCATCAGCTCGGTCCAGGACCAGCGGAACTCGACGCCGGTCTCGGTGGTGACCACGAACTCCCAGGTGTCCAGCGACACCTTCGGGGTCGGGCCGGCGGAGAGCACCGGCCAGTCCTCGGTGAGGTACTGCCCGGGCGGCAGGGCCGGCTCGGCCGAGCGGGGCCGGCCCTGGAAGCCCGGCGACACGATTCCCACCCGTCAGTCGTACCACCCGACGGGTGGACCGGGCGTGGGGTTCGGCCGGACAGGCCGCGCTGGGTGACCACCGCGGCCGGCCCGCCCGGTGGGCTCAGTGGCGCTCGGCGACGACCCCCGTGTCGCCCGGTTCGCGGTCGCGGGTGGCACGCAGGCTGGTCAGGGTGACCACCACGAGGATGCCGATGATCACGCCGAGCGAGGCGAGGGTCGGGATCTGCGGCACGCCCGGCCAGATGCCGTGCGCCCAGTGCAGGCCGAGCTTGACGCCGATGAAGGCGAGGATGACGGCCAGGCCGTAGCTGAGGTGCACCAACCGGCTCAGCGCGGCGTGCAGCACGAAGTACAGCGCGCGCAGGCCGAGCAGGGCAAACGCGTTGGTGGCGAAGACCAGGTACGGGTCCTCGGTGATGCCGTAGACGGCCGGCACCGAGTCGACGGCGAAGACCACGTCGGTGGCGAACACCGCGACCACCACGAGGGCGAGCGGGGTGAGCGCGCGGCGGCCGTTCTGCCGCACGGTCATCCTGGTGCCCTGGTACTCGTCGACCACCGGCATGACCCGGCGGAGCAGCTTCACCGACCGCATCTTGTTGATGTCGACCTCCTGCTCGTGCCCGGAGAGGGCGTCGCGGAGCAGCTTGACCGCGGTGACGATCAGGATGATCGCGAAGAGCAGGAAGGCGAAGTCCAGGGTCTGCAGGGCGGCGGCGCCGAGCGCGATGAAGACCGCGCGCAGCACCAGCGCGCCGGCAATGCCGTAGAGCAGGACGCGCTGGGCCAGCACCGCGGGCACCGCGAACGCCGCCAGCAACAACATGAAGACGAACAGGTTGTCGACCGAGAGCGACTTCTCCACCAGGTAGCCGGTCAGGTACTGGACGCCCAGTTCAGAGCCGTACCGGGACCAGACCCAGGCGCCGAAGGCCAGCGGCAGAGCGACGTAGAAGGCCGACCAGCCCAGGGCCTCCTTGAGCGACACCTCGTGCGGGCGGCGGGTGACCAGGAAGTCGAGCACCAGCAGGGCGAGCACGCCGGCGATGGTCACCGCCCACAGGGCGGGGGTGCCGACCGTCGACAGTTCGGCCGCGGACAGGTACGACAATTCGGTCATGGAGTCTCCTCGAACACCCTGTCATGTTCGAGGTCTCCTTCACCCACCCTCAGTGGGCAACCACCCGAGGCGCGCCGGGCACGCCGTACTGACCGGAATGGTTCGTGGGAAGTACTCCCCTCGCGCGCTCCAGGTTAGGGCAACCTCAGCTCGACCGCCAAGTCCGGAATCGGATGATTGCCCTGGTCAACCGCTGAGTGTGCCGGCGAGGCATGGTGTCCGGCGGGCCCGCGCCCTATGGTGACGCGGTGACCAACGAGGGCCCGCTCACCGGCGTCCGGGTGATCGAGCTGGCCGGCATCGGCCCCGGCCCGTTCGCCGCGATGATGCTGGCCGACCTCGGCGCGGACGTGGTCCGCGTCGACCGCACCGCCCCGGCCGGCCTCGGCATCCCCGGCGACCTGCTCACCCGCAACCGCCGCTCGCTCGCCGTCGACCTCAAGTCCACGGCGGGACGGGAGGTGGTGCTGGCCCTGGTGGCCGGGGCGGACGCGCTGCTGGAAGGCTTCCGGCCCGGCGTCACCGAGCGGCTCGGCCTCGGCCCCGACAACTGCCTCGCCGTCAACCCCCGACTGGTGTACGGGCGGATGACCGGCTGGGGCCAGGACGGGCCGCTCGCCCCCACCGCCGGCCACGACATCGACTACCTGGCGCTGACCGGCGCGCTGCACGGCGTCGGCCGCGCCGGCGAACGCCCCGTACCGCCGATGAACCTGCTCGGCGACTTCGGTGGCGGCGGGATGATGCTGGCCCTCGGCGTCGTCGCCGCCCTGTACGCGGTCCGCGCCGGCGCGCCCGGACAGGTCGTCGACGCGGCCATCGTGGACGGCGTGTCGGTGCTGGCCACCCAGATCCACGCGCTCCGACGGTCCGGCAGGTGGCAGGACCCACGCGGGGTGAACCTGCTCGACGGCGGCGCACCCTTCTACGACACGTACGAGTGCGCCGACGGGCGGTACCTCGCGGTGGGTGCGCTGGAACCGCAGTTCTACGACGAGCTGGTCCGGCTCACCGGTTTCCCGTTGGACGGCGACGAAGCCCCGGACCGGACCGACCCGGCGAACTGGCCGGCGTTGCGTACGGCGTGGGCGCGACTGTTCCGCACCCGGACCCGGGACGAGTGGGCGGAGCTGCTCGCCGGGTCGGACGCCTGCCTCGCGCCGGTGCTCGACTGGGCGGAGGCACCGGAACACCCCCACCTGGCGGCCCGGGGCGTCTTCGTCGACCACGACGGGGTCACCCAACCGGCGCCCGCGCCACGCTTCTCCGCCACCCCCACCTCCGTACGCCGGAGGCCCCCACACCCCGGTGAGCACACGGACGAACTGCTCGCGGAGGCCGGCTTCGACCCCGACCGGATCGCGGCCCTGCGTGCCGAGGGCACGGTCGCCTGACGGCCACCCGGCTCAGGCGCGCCGCGCCGGGGCCGGCGCGAGCGCCGGCTCCACGATGTCCCGGTAGTCGCGCGGCAACTGCACCGCCACGTCCTGGAACTCCCCGCCGCTGATCGCCTCGCGCAGCGTGGTGAACACGGCCCGGATGGTGTCCCGCGCGGCGTTCTCGTCGACGTCGGCCCGGCGGGCGACCCGGGCCACGAACTCGGCCGCCCCGAACCGTTCCGCCGCCTCGGTACGCGGGTGGGGCTTGAGCATCCGCTGGAGCTCCTTCGGCAGCTGCGCGGCGAGATCCAGCACCTCGCCGCCGGTCAACCGTTCGGCCAGGGTCTCCAACGTGGCCCCGGTCAGCTCCGCCGCCCGCTCCTCGGACGCCCCGGTACGCCGTGCCACGCGGTCGACGAAGGTCAGGTATTGCATCGGTGGTACCCCTTTCGGTGCGCGAACCCGCCTACCCGCCAACGGGCGGCGGAAACGACGCGGATTTTCCGTCGCCCCGTGCGTGACCGGCGGCCCGGCGGGTAACCGCCGCCGGTCGTGACCGCAACCGAGGCGCGAGGAGCCCGACTCATGGCGAGTTACACCGACGTCCTTGACTACCTGTCGGCGCTGGACTATCCGGCCGGGAAGGACGACGTCATCCGGGAGGCCGAACGGGAGGGCGCGCCGCCGGACGTGTTGAAGGCGCTGCGGGCGCTGCCCCCGGTGGACTACGCCAACGGCAACGAGGTGGCCCGCTCGGCGGGCATCGAAGCCGCCCCCGAGGTCGACCGGTCGCAGCGCGCGGCGCAGGCCCGGGACAAGCACCAGCGGGTCTCGCAGCACGTACGCGGCATCTGACCCCCGCCGCGGTGCGCAGCGCACACCCCCATCTGCACGGACACGTTCCGGCTTCCGTGCAGCTCGTCCTCATGGGAGTGGTCGGGGTGGTGTGCGGTGGACTGTGCGCGGCGCTCTTCACCCCGGCGCTCGCCCCGCTGGTGGGCTGGGACGCCGCCGCGCTGAGCTGGCTGGCTCTGGTGTGGGCTCGCCTCGGGCGGCTGGATGCCGACCGGACCGCGCGGCTGGCGGTGTTCGAGGACCCGAACCGCGCGATGCGGGACGTGCTGGTGCTCGGCGCCTGCGTGGCCAGCCTGCTCGCCGTGGGGGTGGTGCTGATCAGCGCGCACGCCCTCCATGGGCTGCCGCTGGACGCGTACGCCGGGCTGGCCGTGCTCAGCGTGGTGGTCTCCTGGTTCGTGGTGCACACCGTCTTCACCATCCGGTACGCCCGGCTCTACTACGCCGGCACGCCGGGCGGGGTGAACTTCCACCAGACGGAACCGCCGTGCTATGCGGACTTCGCCTACCTGGCGTTCACCGTCGGGGCCACGTTCCAGGTCTCCGACACCGACCTGACCAGCTCCGAGATGCGGCGCAGCGTGCTGCGGCACGCACTGCTGGCGTACCTCTTCGGAGCGATCATCATCGCGGCGACCGTCAACCTCGTGGCCAGCCTGACGAAATGAGGGGGGCGACAGGCGGGCGCCCCGGGTCACGAACCGCGACCTGGGGCGCCACGCAACACCTGTCCCTGATGGTCCACGCCCGAACCGGGTCGCGACCGCCAAGCGGTGGATGATCGCCCGAACCGGGCGGGCATCGCTGCCACGATCACCATACAACGCGACGTCAGCCGAACGGGTGACTATCGCAGAATTGTGTCCCGCCACACGGGCCGGTCACCCGGTCAGCTCGGCGTACCGCTTCTCCAGGTCCACCCGGGCCAGTGCACCCACGAGCCAGGCCAGCCGCTCCGACTCGCGTCCGCCGGCCAGCCCGGCCAGGTCGTCGGCGGAACGGCCCAGCCCCAACCGGCGCGCCGCGACGAGCGCCCGCTTGTCGGCCACCGGCGCCACCTCCTGCCACACCGCCTGGACCTCGCGCAGAAACAGGTCGATCACCTGGTCGTCCACTCCGGGCAGGTCACCGAGCAACCGCCGTTCCCGGGCCGGATCCTGCTGCGCCGCCGTCCGCAACCGGCGCAGGTCGCCCCGGTACCGGTCCACCACGGCACGGGCCAGGTCACCGAGCACGGTGGCCAACTGGTCCACGTCGCCGCGCTGCCCCGCCTCGCGCAGCACGCGTACCCGGTCGGTGTGCAACGACCGGGCCAGCCGGGCGGCGCTCTCCCACCCGCTGTCCCGCAGCGCCACCGCGCTGTCGACCGCCTTGCGGTAGTCCCCCCGGCGCGCCAGCAGAACGGACAGGTAGAGCACCTGGAACAGCTGGGCCGGGTTGTTGGTGACCCGGAACCCGTACCGTTCGGCGAACCCCCGCCCGTCCCCGGCGAGCCGGCGGACCAGCCGCTTCTTGTCCTCGATGCTGGAAATCGCACTGGTCGGCATACCCGCGTCTACCCGCGCCGGGGCCGGACATTCAGCCGAGGACACCGCCGCTGCGGTCCCGCGCCTTCAGCCGGGTGGTGGGCAGCGCCGGGGCGGGCAGCGGGGGCGCCGGATCGTCGGCGACCGTGCCAAAACGTCGGCCCGCCATCCAGTCCTCGCGAGCGGCGGCCACCTCCTCGTGCGAGCGGCCCACGAAGTTCCACCACATGACCAGCGGCTCCTCGAACGGCGTACCGCCGAGCAGCAGCAGTCGGCTGCCCGGGGCGGCGCGCAGGGTCAGCGTGGCCCGACCGGAGCCCAGGTAGAGCAGGGCTCCCGGCGCGAACGGCACCCCGTCCACCTCGGCGGAGCCGGACATCGCCAGCAGGCCGTACTCGAAGTCGCGGCGCAGCGGCAGGGTGGCCGGCGCCGGACCGCGGACCTCGAGCTGCGCGCCCACCAGCGGAGTGTGCGCCACGGCCGGGGAACGCTCGCCGCCCACCTCGCCGACCAGCAGCGTCACGTCCAGGTCGCCGTCGCGCCAGCGCGGCAGCTCCGCGTGGTGGGCGAAGTCCGCCCCGCCCGCCCGGGCCGGGTCCGGCAGCGCCACCCAGAGCTGGACGCCATGCATGACCGGCGGGTGCGCCGCCGGCGACCGCTCCGAGTGGGCGATGCCGTGCCCTGAGGTCATCACGTTGAGCTGCCCCGGGCGGATCGGCTGGACGTTGCCCAGACTGTCCCGGTGCAGGATCTCCCCGTCGAGCAGCCAGGTGACAGTCTGCAACCCGGTGTGCGGGTGCGGCGGCACCTCCATGCCGGGCCGCTCGGCGACGTCGTCCGGTCCGAAGTGGTCGACGAAGCACCAGGCGCCCACCATCCGGCGCTGCCGCTGCGGCAGCAGCCGCCGCACCGTGGTGTAACGGCCCAGCGGCACGTCGTGGCCCGGCAGCAGCACACTGCCCGGGTCGACGGGCGCCGCGCCAGGTGGGACGGTCTGCGCCGGCAGTGATTCGGTACGGTCCACCGCCCGACTCTACGCTCAGCTCTCCTCGGCGGTCGCCGGGTTCGCGGCCGGGTCGCCGCTGGGGGTTGCGCTCGTGGGCTTGGCCCGGTCTCTGGTTGCGCTTGTCGGCTACGTCCCGGTCGGTGGTTGCGCTTGTGGGCCGGCGCTGGTTGCGCTTGGGGGCTGGGGGCGAGGGTGACCGGCTCCGGGCGGTCAGGCTTGATCCCTGCGCCGGTCACCCTCGCCCCCAGCCCGTCGTGCGCCTTGCCCACCCGCCGGTCACGGTTCATCCTCCGGTACGAACCCGCGCCGTCTTCCGACGTTGGGCAGTTGCCGTTCACGGCGGACGGGTAACTGCCGCCGGTCGCGGTTCTTGCTCTGGCACGAGCCCGTGCCGTTTTCCGATCTTGGACAGTTTCCGTTCGCGGCAGACGGCAACTTTCAAGATCTCTGGAGACGGCGCGCTCTGGAGACGGCGGCCTCTGGGGACGGCTCTCTCTTGAGGCGGCGCTGCCTGGAGACGGCGCTGTCTGGAGACGCCGCTGGCCGGCACCCGTGTTCGGGTACCGGCCAGCGGCGTTGTGCGTGTTCTTCAATTGGTCTGCTTGGTCAGCTTGGGTCAGCTGTTCCAGTACTGGGCGACCAGGTCGGCGGCCTGCTGTTCCCACTGGGCGTAGGCGTCCGGGTACGCCGACACCTGCACCGTCTGCGCGGCCTTCGTGAGGGGCATGTCCTGCCAGCCGTCGATCTGCTTGAGGCCCTTCTCGAACGCCAGGGTGGCGTACTCGGGGTTGGTGATCTGCTCCGGC
>NZ_JBUEGB010000050.1:0-46953 GCF_054963695.1 Micromonospora sp. RTBAU3-60 | reverse complement strand
CGGTACGGGCGGCTACAGCTCGGCGAGGCTGCCCGCGTACATCTTCTCGATCTCGGCGGCGAAGTTGCTCTCCACGCCCCGGCGCTTGATCTTCAGCGACGGGGTGACCTCACCGTCCTCGATGGTGAGGTCGCGCGGGAGGATGGTCACCTTCTTGATCGTCTCCCAGCGGTTGAGCTTGGCGTTCAGCTCCGCCACGTAGCCGTCGACCATCGCCTGCGCCTCCGGCGAGGTGACGATCTCGGGGTAGTCGCGGCCCTCGAGCGGGCCGCCGGCCGCCCAGCCCTTGATCGCTTCCGGGTCGAGGGTGACCAGCATGGTGCAGTAGTTGCGGGCCTGCCCGATCACCACCGCCTGGGAGGTGTACGGGCAGATGGCCTTGAACATGCCCTCGATGTGCGACGGGGCGATGTACTTCCCGCCCGAGGTCTTGACCAGGTCCTTCTTCCGGTCGGTGATCCGCAGGTAGCCGTCGTCGTCCAGGCTGCCGATGTCGCCGGTGCGGAAGAAGCCGTCCTCGGTGAACGCGGCGGCGGTCTCCTCGGGCAGGTTGTGGTAGCCGCGCATCACCGGCCGGCCCCGGACCAGGATCTCGCCGTCGCTGTCGATCCGGCACTCCAGGTCGCCCATGGCCTTGCCGACCGTGCCGATCCGCAGCCCGTCCGGCGGGTTGACGAAGTTGCCCGCGCTGGTCTCGGTGAGGCCGTACCCCTCGGAGATGGGCAGGTTGGCGGCGGCGAAGAAGGTGCCGATCTCCTTGCTCAGCGGGGCCGCGCCGGAGACGAGCACCCGGATCCGGCCGCCGAGCCGGGCCTGGAGCTTGCTGAAGACCAGCTTCTCGGCCACCGCGTAGCGCAGCTTCAGGCCGAACGGGAGCGGCTTGCCGGCCTGCTCCAGCGCGACCTTCTCCTTGCCCACCGCGACGCCCCAGGCGAAGATCTTCGCCTTCGCGCCCCCGGCGTCCTGGGCCGTGGTGACCACCTTGTTGTAGACCTTCTCGAAGATCCGGGGCGCGCCGCACATCAGCGTCGGCCGGACCACCCCGAGCATCTCGACCAGCTTGTCCACCCGCCCGTCGACGTACGTGGGCAGGCCGACGTGGGTGACGCCGCAGAGCAGCGTCTTGCCGAACGAGTGCGACAGCGGCAGCCAGAGGTACTGGAGGTCGTCGTCGCGCAGCAGCCCCAGCTCGGCCTGGGCGACCCCCTCCCAGCACCAGCCGCCGTGCAGCAGTTCGACACCCTTGGGCCGGCCGGTGGTGCCGGAGGTGTAGATCAGCGTGGCCAGATGGTCCGGACCGATGCCGGCGACCAGCATGTCGATCAGGTCCGGCTCGTTCTCCAGCGCCCGCTCTCCCCGCGCCTCCAGCTCCGCCAGGGTGAGCTGCGGGACCGCGGCGGCCGGGTCGGGCTCGCCGTCGAAGAGCACCA
The DNA here is from genome assembly GCF_054963695.1 of Micromonospora sp. RTBAU3-60. Taxonomy (NCBI): domain Bacteria; kingdom Bacillati; phylum Actinomycetota; class Actinomycetes; order Micromonosporales; family Micromonosporaceae; genus Micromonospora; species Micromonospora sp. RTBAU3-60. The sequence continues at coordinate 45,523 of NZ_JBUEGB010000050.1, read as the reverse complement.
CGTGGGTCAGCGCCGGCAGGTCGCTGCCGGCGATCTTCGCGGCCTGGGCCGGGTTCTCGGCGAAGAGCACCCGCGACCCGGAGTCGGCGATGATGTAGGTGGCGTCCTCCGGCTCGGTGGTCGGGTAGACGGTGGTGGTGGCCCCGCCGGCGCACATGATGCCGAAGTCGGCGAGCACCCACTCGAGCCGGGTGTTCGCCAGGATCGCCACCGGGTCCTCCAGGCCGACCCCGAGCCCGTGCAGCCCGGCCGCGACCGCCTTGGCGCGCCGCCCGACCTGCTCCCAGTTCAGCCACACCGGCCCCGAGTCGTCCGCGGCGGCGTGGGCGAACGCGGGCCGCTCGGGGGTGGCCGCCACGCGCTTGAGGAACATGTCGGGGATCGAGCGGTACGGTACATCGAGAGCCATCGCTGTAGCCGCCTTCAGGGTGGAGGGACGTGACGGGGGTCACGCCATTCTGCGGTTACCGAAGAGTATTGCCTTCACCGGGGCGGCGGCTAGCCCTGGCGGACTGCGCCGAGCCGCGTCCCGGAAGGCGGAACGGCCCGGTCAGGCGTACCGGGACGCGGCGAGCGACCAGTCGTAGGTGGCCCGGATCCAGTTCCGCCGGGTGGTCAGGAAGGCGAGAACCGCCTCGTCGCCGGCCCCGGCCAGCGCCGACTCCCGCTCCTCGTACGCCGCCAGCGCCGCGTTGAACCGGGCGGCCGCCGCGCGCAGCGCCGCCTCCTCGTCCTGCCCGGTCTCGCCGACGATCGTGGTGACCAGGTTGTGCGCGCTGCTGCGCTCCTTGCCGTACGAGAAGAGGTCGTTGCACCAGCAGACCAGGTCGGCGGCGAGGTCGTCCACGGCGGCCAGCGCCGGATCCGCCCGCCGCCCCGGCTCGGGCACGGCGTCGTACGCCAGGTCGGTGAGGGTGAAGCTGGGCCGGGCCCCGCCGGTGTGCCGGCGCATCTGCACGTACTCGGCCACCCCGGGCACCCGCCGGTGCTCCCGGTTGGCCGCCTCCCAGAGCAGCGCCAGCAGGTACTCCCGCAACTGGCTGACCAGCCGCAGCAGCAGGGCCGGCCGCTGCCGGGCGCGGACCCGCCGGCACAGATCGTGCAGCGCGACGCCGAGCGGCCCGACGCCGGCCGGCACCGGCGCGTCCGGGTCGCCGTGCCGGTCGAGCACCGCCAGCAGCCCCGCCACGGTGGGCGCGAGCCGGGTCGGGCTGGCGCCCAGGCCGTCCTCGTCGCAGGCGTCGTCCATCACGAACAGCCAGGAGATCAGGTCGGTCAGCAGGCGCAACCGGTCCACCGGCGCGCCCGGGCAGGCCCGGCCGGCCAGCTCCGCCGGGCTGGCGCCGGTCAGCCGGCGCAGTCCGGCGGGATCCTCGATCAGGCCCAGCTCGCGTACCCACCCGGCGCTCTCCCCGGCGGCCAACTCGACGGCAGCGTGCCGGCGCACCGGGAAGGGGGGTTCGCGCAGTGCCGAGACCGCGAAGCTCCGCATCCGTCCCCCTGTCCCGCCGCCCTCGGTAATGGGCGGGTGGCCGAGAGCGTACGGCAGGAATGATCAGCCGTGGTGATCGGGCCGAGGGCTGTTTCACCTTTCGCGGCGACCGTTTCCGCCCAGCCGTCAGAAGCCCAGGTTGGCCGCCCGCAGCCGCTCGGCCGGCGCCGCCGGGCCGTCCACCTGCACCCGCGCCACCCGTTGCCGCCCGGAGAGGAAGAGCGCCAGCTCGCCGGGCGCGCCCACCACCCGCAGCCGGTCGCCGCCCCGGCCGACGGTGCGCTCGCCGAACCCGGGCGCCTGGACCAGCAGATCCGCCGGGAAGCGGCGCAGCGCCAACCGGGCCATCGCCGCGGCCCGCTTCCAGAGCACCGCCTGCAACCCCGCCGGCAGGTCCCGCGGCAGCCACCCCGGCTGCGCCCGGCGCACGTCCTCGTGGTGGATGAAGAACTCCAGGGTGTTGGCCAGCTCGTCGGTCAGCGGGTTGCTGACCGGACTCCACACCGGTGGGCGGCGCACCCGCGCCACCAGCTCCGCGTACGGTCCCGCGGCCGTCCGTCGCCGGACCGCCTCGCCGTAGCGGCGCAGCGGCCGCAGCAGGATGCCGGCGGCGGCGTCCGGCCGGCGCTCCCGCACCGCCAGGTGCGCCGCGAGGTCGCGGGTGCGCCACCCCGCGTCGATCGTCGGCGCGTCCGGTCCCAGGTCCAGCAGCAGATCGGCGAGCGCCTCGCGCTCCGATCGGGCGTACCGCGGCATGGCCCGATCGTAGGCCGGTGGTGGCCCGGCGGCCGGGACGGGCGCGCCACGATGCCGCCGCGCCCGCGGCCGGCGGGCGGTCGGCGCGACGAACCGCCCTGGTCAGCCCGGTCGGCGCGGAAAGGTGACGGCGGACATATGCCCGCCGGGTCGGCGGATCTGGCACCGAGCGGTAAGGATGAGGGAGAAAATTGCGGCTTACGGCGGGGGAGAGCGTGGCGAGCGGGACAAGTCGGGACGTGCTCGGCAGGGGACTGCGGGTACTCGGCCGGGCCATCCGGGAACAACCCCGGATCTTCGCGATCGCGGTGGCCGGCAGCGTGCTCTTCGGCCTCATGGTGATCGCCAGCGCGTACGTCGTCGGCGGGGTGGTCGGCAAGGTGGTGGTCCCGGCCATCGCCCGCGGCTCGGTGGCCGGCGGCGGGCTCGCGCTGGCCGCGGCGGCGCTGTTCGGGATCAGCGTGCTGCGGGTGGTCGGCATCTTCGGCCGCCGGCTCGGCGCCGGCTACATGCAGTACCGGCTCCAGGCCGCCTACCGCCGTCGGGTCACCCGCCGCTACCTCGACCTGCCGCTGGCCTGGCACCACCGCAACGCCACCGGCACCCTGCTCTCCAACGCCAACTCCGACGTCGAGGCGGCCTGGTATCCGATCGCGCCGCTGCCGTTCGCGGTCGGCACCCTGGTGATGCTGGTCGGCGCGGTGATCTCGCTGTTCCTCACCGACTGGGCGCTCGCCCTGGTCGGCCTCGCCGTCTTCCCGGCGCTGTTCGCCCTCAACGTGGTCTACTCCCGCCGGATGGCCCCCCGCCAGGCCCGCGCCCAGCGGCTGCGGGCCGAGGTCAGCGGCATCGCTCACGAGAGCTTCGACGGCGCGCTGGTGGTCAAGACGATGGGCCGCGAGGCCCAGGAGACCGCCCGGTTCGCCGCCCGCGCCGGGGAGCTGCGCGACGCGCTGATCTCCGTCGGCAAGCTGCGCGGCGTCTTCGACCCGATGCTGGAGGCCCTGCCCAGCCTCGGCACCCTCGCCGTGCTGGTGGTCGGCGCGATCCGGCTCCGGCAGGGTGCGATCACCGTCACCGAGCTGGTCAGCGTCGCCTTCCTGTTCACCGTGCTGGCCTTCCCGGTCCGGGCCATCGGCTGGGTGCTGGCCGAGCTGCCGCGCAGCGTCGCCGGCTGGGACCGGGTGCGCCGGGTCCTCGACGCCACCGGCGAGATGCCGTACGGCGAGGTGACGCTCGACCCGGCCACGCCGGCGCCGGCCACCCACGCCTTCCACGACGTCCACTTCGGATACGAGCCGGCCGAGGCGCACCTGCCCGGCACGGAGGTGCTCGGCGAGGTGACCTTCACCGTGCCGGCTGGCAAGACGGTCGCCCTGGTCGGGCCCACCGGGGCCGGCAAGTCCACCATCGCCTCCCTGGCCGTACGCCTGGTCGACCCGCGCACCGGCACGGTCACCCTGGACGGCGTCGACGTCCGCGACCTCACCGCCGCCTCGCTCGCCGGGAACGTGGCCCTGGTCGCCCAGATCCCGTTCGTCTTCGACGACACCGTCCGGGCCAACATCACCCTGGACCGGGCCGGCATCGGCGACGACGAGGTCTGGGCGGCGCTGCGGCTGGCCGAGGCGGACGGCTTCGTCGCCGCGCTCCCCGACGGGCTGGACACCATGGTCGGCGAGCGGGGCACCTCCCTCTCCGGCGGCCAGCGGCAACGGCTCACCCTGGCCCGGGCCCTCGCCGGCCGGCCGCGGCTGCTGGTGCTCGACGACGCCACCAGCGCCGTCGACCCCCGGGTGGAGGCGGCCATCCTGGCCGGGCTGCGCGCTCCGGCCGACCGGCCGTCATTCGGTCCGGAGCGCCGCCAGACGGCGGGGAGGCCGAATCATGGCCACAGCGCGGCCGCGTCGATCCTGGTGGTCGCGTACCGCCGGGCCACCATCGCGCTCGCCGACGAGGTGATCTACGTCGAGCACGGGCGGGTGGTCGCTCGCGGCACGCACCCCGAACTGCTCGCCACCGTGCCCGGCTACGCCGACCTGGTCACCGCGTACGAGCAGGCCGAGCAGGAACGCGAGCAGCCCCGCCCGTACGACCAGGTCACCCCGCTGACCTCCGGCCTGGAAGTCGAGGTTGACCGGTGAGCGCGAGGAGTGCGGCGGAGCGGAGCCCCGCAGTCGCGAACGAGAGGCAGGACTGGTGAGCACGACTGTGGAGGCCGAGCGGCCGGCCGAGGCGACCGAGTCGACCTGGCGGACGCTGCGCCGCGGATTGGCTCTCTCCCCGGAGCTGAAGACCGGGCTGGCCGGCACGCTCGGGCTGGCGCTGGTCTACATGATCGGCCGGGTGGCCGTGCCGGTGGCCGTGCAGCGCGGCATCGACCACGGCATCGTCGGCGGCCTCGACGTGGACGTGGTCGCGCTGACCGTGGTCGCCGCCGCCGCCGTGCTGGTGGTCACCACCACCTGCGGCTACCTGATGATGCGCCGGCTGTTCACGGTCAGCGAGACCGCCCTGGCCGGGGTGCGGACCCGGGCCTTCCGGCACGTGCACGACCTGTCCATGCTGCACCAGCAGTCCGAGCGGCGCGGCTCGCTGGTCTCCCGGGTCACCAGCGACGTCGACCAGATCACCCAGTTCCTCCAGTGGGGCGGGGTGATCCTGATCGTCAACCTGGGCCAGCTGGTGGTCACCACGGCCGTGATGCTGGCGTACTCCTGGCAGCTCACCCTGGTGGTGCTCGGCGCGTTCGCCCCGGCGGTGCTGGTGATCCGGCTGCTGCAGCGCCGGCTGGGCGCCGCGTACGGCCTGGTCCGCCAGCGGATGGGCACCCTGCTCGGCACCATCGGCGAGAGCGTGGTGGGCGCCCCGGTGATCCGCGCGTACGGGATCGCCGGACGGACCGCCCGGCGGCTGGACACGGCGATCGAGGGGCAGCGGCAGGCCCAGCAGCGGGCCATCCGGATCAGCATCATGGGCAGCTCGGTGGGGGAGCTGGCGGCCGGCCTGGCGCTGGCCGGAGTGGTGGTGGTCGGGGTCAACCTCGGCGTGGACCGCACCCTGTCCATCGGCCAGCTCACCGCGTTCCTCTTCCTGGTGACGCTCTTCATCCAGCCGGTGCAGATCGCCACCGAGGTGCTCAACGAGGCGCAGAACGCGATCGCCGGCTGGCGCCGGGTGCTCGACGTGCTGGACGTCGCGCCGGACGTGGCTGACCCCGGCAGGCAGGGGCGGGACCTGCCGCCCGGCCCGCTGGACATCCGCTTCGCCGGGGTGACCTTCGCTTACCCGGGCGGGCCGCCGGTGCTGCACGACGTGACCCTGGACATCCCCGCGAAGAGCCGGGTGGCCGTGGTCGGCGAGACCGGCAGCGGCAAGACCACCTTCGCCAAGCTGCTCACCCGGCTGATGGACCCCACCGACGGGGAGGTGCTGCTCTCCGGCGTGTCGCTGCGCCAGGTGCGCTTCGACTCGCTGCGCTCCCGGGTGGTGATGGTGCCGCAGGACGGCTTCCTGTTCGACGCCACGGTGGGGGAGAACGTCCGCTTCGCCCGCCCCGAGCTGACCGACGCCCAGCTCACCGCCGCCTTCTCCGAGCTGGGCCTGGCCGACTGGCTGGACGGGTTGCCGGCCGGGCTGGACACCCCGGTGGGGGAGCGCGGGGAGGCGCTCAGCGTCGGCGAGCGGCAGCTGGTCGCGCTGGCCCGGGCGTACGTGGCCGACCCCGACCTGCTGGTGCTGGACGAGGCGACCAGCGCCGTCGACCCGGCCACCGAGGTGCGCCTGTCGCGCACCCTGGACGCGGTCACCCGGGGGCGGACCACGCTGGCCATCGCGCACCGGCTCTCCACCGCCCAGGCCGCCGACGAGGTGATCGTGGTGGACCGGGGCCGGATCGTCCAGCGCGGCCCCCACGACGAGCTGGTCAAGGACCCCGATTCGGTCTACGCCCTGCTCTACGCCTCCTGGCTCGAACAGACCCGCTGACCCGGCCCCACCGCCCGCACCGGCCCGCGTTGATCAAGAAGTTCGCCTCCGGGCGGCCGGATCCCGACGCGAACTTCTTGGTCAACCTGGTGGGGGTGGGGTGGACAGGTCGCCGGTGAGGTAGCGCTGGACGGTGGGGGCGATCGCGGCGACCAGGGTCTCCGGGGTGGCGGAGGCGACCGGTTCGAGCCGGATGACGTACCGCATCATGGCCAGGCCGGCCAGCTGGCTGCCGACCAGCGCGCCGCGCAGCGGCAGCTCGGCCGGGTCGACGTCGAGCTGGTCGAGCACCCGGCGCAGCACCTGCGTGACCAGGAACTCGCGCAGCAGCCGGGCCGTCCACTCGTTGCTCACCGCCGAGCGGAGCAGAGCCACCGCCGCCCCGCCGACCGGGGAGTCCCACACCGACAGGAAGGTGCGGACCAGCCGCTCACCCGCCCGGTCCGGGCCGGCGGCCAGCACGGCCGGCAGCAGTTCGGCCGGATCGATCGGGATCGCCACGGTGGCCCGGAACAGCTCCTCCTTGGTCCGGAAGTAGTGGTGCACCAGGGCCGGATCCACCCCTGCGGCGGTCGCGATGGCCCGGATCGAGGCGGCGTCGAAGCCGCGCTCGGCGAACGCCGTCCGGGCCGCCGCGAGGATCGCCTCCCGGGTGTCCGGGTTGCCGGGCCGGCGGCCGGTGCGCCGCGCCCTCATCCGCTCCGCCGGCGCAGCGTGGCCGCGGCGAGCACCAGCGCCAGCAGCGCCGCCCCGGCGACGATCGCCACGTCCCGCCACATCGTCGTGGTCGGCTCGGCGTGCGCGCCGACCTCCTGCAGCGCCTCTACGGCGTACGACAGGGGCAGCGCGTCGCTGATCGCCTGGAGCCAGCCGGCCATCTGGCCCCGGGGCACGAAGAGCCCGCAGAGCAGCAGTTGCGGGGCGACCACCACCGGCATGAACTGCACGGCCTGGAACTCGGTCCGGGCGAAGGCGGAACAGAGCAGCCCGAGCGCGACGGCGAGCACCGCGTTGATCGCGGCGATCATGATCACGAGCGCGCTGCTGCCGGCCGTGGTCAGGCCGAACAGCCAGTACGCCACGGCCGAGGCGATGGTGGCCTGCACCACGCCGGCCAGCCCGAACGCGATGCCGTAGCCGAAGAGCAGGTCGAGCTTGCCCAGCGGGGTGGTGAGCAGCCGCTCCAGGGTGCCGGTGGTGCGCTCCCGCAGCATGGCGATGCTGGTCACCAGGAACATGATGATGAACGGGAAGAAGCCCAGCATGATCAGCGCCACCCGGTCGAAGACGGTGGGCCGCCCCGGCGGGTGGGGTTGGTCGACGTACATGAAGTAGACCAGGGTGAGCAGCACGGCCGGCACCACCACGAGCAGCGCCACGGTGCGCCGGTCGTGCCGCAGCTGACGCAGGATGCGCCCGATGGTCGCGGCCAGGATCCGCGGGTTCATCACGACACCTCTCCGGGCTGGCCGGCGTGGCCCGCCTCGCTCGCTCGGATCAGCCGCAGGAACGCCTCTTCGAGGTCGTCGACGCCGGTGGCGGCGCGGACCGCGTCCGGCGTGTCGTCGGCGATCAGCCGACCCTCCCGAATGAGCAGCAGCCGGTCGCAGCGGGCCGCCTCGTCCATCACGTGGCTGGACACCAGCAGCGTGGTGCCGGCGGCGGCCATGGCGTGGAACCGGGCCCACAGGTCGGCCCGCAGCACCGGGTCCTGGCCGACGGTGGGCTCGTCCAGGATGACCAGCTCCGGGTCGCCGACCAGGGCGCAGGCCAGCGAGGCGCGGCTGCGCTGGCCGCCGGAGAGCGTGCCGACCAGTTGGTCGGCGGCCTGGGTCAGGCCCACGTCGGCCACCGCGCCGTCCGCCTCGGCCCGGCCGCGCCCGTGCAGCGCGGCGAAGTAGCGCGCGTTCTCCCGGACGGTCAGGTCGGCGTAGACGCTGGGTGCCTGGGTGAGGTAGCCGACCCGGTGGCGCAGCTCCGCCGTGCCGGCGGGCCGGCCGAGCACGGTGACCGTGCCCGAGGTGACCGTCTGCACCCCGACGATCGCGCGCATCAGGGTGGTCTTGCCGCTGCCGCTGGGCCCGAGCAGCCCGGTGACCGCGCCGCGGGGCACCGCGCAGGAGATGCCCTGGAGCACCCGCCGCCGGCCCCGGTCGACCACCAGGTCACGGACCACGACCGCGTCGTCCATGCCCGCCTCCAAAACTCATCAGACGTTGAAATAGACGCTAGTTGAGTTGTGCCGCGCGGCACAAGAGTTGACTTCGAGTGCGCTCGAACTGGAAGCCTGGGGTGCGTGGACATCAGCACGCGGGAGATGAGCCTCACCGTGGGTGAGGCGGCGGAACGTGTCGGCCTGACCACCTACACGCTGCGCTGGTACGAGCAGGAGGGCCTGGTCGCCCCGGTGGGGCGGGACTCCTCGGGGCGTCGGCGCTACACCGAGGCCGACGTCAACTGGCTGTTCCTGCTCACCCGGCTGCGGCGGACCGGGATGCCGGTGCGGGACATGCGCCGCTACGCCGAGCTCGCCCGGCAGGGTGACCGGACGCTCGGCGCCCGGCGGGCGCTGTTCGAGGCGCACCGCGCCCGGGTGCTGGCCCGGATGGCCGAGCTGGAGGAGGACCTCAAGGTGCTCGACTACAAGATCGACGCGTATCGCAGGGCGGAGGAGGAACTGGCGTGATCCGGCGACGAGTGGGCGCGACCGGGCCGGAGGTCTCGGCGATCGGCCTGGGCTGCATGGGCATGAGCTTCGCGTACGGGGGCGCCGACGACGCCGAGTCGACGCGTACCCTGCACCGGGCCCTCGACCTGGGCGTCAACCACCTGGACACCGCCGACATGTACGGCTTCGGGGCGAACGAGCGGCTACTCGCCCCGGTGGTGCGGGCCCGCCGGGACGAGGTGTTCCTGGCCACCAAGTTCGGCAACCGCACCACCGGCCACAGCTTCGGCGGCACCGGCACCCCCGGCGCGTACGTGGACAGCAGCGCGGCCTGGGCGCGGCAGGCGTGTGACGCGTCGCTGGGCCGGCTCGGGGTGGACACCATCGACCTGTACTACCTGCACCGGCGCAACCCGGAGACCCCGATCGAGGAGACCGTCGGCGCGATGGCCGAGCTCGTTCGGGCCGGCAAGGTCCGGCTGATCGGCCTGTCCGAGGTCAGTCCGGCCACCCTGCGCGCCGCCCACGCGGTGCACCCGATCGCCGCCGTGCAGATCGAGTACTCCCTGTTCAGCCGGGACGTCGAGGGGGAGATGCTGGCCACCTGCCGGGAGCTGGGCGTGTCCCTGGTGGCGTACTCGCCGGTCGGGCGGGGCCTGCTCACCGGGACGATCACCAGCCGGGAGCAGCTCGCCGGCGACGACTGGCGGGCCGGGGCGCCGCGGTTCGCCGAGGGCAACCTGGACGCCAACCTCAAGCTGGTCGACCAGGTGCGGGCGATCGCCGGGGAGGCCGGCGCCACGCCGGCCCAGGTGGCGCTGGCCTGGCTGCTCGCCCAGGGGGACGACATCCTGCCCATCCCGGGCACCAAGCGGGTCCGCTACCTCGAGGAGAACGCGGCGGCGGCCGACCTTCGGCTCACCCCGGAGCAGTTGGCCCGGCTCGGCGAGGCGGTGCCGCCGGGCGCGGTCGCCGGAGAAAGGTACCCCGAGGCAGCAATGAGATTCATCGGTCGATAACTATCGCACCGGACATCCGGTCAGGCAGCGGTCATTGCGCCGAAGATCGGACGTCCGGCACCATGTCGCCGTGGGTCCCGCTCCGCTGCCCGAGTCCGGATTCCTCGACGACTGGGCCGTCCGCCTTCGGCAGGCCGCCGACCGGCCGGTCGTCGGCATCATGCTGCGCGGCAGTCACGCCCGCCGGGCCGCCACCGAGCACAGCGACGTGGACGTGGACGTGCTGGTCGTGGCCGACGAGGAGCGGACCGGCGACGAACCGGAGCGGCCGGCGGCCCCGGCGGCGGACCCGGCCGGGTCCGCCGCCGTCCCGTACGCGGCGCACCAGGCGTACCTGGCCGAGTTCGACGGCCGCCTCGTGCACGTGTCGGTGGCCGCCCGGGACGTCCGGTCCTGGGTGCGCCGGCTCGGCCAGCCGGCGGACTGGGCGTTCGGGCTGCCGGTCACCGCGCCGGCCCGGCTGATCTGGGCGGTGCCGGAGTGGCGGCGCCGGATCGACCTGCCGGTGCTCTGCCAGCCCGCCGACGAGCCGCGGCTGGAGGAATTGGTCGCCACCCTCGGCAAGGTCGCCGCCGCCCGGTCGGCCGACGACCCGTTGGGCGTCCGGCTCGCCGCCGCCGACCTGGCCCGGCTCTGCCCGTCCGTGCTGCGGCTGGTCAACCCGTCGGTCCGGGTGGTCTCCCGCCGGGACGCGCTCGACGCCGTGCTGGACCTCCCGGTCGCCCCGCCCGGCTACCGCGACGACATGCTGCTCTGCCTCGGGCTGCGCCCGGGTGCCGTCGGCGAGATCGGCGCGGCGGCCAGCCGGCTGGTCACCGGCATCGTCCCGCTGGTCCGCCCGTACGCCGAGGAGATCGCCGCGGCGGCCGGCGCGGACCTGGCGGACGCCCTGGCGGACGGCCGGCTGGACCGCTACCTGGGGCAGTTGACCCGCGCCCTCGGCGGGCCCGCGCCCGCCTCCCGGGACACGTCGACGGTGCCGGTGCCGCGTACGGGACAATGGCTCACTGTGCCCGCCTCTGACGCGCCGGTGACCGGCGCCCCCGCCAACTCCGGCGGCGCCGTGGCCCCCGGCCCGGCCCGACCGTCCCGGCTCGACCCGGCGATCGCCGCCCGGCTGCGCCGTACCCCCGACGGCCTGGTGGTCGCGGTGGTCCGCCAGTACGACTCGGGCGAGGTGCTGATGGTCGCCTGGATGGACGACGAGGCGCTGCACCGCACGCTGACCACCGGCCGGGCCACCTACTGGTCGCGCAGCCGCCAGGAATACTGGGTCAAGGGCGCCACCTCCGGCCACCACCAGTACGTCCGCTCAGTGGCGCTGGACTGTGACGGGGACGCCCTGCTGGTCAGCGTCGACCAGGTCGGCGCCGCCTGCCACACCGGCCACCGGACCTGCTTCTTCACCGAGCTGCCGGTCAGCTCCCCGGAGGCGACCTCATGACCGACGGCACGGTCAGCCCCGACCCGGCCGCCTTCGCCGACCTGGCGGCCCGCTGGCGGGTCGTCCCGGTCACCCGCCGGCTGCTCGCCGACGCGGAGACCCCGGTCGGTGTCTACCGCAAGCTGGCCGGCGGCCCGGGCACGTTCCTGCTGGAATCCGCCGAGCAGGGCGTCGGCTCGGCCGGCATGGCCTGGTCCCGCTACTCGTTCATCGGCGTACGCAGCAGCGCCACACTGACCGAGCGGGGCGGCGGGGCGCTCTGGGCCGGCGAGCCCCCGGCCGGTGTGCCGGCGTCCGGCGACCCGGTGACGGTGCTCCGCGAGACCGTCGCCGCCCTGGCCGGCCCGGCCTGGGACCCGGCCAGCGGCATGCCGCCGCTCACCGGCGGCATGGTCGGCTACCTCGGCTACGACCTGGTCCGCCGCTTCGAGCGGCTGCCCGAGCTGACCGAGGACGACCTCGACGTGCCCGAGCTGGGCATGATGCTCGCCACCGACCTGGTGGTGCTCGACCACTACGACGGCTCGGCGATCCTGGTCGCCAACGCGGTGCTGCCTCCGCTCGACGCGCCCGACCGGGAGGCCCTGGTGGCGGCGGCGTACCACCACGCGGTGGGGCGGCTGGACGCGATGACCACCGCGCTGTCCCGACCGATTCCGCCCATGATCTCGACGGTCGCCCGGCCGCCGGTCGGGGACGTGGTCAGCCGGACGGCCGAGGGCGGCTACCCGAAGGCGGTCGAGGCGGCCAAGGAGGCGATCCGGGCCGGCGAGTGCTTCCAGATCGTGCTCAGCCAGCGCTTCGAGCGGCCCACCCACGCCGACCCGCTGGACGTCTACCGGGTGCTGCGCACCACCAACCCCAGCCCGTACATGTACCTGCTGCGCTTCGACGGCTTCGACATCGTCGGCTCCTCGCCGGAGGCGCACCTCAAGGTGAGCACCGGCGCGGACGGGCGGCGGCGAGCGTTGCTGCACCCGATCGCCGGCACCCGGCCGCGCGGCGGCTCCCCGGAGGCGGACGCCCGGCTCGCCGCCGAGCTGCTCGCCGACCCTAAGGAGCGGGCCGAGCACGTCATGCTCGTCGACCTGGGCCGCAACGACCTGGGCCGGGTCTGCCGCCCGGGCACGGTCGAGGTGCCGGAGTTCGCCACCATCGAGCGGTACAGCCACGTCATGCACATCGTCTCCACGGTGGTGGGTGAGCTGCGGGCGGACCGCACCGCCTTCGACGCGCTCGCCGCGACCTTCCCCGCCGGCACCCTCTCCGGCGCGCCGAAGGTGCGGGCCATGGAGATCATCGAGGAGCTGGAGCCGGTCCGCCGGGCCCTCTACGGGGGCACCGTCGGCTACTTCGGCTTCGGCGGCGACCTGGACATGGCCATCGCCATCCGCACCGCGCTGATCCGCGAGGGCCGGGCGTACGTGCAGGCCGGGGCGGGGGTGGTGGCCGATTCTGATCCGGCCGCCGAGGAGCAGGAGACCCGGAACAAGGCCGCCGCCGTGCTCGCCGCGATCGCCGCCGCCGAGACCCTCCGGCCGGCCCGATGACCGCGCCGACCACCGGGTCGCCCACCGCACGGGGGCGGCGCGAGCTGACGTACGCGGTGCTGCTCTGCCTGGCCGGGGCGGGCCTGGCCTTCTGGGCGGTGACCCGGACCTGGTCGGTCGAGCTGACCACGCGGGGTTCGCTGCCGCCCACGCGGCACACCCGCACCGGTGCCGAGCTGCTGCCGTGGGCCTCGGCGCTGGCCCTGGTCGCGTTGGCCGGCGGTGGCGCGGTGCTGGCCACCCGGGGCCGGGTCCGGCGGCTGCTGGGCGGCCTGCTGGCCCTGGTCGGGCTGGCCGTGGCGGCCGGCGGCGGCTACGGCCTGACCGCGCTGGCCGGGGCGAGCCGGCAGTGGCCCGCGCTGGTGCTGGTCGGTGGGCTGGTCGCGGCCGCCGGCGGGCTGCTCACCGCGGCGCGGGGGGCGGGGTGGCCGGCGATGGGCGCCCGCTACGAGCGGCCGGTCCGTTCGGCGGAACCGTCCGGCCCGGAGCGGCCGGCGGTCGAGCGGGGCACCCGGGACGCCTGGGAGGCGCTGGACCGGGGCGAGGACCCGACGGTCAGCTGATCGGCTGGGTGTCCCGCGCGCCGCGCCGCTGGGTGGCCGCGGCGCGGGCGGCGGCCAGTTCGGCCACCAGGCGGTCCAGCTCCCGGCGCTGCGCGGCCCGGGCCCGGTCGGCGCAGACCGCCTCCCAGGCGTTGCCCCGGGCGGTCCGTATCCGGGCGTCGCCGATCACGGCGCGTTCCAGGGTGTGCACCACGCCGACGGCGAGCGAGGCGACGGTCCGGGAGATGGTGGTGAACCCGATGGTCTGGTGCGGCCCGTTGGCGCTCATGGTCACCCCGTACGAGATCGTTGGCGACGATTGGCAGCCGCCTCATCGAGTCTGCCCGAGGACGATGCTGCCGGGCCCACGTTTCGCCGTCGTGACGCCCGGGTCAACTGTCCGGCAGCCGGGGCGACCAGGGCAGGGTCGTCCGTCCTTGAGCTTGGTCACAGCATCGACGACCGTCACGGCCTGGCGGGTCAGTCGGCCGCGGCGGGATGAGGTATGGGCGACAATCGATGGGTGGGGGTGGCACAGCGTGACATCGCGTTCACCGCAAGTCGGCCATCATGCCACAGCCCATTTCGTGAGGAGCGCCATACCCCCCGGGACTTGTCTCCAAGTGGCGCCCCCTAGCATCGGCCCATGACACCCGGAGAGGGGAGTCCGTTGGTGACTGCTGAGCATGCGCACGCGGAGGGGGACGAAGCCGGTCCGGCGGCGCCCGCAAGCGTGCTCGACGAGATCCTGGCCGGCGTCCGCGAGGACGTGGCGCGGCGACAGGAGCAGGTTCCGCTGGAGCGCATCCGCGAGCTGGCCGCCGCCGCGCCGCCACCGCTGGACGCGTACGCGGCCCTGCGCCGGCCCGGCGTGGCGGTGATCGCCGAGGTGAAGCGCTCGTCGCCGTCCAAGGGGCGGCTGGCCGAGATCGCCGATCCCGCCGACCTGGCCGGCGAGTACGCGGCCGGCGGCGCCCGGGCGATCAGCGTGCTCACCGAGGGCCGCTGGTTCGGCGGGTCGCTCGACGACCTGGCCGCCGTGCGGGCCGCGGTGAACATCCCGGTGCTCCGCAAGGACTTCGTGGTCTCCAGCTACCAGGTGCACGAGGCGCGCGCGCACGGCGCCGACCTGGTGCTGCTGATCGTCGCCGCGCTGGAGCAGAACGTCCTCGTCGGGCTGCTGGAGCGGATCGAGTCGCTCGGCATGACCGCCTTGGTGGAGGTGCACACCGAGGAGGAGGCCGACCGGGCCCTGGAGGCCGGCGCGCAGGTGATCGGCGTCAACGCCCGTGACCTGCGTACCCTGGAGGTCGACCGCTCCGTCTTCGAGCGGATCGCGCCCGGTCTGCCGAGCAGCGTCGTCAAGATCGCCGAGTCCGGCGTGCGCGGCCCGCACGACCTCATCCGGTACGCCTCGGCCGGCGCCGACGCGGTCCTGGTCGGCGAGGGCCTGGTCACCCAGAAGAGCCCCCGCGAGGCGGTGGCCGAGCTGGTCAACGCCGGTAACCACCCGGCCACGCCCCGCCCGGTGCGCTGACCGCCGGGCCCCCACACGCAGCGAGAGGACACGCCGATGAGCGCCGACGCCGCAGCCCCGGCCGCCCAGGTACCCGACGCCGCCGGTCACTTCGGCCGGTTCGGCGGCCGGTTCGTCCCGGAGGCGCTGGTCGCGGCGCTCGACGAGCTGGACGCGGCGTACCGGAAGGCGATGACCGACGAGGCCTTCCGGGCCGAGTTCGACGGCCTGCTGCGCGGCTACGCGGGCACCCCGTCGCTGCTCTACCCGGCCACCCGGCTCTCCGCCCGGGCCGGGGCGCGGATCCTGCTCAAGCGGGAGGATCTCAACCACACCGGCGCGCACAAGGTCCGCAACGTGCTCGGCCAGGCGCTGCTCACCAAGCGGATGGGCAAGACCCGGGTGATCGCCGAGACCGGCGCCGGGCAGCACGGCGTGGCCACCGCCACCGCGGCCGCGCTGTTCGACCTCGAGTGCGTGGTCTACATGGGCGAGGTCGACACCCAGCGGCAGGCGCTCAACGTGGCCCGGATGCGGATGCTCGGCGCCACGGTCGTCCCGGTCACCACCGGCTCGCGGACGCTGAAGGACGCGATGAACGAGGCGATGCGGGACTGGGTCGCCAACGTCGACACCACGCACTACCTGATCGGCACGGCCGCCGGCCCGCACCCGTTCCCGGAGATGGTCCGGGACTTCGTGCGCGGCATCGGCGAGGAGGCCCGCCAGCAGTGCCTCGACCTGACCGGCGGGCTGCCGGACGCGGTCGCCGCCTGCGTCGGCGGCGGCTCCAACGCGCTCGGCATCTTCCACGCCTTCGTGCCCGACACCGGGGTGCGGCTGTACGGCTTCGAGGCCGGCGGCGAGGGCGTGGCGACCGGCCGGCACGCGGCCAGCATCACCGGCGGCTCCGCCGGGGTGCTGCACGGCACCCGGACGTACGTGCTGCAGGACGAGGACGGGCAGACGATCGAGTCGCACTCGATCTCGGCGGGCCTGGACTACCCGGGCGTCGGGCCGGAGCACGCGTGGCTGCACGACCAGGGCCGGGCCACGTACCTGCCGGTCGACGACGACGAGGCGATGGCCGCGTTCGAGCTGCTCTGCCGCACCGAGGGGATCATCCCGGCGATCGAGAGCTCGCACGCGCTCGCCGGCGCCCTGAAGATCGCTCCGCAGCTCGCCGCCGAGCTGGGCCGGGAGCCGGTCATCGTGGTCAACCTTTCCGGTCGGGGCGACAAGGACGTGCACACCGCCGGCCAGTACTTCGGCATCCTCGATAAGGAGTGAGAGCCATGAGCCGCATCGGGGTCGCCTTCGACAAGGCCCGCGCCGACGGGCGGGCCGTGCTGGTCGGCTGCATGCCGGCCGGGTTCCCGACCGTCGAGGGCAGCATCGCCGCGATGAAGGCCATGGTCGAGGCGGGCGTGGACGTCATCGAGGTGGAGATCCCGTACTCCGACCCGGTGATGGACGGCCCGGTCATCCAGCGGGCCAGCGACCTGGCCCTCGCCAACGGGGTGCGCACCGCCGACACCCTGCGCATCATCGAGGCGGTCGCGGCGACCGGCGCGCAGGTGGTCACCATGACCTACTGGAATCCGATCGAGCAGTACGGCGTCGACGCCTTCGCCCGTGACCTGGCCGCCGCCGGCGGCACCGGCCTGATCACCCCGGACCTCATCCCCGAGGAGGCCGGCGAGTGGCTGGCCGCCTCCGACGCGTACGGCCTGGACCGGACGTTCCTGGTCTCCCCCTCGTCCACGGACGCGCGGCTCAAGATGACCGTCGAGCACTGCCGCGGCTTCGTCTACGCCACGGCGCTGATGGGGGTCACCGGCGCCCGGTCGCAGACCTCCGCGGCGGCGCCGATCCTGGTTTCCCGGCTGCGCGAGGTCACCGACCTGCCGGTCGGCGTCGGGCTGGGCGTGGGGACCGGGGCGCAGGCCGGGACTGTCGCCGGGTACGCCGACGGGGTCATCGTCGGCAGCGCGCTGGTCCGCTGTGTGCTCGACGCCCCGGACCAGGCCACCGGGCTCGCCGCGCTGCGGACGCTCAGCGCCGAACTCGCCGAGGGCGTTCGCAACCCGGCGCGCTGAGCCCCGCTGAGCCGCCCCACCCGGTTGGGTTTGCGGTGTCGTTCGTGCCTGAGATTCGTCCCGGATTCGGGCAGGATGTCAGGTTTCTCGCCCCTGCCGGGGTGAGCTCGACAGGCCGGCGGGCGGAGCGACGGCATGCTCGCCGTCGACCGGCGCGCCCCCCGGTGCGCCTCGGGGGCCGGGCGGGACCGGATCCGGCCGCGCCTCCCGCAGCACCCCCGACCGGCCCGCGAGGGCGTCCGCCACGGCGGCCCGGGTGGTCGGGGTCAGCGCCTCGGGCAGCCCCTCCGGCGGATACCAGCACAGGTCGCCGCCGCCGACCGGAGTGGCGGCCGGGGCGTCGCCGCGTACCCGGGCGCGGAACACGTGCACCAGCACGTCCGGCAGGGCGCCGCAGCGGCCGGCCGGTGGCCGGGGCACGCCGGGCTCGCCGAGCCGGTAGAGGCCCACCAGGTCCACCAGGTCGACCGCCCAGCCGGTCTCCGCGCGGATCTCGCGTACGGCGGCGGCGAGTGGGCTCTCGTCGCGTCGGGGGCGGCCACCGGGCAGCGCCCAGCGCCGGCCGGGCCCGGACCGGCGGCAGAGCAGCACCCGTCCGGCCTGGTCGGTGACGACCGCGGCGACCGCCCAGGTGAGCACGCTCATGGACAAAGAGCCTACGACCGGGCAAAGCAGAAGTCATCCGAGCCGTCAAGCCGACGAACCGGGGTGCCGGGAGCGCGGTCCGCAGCGGTACCGTGTTCTCCCGTGACCCTCGCCCCGATGACCCCACTGGCGGCCCTGCCCAGCCCCAGCACCGCCGTCTGGCAGTTCGGACCGGTTCCGGTCCGGGCGTACGCGCTCTGCATCATTGTCGGCATCGTGCTGGCCTGCGTGGTTACCGAGCTCCGGCTGCGCCGGCGCGGCGTCGCCCCCGGCGCGGTGCTCGACATCGCCGTCTGGGCGGTGCCGACCGGCATCATCGGCGCCCGGATCTACCACGTGATCACCTCGCCCGAGAAATACTTCGGCGCCGGCGGTGAGCCGCTCAAGGCGTTCGCCATCTGGGAGGGCGGCCTCGGCATCTGGGGCGCCGTCGCCGGCGGCGCGCTCGGCGCCTGGATCGCCGCCCGGCAGCTCGGCATCCCGTTCGCGGTGGTGGCCGACGCACTGGCCCCGGGCCTGCCGCTGGCGCAGGCCGTCGGCCGCTTCGGCAACTGGTTCAACAACGAGCTCTACGGCGGCCGGACCAGCCTGCCCTGGGGGCTGCAGGTCCACGTGATGGACCCGGACCACCCCGGGCACGCGCTGCGCGACGACGCGGGCAACTCGGTCCTGCTGCCCGGGCTCTACCACCCGACCTTCCTGTACGAGGCGGTCTGGAACATCGGCGTCGCCGCCCTGGTCTTCTTCCTCGACCGCAAGCTGCGGCTCGGCCGGGGCCGCGCCTTCGCGCTCTATGTGATGGGCTACACGGCCGGCCGGTTCTGGATCGAGCTGATGCGCACCGACGAGGCCAACCACATCCTCGGCCTGCGGCTCAACGTCTGGACCGCGGCGCTGGTCTTCCTCGGCGCGCTGGCCTACTTCGTGCGCGTCCGCGGGCCCCGCGACTACCTGGTCCCGATCGGTGTCGCCGCCGCCCCGGAGCCGTCCACGGGTGGCGACGTGTCGCAGGTCGACCTCTCCGCGCGGGAGGCCGGGCCGCGGCAGGTCGCGCCGGAGGGCTACCGGGTGGTCAGCGAGCAGCAGTTCCGGGCGTACCAGGAGACCGGCGTCGTGCCGGAGGAGGAACCCGGCGGGGAGCCAGCAGCCGACGAGATCGCGGAGCCGGTCGCGGCCGGGGACGTTGCCGAGGTGACCGCGGCCGGGTCGGACGATGCCGCCGGTGACGCGGACCGGGCCGGTGCCACGGGCGCCCGCCCCGCCGACCGGGACAGCTGAGCGGGGGAGTCATGCGTACCGCGGTGGTGGTCGGCGCCGGCCTCGGCGGGCTGGCGGTGGCCGGCGTGCTGGCCCGCTCCGGGTGGCGGGTCACCCTCCTAGAACGGTCCGACCGGGTCCGTCCGGAGCCGACCGCCGTCGTGCTCTGGCCCAACGGGGTACGCGCGCTGCGCGCCCTCGGGCTCGGCGCCGGGCTGGACGCCATCGCCACCCCGCTGCCCGACGGCGGGATCCGCCGTCCCGACGGGCAGTGGCTGGTGCAGCCACGCCCCACCCCGGCCGAGCGGATGCCGGTCGTGGTGCACCGGGAGGACCTGCACGACGCGCTCATCGCCGGCCTCGGTGACCAGGTGGAGCTGCGCACCGGGGTGACCGTGCGGACGGTGCGGGCGGTTCGCGGGGAGCGCCCGGCGGTCGGCGACGGCCGGCAGACCGTGACCGCGGACCTGGTGGTGGCCGCCGACGGCACCGACAGCGAGATCCGCCGGCAGCTCGCCCCGGAGTCGGCGGTGGTGAGCTCGGGCTGCGCCGCCTGGCGGGCCGTGATCCCCTGGTTCCGCGCCCCGAAGCTGCCGGACGACCTGCCGGTGCCCGGGGAGACGCTGGGCGCTGGCTACCGCTTCGTGGCCGCCTCGCTCGGCGACCGGGGTGCCGCGGGCGCCTCCCGCCGGGGCGGCATCTACTGGGTGGCCACCGCCGCGGGGGCGCCCCGCCCGGAGCCGGCGGAGACCCAGCTCGCCCTGCTCAAGCGCTGGTACGCGGGCTGGCCGGCGCCGATCGCCGAGCTGCTCGACGCCACCGAGCCGGTCGATCTGGTGCAGCAGGAGATCCGCGAGCTACGGCCGCTGCCCCGGGCGTACGGCTTCCCGGCCGGGCCGGGCGGCCTGGTGCTGCTCGGCGACGCCGCGCACGCCATGCCCCCGCACCTCGGGCAGGGCGCCTGCCTCGCCTTCGAGGACGCGGCCACCCTCTCCGCGCTGCTGCGTGAGTCCCGGCTGCCCGACGCGGTGGCCGCGTACGACCGGCTGCGCCGGCCCCGCGCGGCGACCATGGTGCGGCAGACCCGCCGGATGTCGGCGGTCCTGCAGACCCGGGGCCGCCTGGCGCTGCGTGCCCGCGACGCCGCCCTCGGCACGATCAGCCCCCGGCTGCGCAACACGGCCGCCTCCGCCGCCGCCTCCTGGCACCCACCCGCCTGACCCCTCCCGGCGGACGGCCGGCGGGGTCAGCCGATCAGGGCGGCGGGCTCGGCGATGCAGGCGGTGCCGATGCGGCGGAAGCCGACCCGCAGGTAGACCCGGGCGATGTCCTCGCTGCCGGCGGAGAGGAAGATCAGGTCGGTGCCGGCGGCGCGCAGCTCGTGGGCGAGCGTGGCGGTCACCGCCGCGCCGAGGCCGCGCCGACGGGCCGCCGGCAGCGTGGCCACCCCGGCGATCTCCGCCACGTCGTCGACGCGCATCGCCATCCCGCTGGCCAACGCCCCCTGCTCGGGACTCTCGGCGAGCACCGAGATCCGCCGGCCGTCGGCGATCCGGGTGGCGTCCTCCTCCAGCGTGGCCACGTCCAGCCGGGAGACCGCGGCGTCCCGCTCGGCCGGGCCGGCGTCGCCGCGCGTGGTGCCGCCGTTGGAGAAGCCGACGGCCGCGACGGCCCGGCGCACCGCCACGTCCGCCGCGAAGCCCGGGTCCGCCGGGTCGAGGACCCGCACCGGTACGTCGCTGAGCGTGGCCGGGTCGGGCAGGCGCGCCGGGTCGAGCACCATCAGCGGCGCCTCCAGCACGGTCAGCCCGGCCGAGCGGGCCACCGCGAGCAGGTCCGGGGTGATCTCGTGCACCCACTCGAACGCCTCGGGCAGGCCCAGCTCCCGTTGCCGGGCCCGGACCGCGGTCACGTCGGCGAGCGAGGGTGGCGCGGTGGCGTCGAGCCGCGGGCGGGCGTAGAACGGCCATCCGGCGCCGTCCCGGACGAAGAGCACCAGAGCGCCGAATTCCTCGGTACGCGCCCCGTCCCGGGGCACCGCGTCGTAGAACCGCTCCAACCGGTCGAGCACGTCAGTGCGTACGACATCCACCGCGCGAGACTACACGTCCCACAGTCTGGAAGTGTGATCAATCTGAACTGGCCTTGCGCCGGAAGCCCTAACGTAGACTCAATAAAACCCACGTAGGGCCGACGTCGTCCCGACCATGATCCAACCTGAGTGACGACAGGAGGCCCGGTGGCCTTTCCGTACCCGCACACCCCGCAGCCGGCCCCCCACGCGACGGGGCTCTACGACCCCGCGTACGAGCACGACGCGTGCGGCGTGGCTTTCGTGGCCGACCTGCACGGCCGCCGGTCGCACCAGGTCGTCGCCAACGGCCTCGGCGCGCTCTGTCGGCTGGACCACCGGGGCGCCCGAGGCGCGGAGCACAACACCGGTGACGGCGCCGGCATCATGATCCAGGTGCCGGACGCGTTCCTGCGCGCGGTCGTCGACTTCTCGCTGCCGCCCGCCGGCCAGTACGCCACCGGCCTGGTCTTCCTGCCGGACGACGACGCGGCCGAGGCCCGGGCCCGCCAGGTGGTGGACAAGTACGCCCTGGTCGAGGGGGCCATCGTCCTCGGTTGGCGGGACGTCCCCACCGACCCGAGCGGCCTCGGCGAGACCGCCCTCGCCGCGCTGCCCCGGATCCGGCAGGTCTTCCTCGCCGCGCACCGGCTCACCGACTCGCCCGCAGGCCCGGCCGGGTCCCCGCTGACCGGGCTGGACCTGGACCGGGTGGCGTTCTGCGTCCGCAAGCAGGCCGAGCGGGAGAGCGCCGAGCGGGGCGTGCCCGCATACTTCCCGTCGCTGTCCGCGCGGACCATGGTCTGGAAGGGCATGCTCACCCCCGACCAGCTGCCGGCGTTCTACCCGGAGCTGACCGATGAGCGGGTGGTCAGCGCGGTCGCCCTGGTGCACTCGCGGTTCTCCACCAACACCTTCCCGTCGTGGCCGCTGGCCCACCCGTACCGGTTCATCGCGCACAACGGTGAGATCAACACGATCCGCGGCAATCGGAACTGGATGCAGGCCCGGGAGGCGCTGCTGCGCAGCGAGAACCTTCCCGGCAACATCCGCCGGGTCTTCCCGGTCTGCACCCCCGGCGCCTCCGACTCGGCCAACTTCGACGAGGTGCTCGAACTGCTGCACCTGGCCGGGCGGAGCCTGCCGCACGCGGTGCTCATGATGATCCCCGAGGCGTGGGAGAACGACCCGGACATGCGCGCCGACAAGCGCGCCTTCTACCGCTTCCACGCCAGCCTGATGGAGCCGTGGGACGGCCCCGCCTCGGTCGCCTTCACCGACGGCGAGATCGTCGGCGCGGTGCTGGACCGCAACGGGCTGCGCCCCGGCCGTTGGTGGCGCACCGCCGACGGCCTGGTCGTGCTGGGCAGCGAGGCCGGCGTGCTCGACCTCGACCCGGCCACCGTGGTCGCCAAGGGCCGCCTCCAGCCGGGGAAGATGTTCCTGGTCGACACGGTCAACGGCCGCATCGTCCAGGACGACGAGATCAAGGCCGAGCTGGCCGCCGCCCAGCCGTACGACGAGTGGCTGCACGCCGGCCTGATCGAGCTGGACGAGCTGCCGCCGCGCGAGCACATCGTCTACACCCACGACTCGGTCCGCCGCCGGCAGCAGACCTTCGGCTACACCGAGGAGGAGCTGAAGATCCTGCTCGCCCCGATGGCCCGCGCCGGCGCGGAGCCGATCGGCTCGATGGGCACGGACACCCCCATCTCGCCGCTGTCCACCCGGCCGCGGCTGCTCTACGACTACTTCCACCAGCTCTTCGCCCAGGTCACCAACCCGCCGCTGGACGCCATCCGGGAGGAACTGGTGACCAGCCTGGCGTCCACCATCGGCCCGGAGGGCAACCTGCTCGACCCGGGCCCGGCGAGCTGCCGGCAGATCGTGCTGCCCTACCCGGTGATCGACAACGACGAGCTGGCCAAGATCCTGTCCATCGACGAGGACGGCGACCTGCCCGGGTTCAAGGCGGTCCGGGTCTCCGGCCTGTACCGGGTCCGCGACGGCGGCGCCGGGATCAAGGCGCGGCTGACCGAGATCTGCCGGCACGTCTCCGAGGCGATCGAGGACGGCGTCCGCATCCTGGTGCTCTCCGACCGGGACTCCAACGCCGACCTCGCCCCGATCCCGTCGCTGCTGCTCACCGCGGCGGTGCACCAGCACCTGGTACGCGAGCAGACGCGTACCCAGGTGGCGCTGATCGTGGAGTCCGGCGACTGCCGCGAGGTGCACCACGCGGCCGTGCTGATCGGCTACGGCGCGGCGGCGGTCAACCCGTACCTGGCCTTCGAGTCGGTGGAGGACATGATCTCCACGGGCGCGCTGGTCGGCGTCGACCCGGAGAAGGCGGTCCGCAACTACGTCAAGGCGCTCGGCAAGGGCGTCCTGAAGATCATGTCGAAGATGGGCATCTCGACGGTGTCGTCGTACTGCGGCGCCCAGGTGTTCGAGGCCGTCGGCCTGGACACCCGCCTGGTCGAGCGCTACTTCCGGGGCACCCCGAGCACGATCAGCGGCATCGGGCTGCACGAGATCCACGCCGAGGTGGCCGCCCGGCACGCCCTGGCCTGGCCGGCCCCCGGCGCGCAGCCGTCCGACCGGCTGGAGGTCGGCGGCGAATACCAGTGGCGCCGCGAGGGCGAGCTGCACCTGTTCAACCCGGAGACGGTCTTCCTGCTCCAGCACGCCACCCGCAGCCGCCAGTACGACGTCTTCCGGCGGTACACCGCCAAGGTCGACGAGCTGGCCGCCCAGGCGGGCTCGCTGCGCGGCCTGTTCACCCTGCGCACCGGCGTACGCCCGCCGGTGCCGCTGGACGAGGTGGAGCCGGCCAGCGAGATCGTCAAGCGGTTCGCCACCGGCGCGATGTCGTACGGGTCGATTTCGGCGGAGGCGCACGAGACCCTCGCCATCGCGATGAACCGGCTCGGCGGCAAGTCCAACACCGGCGAGGGCGGCGAGGACGTCGACCGGCTGCACGACCCGCGGCGCCGCTCGGCGGTCAAGCAGATCGCCAGCGGGCGCTTCGGCGTGACGAGTGAATACCTGGTCAACGCCGACGACCTCCAGATCAAGATGGCCCAGGGGGCGAAGCCCGGCGAGGGCGGCCAGCTCCCCGGCAACAAGGTCTGGCCGTGGATCGCGCGTACCCGGCACGCCACCCCGGGCGTCGGTCTGATCTCCCCGCCGCCGCACCACGACATCTACTCCATCGAGGACCTGGCCCAACTGGTGCACGACCTCAAGTGCGTCAACCCGGCCGCCCGGGTGCACGTCAAGCTGGTCAGCGAGGTCGGGGTGGGCACGGTCGCGGCCGGCGTGGCCAAGCTCAAGGCCGACGTCATCCTGATCTCCGGGCACGACGGCGGCACCGGCGCGTCCCCGCTCAACTCGCTCAAGCACGCCGGCACCCCGTGGGAGCTGGGGCTGGCCGAGGCGCAGCAGACGCTGCTGCTCAACAAGCTCCGCGACCGGGTCACCGTGCAGGTCGACGGCCAGCTCAAGACCGGCCGGGACGTGCTGATCGCGGCGCTGCTCGGCGCGGAGGAGTTCGGCTTCGCCACCGCCCCGCTGATCGTCGAGGGCTGCGTGATGATGCGGGTCTGCCACCTGGACACCTGCCCGGTGGGCATCGCCACCCAGAACCCGGTGCTGCGCGAGCGCTTCACCGGCAAGCCGGAGTTCGTGGAGAACTTCTTCCTCTTCCTCGCCGAGGAGGTCCGGGGATACCTCGCCGAGCTGGGCTTCCGCAGCATCGACGAGGCGATCGGGCACACCGAGCTGCTCGACGTCACCGGCGCCATCGACCACTGGAAGGGACACGGGCTCGATCTCAGCCGCGTCCTGCACCTGCCCGAGCTGCCCGAGGGCGCGGCCCGGCGGGGCGTCCGGGCCCAGGACCACGGCCTGGCGGCAGCCCTGGACAACCAGCTCATCGCCCTGGCCGAGCCGGCGCTGCGGGCGGAGGCGGCCGGCGCCGAGGCGCGGGACGCCGGCGTCACGCCGGTCCGGGTCGAGGTGGCGGTCCGCAACGAGCACCGCAGCGTCGGCGCGATGCTGGGCGGCGAGGTGACCCGCCGGTTCGGCGGGGCGGGTCTGCCCACCGACACGATCGAGTTCCTGCTGCGCGGCACCGCCGGCCAGTCGTTCGGCGCGTTCCTGCCGCGCGGGGTCACCCTGCGCCTGCACGGCGACGCCAACGACTACCTCGGCAAGGGCCTGTCCGGCGGCCGGATCATCGTCCGCCCGGATGCGGCGGCGCCGTTCGTGGACGACGCGGCCAGGCCGGGGGAGCGGGCCGAGGACCAGATCATCGCCGGCAACACCCTGCTCTACGGGGCCACCGACGGGGAGGTGTTCCTGCGTGGCCGGGTCGGCGAGCGGTTCGCGGTGCGCAACTCCGGCGCGGTGGCGGTCGTCGAGGGCGTCGGCGACCACGGCTGCGAGTACATGACCGGCGGCACGGTGGTGGTGCTCGGCCCGACCGGCCGTAACTTCGCCGCCGGCATGTCCGGCGGCGCGGCGTTCGTGCACCGGCTCGACCGGAGGCTGGTCAATCCGGAGCTGGTCGACCTGTCGCCGCTGCGTGACGAGGAGCGGCACCTGCTGCACGAGCTGGTGCAGCGGCACTTCGCGGAGACCGACTCGGCGGTCGCGGCGGAGCTGCTCAAGCGCTGGCCGGAGGCGGTGGAGGAGTTCACCGCGGTGGTGCCCCGGGACTACCGCCGGGTGCTGGAGATCATGCGGGCCGCCGAAGCCGCCGGCCGTGACGTCGACGACGCGGTGATGAGCGCCCTCGCCGCGCCGGTGCCGCCCGCCCCGCGGGCGGCCGCCCAGGAGGTGGCTCGTGCCTGACCCGAACGGTTTCCTGCGCTACGACCGGCGGCTGCCCGCCCGCCGCCCGGTGCCGGTGCGGATCATGGACTGGCGGGAGGTGTACCCGCCGGCCGGCGAGGAGCTGATCCGCGAGCAGGCGACCCGGTGCATGGACTGCGGCATCCCGTTCTGCCACGACGGCTGCCCGCTGGGCAACCGCATCCCGGACTGGAATGACCTGGTCCGGACCGGCAACTGGGACGCCGCGGTGGAGTCGCTGCACGCCACCAACAACTTCCCCGAGTTCACCGGACGGCTCTGCCCGGCGCCGTGCGAGGCGGCGTGCGTGCTCGGCCTCGGCGGCCAGCAGCCGGTCACCATCAAGCAGGTCGAGGTGGAGATCGCCGACGCGGCGGCCCGCGGCGGGCTGCGCCCGCGGCCGGTGCCGGCGCCGACCGGGAAGTCGGTCGCCGTGGTCGGCTCCGGGCCCGCCGGACTCGCCGCCGCCCAGCAGCTCGCCCGCGCCGGGCACGCCGTGACCGTGTACGAGCGGGACGACGCGCTGGGCGGCCTGCTCCGGTACGGCATTCCCGACTTCAAGCTGGAGAAGCAACACATCGACCGGCGGCTGGCCCAGCTCGCCGCCGAGGGGGTGCGCTTCCGCACCGGGGTGAACGTCGGCGTCGACGTGACCGCCGAGCAGTTGCGCGCCGAGCACGACGCGGTGCTGCTCGCCTGCGGCGCGTTGCAGGGCCGGGACGTCCCCGAGACGCCGGGCCGGCAGCTGCGCGGCGTACACCAGGCGATGACGCACCTGGTGGCCGCCAACCGCGCGGTCGCCGCGGCGGCTGCCGGCCAGCCCGGCGGTGCGGCGGCGGGCGACGGGGGCCGACCGGCCCCGGCCACGCTGCCGGACGGTACGCCGATCGACGCGGCCGGCAGGCACGTGGTGATCATCGGCGGGGGCGACACGGCCGCGGACTGCCTCGGCGTGGCCCACCGGCAGGGGGCGGCCGGCGTGCACCAGCTCGACCTCTACCCGGAGCCCCCGGCCAGCCGGGACGCCGCCCGGGACCCGTGGCCCACCTGGCCGTGGATCCTGCGCAGCTACCCGGCCCACGAGGAGGGCGGCGAGCGGGTCTTCGCGGTGGCGGTGCAGGAGTTCGTCGACGACGGCACCGGCCAGGTCAGGGCGGTACGGATCGCCGAGGTGACGGTGGAGAAGCGGGACGGCCGACGGATCGTCACCGCGCTGCCCGGCTCCGAGCGGGAGCTGCCGGCCGACCTGGTGCTGCTGGCCATCGGCTTCGAGGGGACCGAGGAGCAGCCGCTGCTGGCCCAGCTCGGGGTGAGCCGCAACGCCCGCGGCGCGGTCGACGCCCGCGCCGACTGGCAGACCGACGCCGACGGGGTCTTCGTCGCCGGGGACATGCACCGGGGCGCCTCGTTGATCGTCTGGGCGATCGCCGAGGGGCGGGCCGCCGCCGCCGCGATCCACGCGTACCTCGGTGGGGTGGGCGAGCTGCCCGCGCCGGTGGACCCGGCCCGGCAGCCGCTCGCCGCCCGCTGATCCACCCCGGTCAGCCGTCTGCGGTCCGGGCCGAGCCGGCCGGATCGCAGATTCCGGAAACGCTCATCCGGTTCCCAGCGGGCTGCGCCCCGAACTCGGGGCGCAGCCCGTGAAACGCCTCACGAACAGCGGCAATGAGGTTTAGCCGAGGTCAGACTTGGCGACTGGCCGGACCTGCGGGGTCCGGCTTTCGTCGTGTCACCCACTGGACGGGGAAATCCTCATGGCCCTCGGCGCCACGTTCGCCGCGCTGCGCCACCGCAACTACCGGATCTGGGCCGCCGCCGGGTTCGTGTCGGTCATCGGGACCTGGATGCAGGTTCTGGGCGTCAACTGGTACGTGCTGGCGGAGACCCGATCCGCCACCTCCATGGGGCTCACCGTCCTGCTGCAGGCGCTGCCCAGCCTGGTGCTCAGCGTCTGGGGCGGCGCGCTGGCCGACCGGCTGCCCGCCAAGCCGCTGCTGATCGGCGCCCAGGCCGCCCACGCGCTGCTCGCCGCCGGGCTGGCCCTGGTCGCCGTCACCGGCACCGGCGGCCTGCCGGCCATCTACGCGATCTCCCTGGTCACCGGTGCGGTGTCGGCGATCGAGGGCCCGGTGATGGGCCGCTGGTGCTCGACCCTGGTGGACCGGGAGAGCCTCGGCAACGCGCTCGCCCTCGGCTCGCTCACCAACTCCGCCGGCCGCATCCTCGGCATGAGCGTCGGCGCCGTCGTGGTCGCCGCCGTCGGCCCCGCGCTGCTCTTCGCGATCAACTCCGCCAGCTTCGTCGCGGTCGTGGCGGCCCTGTTCGCCGTACGCGAGGGGGAGCGGCACACCGGTGCGGCGGAAGCGGCCGACGCGCCGCCGGCGGACGGCGGCATCCGGGCCGGTTTCCGGTATCTGCTACGGCAGCCGGTGGTGCTGGTGGCCCTGGCGCTGTCCTTCGTGCTCGGCAGCCTGGGCCGCAACTACCAGGTGACCATGGCCGCGATGAGCGACGGGCCGCTGCGCGGCGGCGCCTCCGGCTACGGCTTCCTCTCCACCGTCTTCGCGGTCGGGACGGTGCTCGGCGCGCTGGTCGCGGCCCGCCGCCGGGAACTCGGCTACCGGGTGCTGGTGGGGGCCGGCCTGCTGGCCAGCGCCCTGCAGATCGTCGCCGGGCTGGCCCCCGGCACGCTGAGCTTCGCCGCGGTGATCCTGCCGGTGGCAGCGGCGGCCGTGATCATCGACACCACGGTCGGCGCCCGCGCGCAGCTCGACACCGACTACGCCATGCGGGGCCGGGTGCTGGCCGCCCTCGCGGTCACCGGCTCGATCTCCGCGGCCGTCGGCGCGCCCCTGCTCGGCTGGCTCTCCGAGCACGCCGGACCCCGGCAGACCCTGGTGCTGGCCGGCGCCCTCACCACCGTTGCCACCCTCGCGGCCGGGGTGGCCCTCGACCGGCTCCGGGAGCGGCGACTGCGCCGTCGGCTCACCCTGGTGCTCGCCGCGCCGGCCGTGCGCCGCCGGGTCGCGGCCACCGCCGCCCGCGTCGTCCGCCCGGCGGGCGTCGCGGCCGGCGCCGTGTCCTCGACGGGTGCTGCGGCGGGCGGGTCCCCGGCGGGCGCCGTGGTCGGCGCCGTGTCCGCCACGGGCGCTACGGCCAGCGGGTCGCTGGCGGGCTCCGTGGTCGGTGCCGTGTCCCCCACGGGCGCAGGTGTTTCCCCGGACGCCGTCGGCGCCGGCCGCCCGGTGGCCGCCGACGGCCCGCGCCCGGTCCCGGTGCCCCGCCCGGCGGGGCTGCGCCTGGGCGGTACGCGGTTCGCCCGACTGCGCCCTGCCGGGCGGCTCGCGGCCGGCGGGGCGCTCCGCCCGGCCCGCGAGTGCGCGGCCTGCGCGCCGCACCGGTCGCGGCGCCGGTCCCGGGCGACGGTCCACGCGGCCGACTGCGCCCTCGCCGGCTGACCCGGCCCGCGCGGTCCCGCCGACCGGCCGGTGAAGGTCGCGCTCGATCCGGGAAGTAGTGGCCCACCGCCCACCGGGAGGCCACTACTTCCGCGATCGAGCACGATCACGGCCGGCGGGCGGCCCGCGGCTCGACCGGGGTGAGCGAGGTCATGCGCGCAGGAGGGCGTCCGGGACCTCGGCGGCACGAAGATCGTCACTACGCTGCCGTCATAGACGTCGAGGAACGCCTGCGGCGGGTCCGCCGGTGGCTGTGGGTCGTGGTGGTGGGGCTGTTTCTCAGCGGGGTGACCGCGTTCCCGCTGGAGCTGGAGGTGCGCTGGCTGCTCCGGGTGCTCGACCCGCTCGCCGGGCAGTTCCCGGCGCTGGTCGCCTGGATCGAGCGGGTCCACACCGGACTCGTCGAGACCGGCGACCGCTACCCGTTCATGCTGTACGGCACGGACTGGCTCGCCTTCGCCCATCTGGTGCTCGCGGTGGCGTTCTGGGGGCCGCTGCGGGATCCGGTTCGCAACGTCTGGGTGGTGCAGTTCGGGATGATCGCCTGTGCCGGGATCGTGCCGCTGGCGCTGATCTGCGGGCCGGTGCGAGACATTCCCTGGTTCTGGACGCTGGTCGACCTCTCCTTCGCGGTCGGCGCGTTCCCGCCGCTGTGGTTCGCGTACCGGCACATCCGGGCGGTCGAGGCCGGCGCCGACCCGTTGGCGCCGGCGCAGGTCTCGGCCGCCGGTACGCGCTGACCGCCCCCGTCGGTCACCTCCGCGTGGCTGTGTCGTTCGTGAGGTCAGCTCCACAGTCGCCGGAGCCGGCGCCCGCGCGGTACGCGCGACCAGCCGCGGGAGCCGGCGCCGGCGCGGTCCGCGCGACCGGCAGCGGGCGCCGGCACCTGGCTGGGCAGATCAGCGTCCCGCTGCCGCGAGTTCGCCGGTCAGCTTCGGCTCGGCGCTCCGCGGCGACCGCTCCTCGCGCCGTTCCCGCACCGCCCGGCGGCCGGAGGGAACGACCAGGGCGGCCAGCGCGGCGGCCAGCGCGATCCCGGTGAGCACCAGGAAGCCCATGGTGAACCCGGCCTCGCGGGGCAGCCCGCTCGCCTGCGGGTGGGCGGTGATCACCCCGCTCACCACCGCGGCGCCGATCGCGCCGCCGATGGTGCGGATGTTGGCGTTCATGCCGGTCGCCACGCCGGTCTGCGCGGGCGGCACGTTGGCCACGATCAGGTTGGCCATCGAGGCGAACGCCAACCCGATGCCCAGGCCCACCAGCCCGCCGGCCACGCCGATCTCCCAGCGGGTGTCGTGGGCGACGGTCAGCATCGCCGACGCGAGCACGTTGCACACCGCGCCGGTCGCCAGCTGCGCCTTGGCGCTGAACCGGGCCTGCAGCCGGCCGGCGGCGAGGCCGGCGACGAACATGGCGACCAGCATCGGCAGCATCAGCAGCCCGGCCTGGGTCACGCTGGCGCCGAAGCCGTAGCCGGCGCTGGTCGGGATCTGCACGAACTGCGGGAGGAAGGCGTAGACCGCGAACATCGAACCGCCGTAGAGCAGGGCGACCAGGTTGGTCGTCCAGACCCCCGGCTGGCGCATCATCCGCATGTCGATCAGCGGGTTCGCCGAGCGGGCCTCGGCCACCAGCCAGCCGGCCAGGAGCACGCCGGCGAGCGCCAGCAGGCCGGTCACCCGACCGGAGGTCCAGCCCCAGGTGGTGCCCTTGCTGACCGGCAGCAGCAGCGCCACCAGCCAGCCGGAGAGCAGCAGGGTGGCCGTCCAGTTGATCCGGCCGGGCGTACGGACCGGCGACCGCGGCACGAACCGGTGCGCCGCGAGCGCGGTGAGCCCGACGACGACCATCGGGATCCAGAACAGCCAGCGGTAGCCCAGGGTGGCGACGATCGGGCCGGCCAGGACGACGCCGAGGCCGCCACCGGCGGCGACGATCGCCGAGATCGCCGCGACGGCCGAGCTCACCCGCGCGGCGGGGAACTCGTCGCGGATGATGCCGAACGCGAGCGGGAAGACCGCGCCACCGACGCCCTGGACGACCCGGGCGACGATGAGCACGCCGATGCTCGGCGCGATGGCCGCCAGCAGGCAGCCGAGCGCGAGCGCGGCGAGGGAGACGACCAGCGTCCGCTCCTTGCCGACCATGTCGCCGACCCGGCCGAGGACCGGCGTGAAGATCGACGCGGAGAGCAGGTAGGCGGTCAGCACCCAGGTCACGGTGTTCTGGGAGGTGTGCAGGTCGTGCTGGATGGTGGGCAGCACCGGGGTGATCAGCGACTGGAGCATCGCGAAGAAGCCGGTACCGGCGGCGAGGACGAGGAAGGTCAACCGACGCGAGCTGCGTCGGGTGGTTTCGATCACGGAGGGAACTCCCGTTCACGTACGAATGGAACGTCTGCCGGGGTTGCCGGCGAGGGCGGAGCCGCTGGTCAGCCGAAGGTGGGCATGGCGGGACCTCCTGGGTCCGGTGTCTGGGTGGGCCGACCGCGCCAGGTGGGATCGGCCCGAGAATCCGGAGTAAGCTATCCGGAGGCATGGCTCCGGTAGGTTCCGGAGGGGTGCCTCCACTAACTTAGCGGAGGGGTGCCTCCGGTTGCAAGGCAGGAGAGGTGACGCGCGTCATGGCCAGCGGCGACCAGCTTGGGGAGGTCCTTGCGCGGCGCCCGAAGCGAGCGGACGCCCGGCGCAACTACGACGCGTTGATCGCCGCCGCGCGGGAGGTGTTCGGGGAGTGCGGCGCGGGGGCCTCGCTGGAGGAGATCGCCCGCCGGGCCGGGGTCGGCATCGGGACGCTCTACCGGAACTTCCCCAACCGACGTGACCTGTTCGAGGCGGTCTACGTCGAGGAGGTGCGCGCGCTCAGCCGGTCGGCGGCCGACCTGGCGGACCTGCCCCCGTGGGACGCCCTGGTCGCCTGGCTGCACCGGTTCGTCGCCTACGTCGGCACCAAGCGGGCCCTCGCCGAGGAGCTGGTGCACGACTCCGAGGTGTTCCGCAACTGCCGCACCGAGATCTACGCGGCGGGCGAGCCGTTGCTGCGCCGCGCCCAGGAGGCCGGGGTGGCCCGACCGGACGCCGGCTTCGACGACGTGGTGCGACTGATCAGCGGGATCATGGCGTACCAGTTCCCGGAGCCGGCCCAGCGCGACCGGGTGCTGGCCATCGCCCTGGACGGCCTGCGCTACCCGGCCGCGCGCCCCTGACCCCCGCGAGCCCGCGGCCGGAGCCCCGGTCAGAGCAAAGACGACGGCCGGCGGTTCCCCAGGAACCGCCGGCCGTCGGACGTGCTCAGGAGTGGTCAGCAGCCAGGTCGGCGTTGCTCGGCCGGCCCCACGGGCCGGTGATCGCGAAGACGTAGCCGGGGGACTGGATGTTGGCGAACAGGATCTTCCCGTCCGCGCTGAACGTCGGCCCGGTGAACTCGCTGTCGTTGAGCTCGTTGCGGGCCAGCGGGTACGCCTTGCCCTGCTCGGTCACCCCGACCAGGTGCGACAGGCCCTCGCCGTCCTCGGCCAGGATCACCCCGCCGTACGGCGACACGGTGATGTTGTCCGGCCCGTCGAAGTTGCCGGCCTCCTCGTCCGGGTTCTGGTTCACCCCGAAGATGGTCTTCAGGGTCACCGTCTCGGTCCGCGGGTCGTAGAACCAGACCTGACCGTCGTGCTCGTTGACGCTGCCGTCGTCGTGCCGCGCGAAGCTGGCCACGAAGTACGCGCCGCCGTCGGCCCACCAGGCGCCCTCCAGCTTGCGGCTGCGGGTCACCTGCTCGTCGGTGAACTGCTTGCGCACCGAGACGGTCTTCGCGTCCCGGTCCGGCACGTCCACCCACTCCACCTTGTACCGGGTGCCCGGCGTGGTGGCCTCGGACAGGTCCGCGACGTGCTGGCTGCCCAGGAAGCACTTCATCGCCTGGAGGCTGCCCGCGGTGTCCCCGTCGGGACGCTGCGCGAGCGCACGCAGGGCGCCCTTGCCGCCCCGGAAGCCGGCCGGCGGCGTCCACCGGAAGTAGAGCCCGTTCGGCCCACCGGCGTCCTCGGTCAGGTAGATCGCGTGGGTGTACGGGTCGACCGCCACCGCCTCGTGCGCGTACCGGCCGAGGAACTTCAGCGGCACCGGGTTCTGGTTGGCGGACCGGTCGTGCGGGTCGACCTCGAAGGTGTACCCGTGGTCGTAGAGGTACTTCCCGCCCTTGCGCTGCTCGGTCTCCTCGCAGGTCAGCCAGGTGCCCCACGGGGTGATGCCGCCAGCGCAGTTGTTGTGCGTCCCGGCCACGCTGACGTACTCGCGCAGCCGCCGGCCCTGCGCGTCCACCTCGATGGTGGTGGTGCCGCCCCGGGCGCCCGGGTCGTAGGTGAGGCCGGCCAGCGCGGGCACCGGGAAGGGCTCACTGCCGCCGATCTCGTGGTTGTTGACCAGCACCGAGCCCTCGCGGCCGAGGAAACAACCGGTGCCGTCGGCGTCGCTCGGGGTCGGCTGCCCCGACTCCAGCAGGGTCACGCCGGCCTGCGCCACGATGGTGTACGAGAAACCGGGCGGCAGGGCCAGCAGGCCGGCCGGGTCCGGAACGAGTTCGCCATAGCCGACCGCCGGACGAGCCGCGGCCCGCGCCGCCGCCGGTCCCGCGATCACGTCCAGGTTGCCGGCCACCACGATGCCGAGGGCGCCGGCCGCACCGCCGCGCAGCATGGCCCGGCGAGAGATGGGAGAGGGGCTCACGTCGTCGCCTTTCCTGTTCAGGATGGTTCCGTCCAGCAGGCAAACGGGGCTGGTGGAACACCGCCGACGCGGCCGAGGTCCGCCAGGTGAACAGTAGACAAATCCTGCGGGCGCGTGCGTCCTGTGCCGGGTCGCCCCGCGTCCGTTAGGGTTCCCTCGATCAGACTGCGGCGGCGTCGGAGGGGCGGACGGTGGGCAGGCTCGCGACCGCGTACGGGCAGGCGCTCGCCTTCCACCGGCAGGCCGTACGCCGGTGGGAGGCCGGGCGGCGGGCGCTCGCGGCGGCCGGGCCGGTCGCCCCGGGCAGCCCCGAGCTGGTCGCCCGGCTGGCCCGGCTCGGCGCCGAACTGACCGCCGCCGCACCGGGCTCCGCCCGCCCGGCCACCACTCCCGTACCGGTCCGGGTCGGCGAGGCGACCACCCTGGACGGTGGCTTCCCGGTGCTGGTGCCGCTGGCCGGCGGCACGCATCTGGCGGTCGACGCCGACGCTCGCGATCCCCGGGTCGGTGAGCTGCTGCGGGCCGTGGTGGTGCGGCTGCTCGCCGCCGCGCCGGCCGGCACGGTCCGGGTCGCCGGCATCGACCCCGCCGCGTTCGGCGCCGCGTTCCTGCCGCTGCGCCCGCTGCAGGACGCCGGGGTGCTCGGCCCCGCCGCCACCACCGCCGCCGAGGTGGCCGCCCTGCTCGACGAGGCGGAACGGCACGCCCGCGCCGCCCAGCACACCGGCCGGGACGACCAGGAGCTGCTGCTGGTGGTCGCCGCGTCCGCCCCGCCGCCCCGCGAGCTGGCCCGGCTCGCCGCGCTCACCCACGCCGGTCCAGCCGCGGCGGTCTGCGTGCTGCTCGCCGGCTACCCGGCCGCCGGCCCCGGCGACCCGCCACCGCCGCTCGGCGCCACCACCCAGCTCCGGCTCGGCGACCGGTACGCCCTAGTCGGCGACCCGCCCGGGCAGCCGTTCAGCGCCGACGGCAGCGGCCTGCCCGCCCCGGTGGTGCTCGACGGCGACCCGACCCACGCCACCGTCACCGGGCTGGCCCGGCAGCTCGCCACGGCCACCCGCCGGGCCGAGGCGGTGACCTTCGCCGACCTGCTCCCCGCCCGGCGCTGGGCCGAGTCGTCCGCCACCGGGCTGCGTACCGTGCTCGGCCGGTCGGGACGGGAACTGGTCCCGGTCGCCTTCGACGACGCCACCCCGCACTGGCTGGTCGGCGGGCGGACCGGCGCCGGCAAGACGGTGTTCCTGCTCGACGTGCTCTACGGCCTGGCCGCCAGGTACGCCCCCACCGAGCTCCAGCTCCTCCTCCTCGACTTCAAGGAGGGGGTCAGCTTCACCGAGTTCGTGCCCACCGAGCGCGACCCGTCCTGGCTGCCGCACGCCCGCGCCGTCGGCATCGAGTCCGACCGCGAGTACGGCGTCGCCGTGCTGCGCGAGCTGCGCACGGAGCTGACCCGCCGGGCCGACCTGCTCAAGCGGCACGGGGTCACCAAGCTCGCCGACCTGCCGGCCGCACACCGGCCACCCCGGATCGTCACCGTGGTCGACGAGTTCCACGTGCTGTTCGCCGGCAACGACGCCCTCGCCCGGCAGGCCGTCGACCTGCTCGAGGAGCTGGCCCGCAAGGGCCGCTCGTACGGCCTGCACCTGGTGCTGGCCAGCCAGAGCACCACCGGCATCGAGGCCCTCTACGGCCGCGCCGAGGCCATCTTCGGCCAGTTCCCGTTGCGGGTGGCGCTCCCCGGCGGGGGTGGCGTGCTCGACCCGCTCAACGACGCCGCGCGGGCGCTGCGGGTGGGGACGGCCGTGGTCAACACCGCCGGGGGCGCGCCCGGCGCGAACACCGAGGTCCGTTTTCCCGACGCGCACGCCGCCGGCGCCGACCTGGCCACCCTCCGGCACGAGCTGTTCCAGGCCCGGCCGGCGGGCGCGCGTCCGCCCACCGTCTTCCGGGGGTACGAGACGCCGCGGCTGGCCGACGACCCCACCTGGGCCGGCCTGCGGCCGGGCGCCGAGCCGCCGCTCGCCCTGGTCGGCCGGACCGTCGACGTGGCCGGCAGCACGGCGGCGTTCCGCCTGGACGCCACCCCCGGCCGGCACGTCGCCGTGGTCGGCACCGCGGCGGCCGGGGTGGACGTGCTCCGCGCGGCCACCCTCGGCCTGGCCCGCCAGCACGCCGCCGGCACGGCCCGCTTCCTGCTCGCCCCGCTGGCGCCCGGCACCACCGACGTCGCCGACGACCTCGCGATGACCCTGGCCGCCGCCGGCCACCCGGTGCGCCGCATCGACGCGCCGGAACTGCGCGCCCAGCTCGCCGAGCTGGCCGCCCCGCCGGTGGCTACGCGACCGGGCGACCCGCCCGGTGGCGGTTCCGGACCCGGCGCCGTGTCGGCCGAGCCCGCCCCGGTCGGCGGCCGGACCTATCTGGTGGTGTTCGGCATGGACGCCGCCGCCGGCGTGCTCGCCGCCACCGAACCGGCCACCTTCCGCTCCGGGCACGACGACCTGCGGGCCGTGCTGCGCCAGGGACCGGCGCACGGGGTGCACCTGCTCGGCTGGTGGCGCGGGCTGCGCCGGCTCGGCGAGGACCTCGGCGGTACGCAGAACCGCGACGACCTGGCCTGCCTGGTCGCGCTGAACGTGCCCGGCGCCGACCTCGGCCTGCACCTCGGGGCGCACGACCTCGGCTACGCCCCGCGCGCCGGGCGGGCCCTGCTGGTGGACCGGCACGACCAGCGGACCGCCCTGATCGTGCCCTTCGTCGGCGACGGAGACGACGCGTGAGCGAGCGAACCATCTGGCTCGGCAGCGTGGCGCGTCGCGCCGCCGTGGAGCGGAGCGAGGCGGCGGCGTGAGGGAGCGGAGCGAGCGAACCATCTGGCTCAGCAGCGTGGCGCCTCGCGCCACCGTGGAGCGGAGCGAGGCGGCGGCGTGAGCGGATTCGAGGAGTACGCGGCCCTGGCCCGGGAGCTGTCCGCACGCCAGCGCGGCGGGGAGCAGGCCGTCACCGCCGAGGCGGAGCGCCGTCGGTCCCTGCAGGCCGCCGTCGACCAGCTCGGCCAGCGGCTCGCCGCCCAGGGGCGGCGCCTCGACCAGCTCGGCCGGGCCGCCGGCCTCTCGCCGGCACCGGCGACGGACGCGCCGGACCCCACTGCGGCCGCGTCCTCGGGCGGACCGGTGGCGGCCCCGATCGGGCCACCGGGGTCCGGGCTGCCGGCGCCCGCACCGGGCCCAGCCGGGGCACCCGGGACCGCGCTGGGAGCAGCACCGGGCAGCGCGCCGGGCGCGAACCGGGCGCCCGCCAACCCGCCGGGGACCGGGGCGGTGGCGACCGGCGGCGCAGCCGCCGCGCCGGGGTGGGCGGGCGTCGGGGCGTACCCCGAGGGGATGGTGCCCGGGCCCCGCGAGGGCGACGCGGCGGCGGAGCTGGCCGCAGCGCGGCAGCTGGTCGACGAGGCCGACCGGTACGGGCAGCAGGCCGAGGCGATCGCGCACCGGCCCGCGCTGCTGCCCACCTGGTCGCCGCCCGCCCGGGCCGTCGCGGTCTACGCCGCCTGCGCGCTGGCCGGCTCCGTGCTGATGCTGGTGGCGCTGGTGGGCTCGCCGATCCCGGCGACCGGGCTGTCGCTGGTGGCCGCCGCCTCGTGCGCGGGCGTTCCGCTGCTGTCGTTCCTCGCCGGGCACCTGGTGCTCGGCCGGTGGGGCCGGCCGCCGATCAGCACCGACCTGCCGTCGTCGCGGTACGTCCCGCTCGGCTTCGTGATCTGCGCGCTGTTCTCGCCGTCGCTGTTCTGCGTGTACCTCCTGGTGTTCCGGCTGATGCGCTGACCGCGACCCCGGGCCGGCACGCCGCCATCGGTGGCGCGGCACGGGCGCGGCGCGCGGTACCACTGCGGTCATCCGGGCGCGTGATCGGGTGGTCGCGGGGCGTGCGGCGATCTCGTAGGCTCCTCTGTGGTCCGAGCGGACGCGGCGGGACGGGGAGGGCACGTGAGCGAGCGGAGCGAGCGAACCATTCGGCTCAGCAGCGTGGCGCCTCGCGCCGCCGTCGAGCGAAGCGAGGCGGTGGCGTGAGCGCGGCGCAGATCATCGCGAGGCTGGCGGCGGCGGCCCAGAAGCTGGACGAGGCGAAGGCCAAGACGGCGGCCGCGGCGCAGGACGCCGCGGAGGCGCGGGCGCTGGTGGCCGGCGCGCTGGAGGGGGTGGCCGCCGGGCCGTTGCTCGGCGTGATCGACGCCTACCGGCAGGCCCTGGCCCAGGCCGCCCAGGGCGGCGAGCCCGCCCGGCAGCACGTCCAGGAGACGATCGCCAAGGTCCAGGCGCTGGGAAACTGACCGCCGATGAGCGACCTCAACGAGTCCGCCCGCACCGGTGAGCTGGATGGATTCCACATCGGCCACCTCCCGGCCGGGGTCGGCACGGAGGTGTCGGACTTCGCCAGCGAGTGGGACGACGTCAGCTTCGCCACCCGGGTCTGGGAGCGCCGGGTCGCGGAGGGCCACCGGGTCGACCTGCGGATGCACATCCTCCGGGGCGACCGGCTCACCGACCTCACCGCGGTGCACGACTTCCTCGCCGAATACCACGAGCGCGACCCCGCCGGCGGGGAGTGGGCCGAGTTCGCGCACCCCGACGGCCCCGGCCTGATCGGCGAGGGCGAGGCGTTCTGGCTGGTCGAGCCGGGCGTCGCGGTCGACGTGCTGGTCGACCCGGAGCGGTGCGACCGGGCGGCGTTGTCGGCGACCGCTCGCGCCGTCACCCGCGCCGGCGGCACTGTGGCGGAGTGAGCGCCCGCCGGCCTCGCTTCCGCACCCCGTTCACGTCCCTCCACAATCGACCGATGTCCGTTAGGCCGGTTTGTGCGGTGGATGGAACAAGGGTTACCCGCGCGTAACTTTCCATTGACGTACATGAAATTGGCCAAGCATCATCGTTCCCACGATCGATCGGATCCCCCCACCCGTCCCCCGGTTCCCCGGGTGCCTCCCACCGGAGGTGCAGCCATGCTGCTCCGAAAGATCCTGGTCTCCGCCACCGCCGCCGCGGCCCTGCTGCTTTCCGCCACCGCCGCCGAGGCCGCCCCCGCGGGCGACGCCGCGACCGCCACCGACGCCACCGGGACCGCCGGCCGCACCGCCGCAGCCACCGCCAACCCCGTCATCGTCGTCGGGGGCCTGATCGGAGTCTCCATCGCCTACGAGCCGATCGCCGCCCGGCTGCACGCCGACGGCTACCGGGTCTCCATCTACCAGCTCCCCGACCTCGGCTTCGGCGACATCCGGGCATCCGCCCGGGCCCTGTCGTCCTACGTGGACCAGGTCCGCGCGGCCACCGGGGCGGCCAAGGTGGACCTGGTCACCCACTCCGAGGGCGGCCTGGTCTCCCGTTGGTACGTGAAGTACCTCGGCGGCGTCGACAAGGTCGGCCGCTACCTCAGCCTGGGCACCCCGCAGCAGGGCACCTACGTCGCCAACATCATCGAGTTCGTCGGGCTCGGCGACTGCGCCGGCGTCATCGCCTGCCAGCAGATGGCGATCGGCTCGGACTTCCTCGCCACCCTCAACGCCGGCGACGACACCCCGGGTGCGGTGCGCTGGACCACGATCCGGACCTGGCAGGACGAGCTGGTCCGGCCGGTCGACAACGCCACCCTGGCCGACGGCGCGACCAACGTCCTGATCCAGTCGTCGTGCCCGCTGCGGGTGGTCGGCCACCTCGGCCTCGTCCTCGACGGCACCGCCTACAGCGTCGTCCGGCAGGCGCTCGCCGGCGCCCCGATCCAGCCGAACTGCTTCGCCATCTGATCCCGAGCGTCGCGACGGGCGGCCGGGTGCCGCCCGCCGGCCCGGCCCACCCGTACCCGTCCCCTCAGGCGGGACGAACGGCGCAGCCCGTCGACAACCCGGCGGCGCCCCGGGCAGTTGCGCCGAGCGACCGCGAGGGCCCTCCACGCCGTGCGACGCTGGCCCGGGGCGTACGTCTGGAGGTGCGACATGGCCGGGACGCCACAGGTCGACTTCGCGCTCGACACGTACGAGTGCATCGTGCTCTACCCGGGGCCGTCCGGCCGGGCCCTGCCGGAGGAGACGGTGCAGCGGTTGCAGGCCGAGCACCAGGAGCACATGCAGGCGCTGCAACGGCGGGGCATCATCCTGGTCGCCGGCTCGGTGGACGGCCCCGCCCGCGAGCCGGACCCGCCGATCGGCTTCGGCCTGGCCCGCACCGGGTCCGTGGACGACGTGCGCAGCGTCATGGAGGCCGACCCCGCCGTGCAGGCCGGGCTCTACCGGGTGGACGTGCTGACCTTCCTCTGCCCGGCCGGCTCGCTGGAGTTCCCGCTCGCCACGGCGCAACGCTGAGCGCGTCGAGCGCCGATCGACGCCGCCTCGACCAGCGCTCGCGGACGGCTCGGGAGCGGCCCGACAGGGGATGACCGCGAGGAGTACGATTTCCGCCGCGGTCGCCGATGCCCGCCACACACGACGTCCCGGGTGCGGTTCCCCGCCGCCCGCCGCGCGGAGATCGCGTCGTCGGACAAATGTTCCGCACTCTGAAAGGGGTCGGCCGGGAGGTCGACCCGGAGGAGAGACTAGCCTGATGGGCGTGACACGCCGCGCGAAGATCGTCTGCACCCTCGGCCCCGCCACCTCGTCCCCGGAGCGGATCCGGGGCCTCGTCGAGGCGGGCATGAACGTGGCGAGGCTCAACTTCAGCCACGGCAGTCACGCCGACCACGAGGCGGTCTACCGGCTGGTCCGTGAGGCGGCCGACGCGGCCGGACGCCCGGTGGCAATCCTCGCCGACCTGCAGGGCCCGAAGATCCGGCTCGGCCGGTTCGCCGACGGCCCGCACGAGTGGCGTACCGGCGACTCGGTGGTCATCACCGCCGACGACATCCTCGGCAGCAAGGAGCGGGTCTCCTGCACCTACCGCAAACTGCCGCAGGAGGTAAAGCCGGGCGACCGGCTGCTGATCGACGACGGCCGGGTGGCGGTCGAGGTCAGCGACGTCACCGGCAACGACATCCGCGTCCTGGTCACCGAGGGCGGCGCGGTCTCCAACAACAAGGGTGTCTCGCTGCCCAACGTGGCGGTCAGCGTCCCGGCCCTGTCAGAGAAGGACGCCGCGGACCTGCGGTTCGCGCTCGGCCTGGGCGTCGACCTGATCGCGCTCTCCTTCGTGCGCTCGCCGGAGGACATCAAGCTGGTACACGCGATCATGGCCGAGGAGGGCGTGCAGCGCCCGGTGCTGGCCAAGGTCGAGAAGCCCGAGGCGGTCGACCACCTGGAGGCGATCGTGCTCGCCTTCGACGGGGTCATGGTGGCCCGCGGTGACCTCGGCGTCGAGCTCCCGCTGGACCAGGTGCCGCTGGTGCAGAAGCGCGCCGTGCAGCTCTGCCGGGAGAACGCCAAGCCGGTCATCGTAGCCACCCAGATGCTCGACTCCATGATCGAGAATTCGCGGCCGACCCGCGCCGAGGCATCCGACGTGGCCAACGCGGTGCTCGACGGCGCCGACGCGGTGATGCTCTCCGGCGAGACCAGCGTCGGCAAGTACCCGGTACTCACGGTCAGCACCATGGCGAAGATCATCTCCACCACCGAGGCGGGGTCGATCGCCGTGCCGCGGCTGCAGCACGACCCGCGTACGCACGGCGGCGCCCTCACCGTCGGCGCGTCCTCCATCGCCCGGGCCATCGGCGCCAAGGCGCTGGTCGCCTTCTCGCAGACCGGCGACACCGTCCGGCGGCTCAGCCGGCTGCACTGCGACCTGCCGCTGCTCGCCTTCACCCCGGTGCCCGAGGTGCGCAACCAGCTCGCCCTCTCCTGGGGCGTGGAGACCTTCCTGATGCCGTTCGTCGCGCACACCGACGACATGTTCCGCCAGGTCGACCAGGCGCTGCTCGGCCTCAACCGGGCCAACCCCGGCGACCACGTGGTGATCGTGGCCGGCAGCCCGCCCGGCACCCCCGGCTCCACCAACACCCTGCGGGTGCACCAGCTCGGCTCGCTGGTCGACGCCGCCTCGGCGCGGGCCCTGCAGTGACCGGACCGGTGGCGACCGGCCAGGCCGCGGTCGACCAGCTTCTCGAGGTCCTCGACCTGGACCAGGTCGGCGAGATGACCTTCCGGGGGATCAGCCCGCCGGTCG
The DNA here is from genome assembly GCF_054963695.1 of Micromonospora sp. RTBAU3-60. Lineage (NCBI taxonomy): Bacteria > Bacillati > Actinomycetota > Actinomycetes > Micromonosporales > Micromonosporaceae > Micromonospora > Micromonospora sp. RTBAU3-60. Next base: position 3,297 of record NZ_JBUEGB010000050.1, on the reverse strand, counting down.
GCCCGCAACGGGTGTACGGCGGCCAGGTCGCCGGCCAGGCCCTGGTGGCCGCCGGCCGCACCGTCGACCCGGAGCGCTTCGTGCACTCGCTGCACGGCTACTTCGTCCGCCCCGGCGACCCGGCCGAGCCGATCGAGTACCAGGTCGAGAACATCCGGGACGGCCGCTCCTTCTCGGTCCGCCGTTCCGTCGCGCTCCAGCACGACAAGCCGATCTTCTTCATGTCGGCCTCGTTCCAGCGACAGGAGGAGGGGCTGGACCACCACGCGCCGGCCCCGCCGGACGTGCCCGGGCCGGACGAGGTCCCGACCATGGCCGACCGGCTCGCCCGCTACCCGGAGCGGCTCGGCATCTGGGGCCAGATCCCGCGTCCGATCGACGTCCGCTACGTCGGCGAGCCCGGCTGGGTACGCCCCGGCGACCGCCCCGCGGAGCCGCACCAGCGGGTCTGGATGCGCATCGACGGCAAGCTGCCGGACGATCCGCTGCTGCACGCCTGCGCCCTCACGTACGCCTCCGACCTGACCCTGCTCGACTCGGTGCTGTCGGTGCACGGCGAGGTGTGGGGCCCCGGGGGAGTGGTGGGCGCCAGCCTCGACCACGCGCTCTGGTTCCACCGGACGTTCCGCGCCGACGAGTGGTTCCTCTACGACTGCTGGAGCCCGTCCGCCTCCGGCGCCCGCGGGCTGGCCACCGGCCGGATGTTCACCACCGACGGCCGGCACATCGCCAGCGCCGTGCAGGAGGGGCTGCTGCGCCGCGTGGGCGCCTGACCGACGGCTCCAGGTCGCGGCGCGGCGACAGACGCGCCGAGCTGGAGTCGTCGCAGGGCAACCGTGCCCGTTCGGCCGAGGGGCGGGGATCCGGCTGGCTGACCAGCCGACTAACCTTGCCGACATGCGTCTCTCCGCCCGGGTCGACTACGCCCTCCGCGCGGCCGCCGAGCTGGCCTCGGTCGCCGACGGGACGGCGGCCGGACGGAGCCGGCCGGTGACCGCCGAGCAGATCGCCCGCGCCCAGGAAATCCCGCCGAAGTTCCTGGAGAGCATCCTGCTCCAGCTGCGCCGGGGCGGGATCGTGCACGCCCAGCGGGGCCCCGAGGGCGGCTACTGGCTGGCCCGGCCCGCGTCCGAGATATCCCTGGCCGAGGTGATCCGGGTGATCGACGGTCCGCTGGCCCACATCCGCGGCCAACGCCCCGAGCAGCTCGGCTACCAGGGGGCGGCCCGGGCGCTGCAGGACGTCTGGATCGCCCTGCGGGCCAGCGAGCGGCAGATCCTCGAACTGGTCACCATCGCCGACGTGGCCAGCGGCACCCTGCCCGGCCGGGTCAACGAACTCGCCGCCGACCCGAGCGCCTGGAGCTGATCCCCCGCCGCCGGGCACCGTCGCGAACGTCGCCGACGCGCTGCCGCGCCAGCCGCTTGCGGCTCGCTGGCGCCCGCCGCGCCCCGTCGCCGGAGTCCACCTGACCCGCGCCCGTTCCGGGCCGTCCGGCGCGTCCCACCAACCGGATGGAGGACTTGACCAGAGCGGCGGCGTACCGCATTGTCGACCAAGTCGATAGGAGATGCCGAAAAGTCAGGGGGCGCTCGTGCGCAAGCTGCTGATCCTCGCCCTGGTCGGGCTCGCCGCGCAGTTGGTCGACGGCGCGCTCGGCATGGCGTACGGGCTGACCTCCTCCACCCTGCTGCTCTTCGCCGGGGTGGCGCCGGCCGCCGCGTCCGCCTCGGTGCACCTGGCGGAGATCGGCACCACGCTCGCCGCCGGGGTGGCGCACTGGCGGTTCGGCAACGTCGACTGGCGGGTGGTCGCCCGGATCGCGGTGCCCGGCGCGATCGGCGCCTTCGCCGGCGCCACCTTCCTCAGCTCGATCTCCACCGAAGCCGCCGCCCCGTGGATGGCCGCGATCCTGTTCACCCTGGGCGCGTACCTGCTGGTGCGCTTCTCCCGGCCACTGCGCGCCAACCCGACCGCCGGCCGGCTGCGGGGGCGCTTCCTGAGCCCGCTCGGCCTGGTCGCCGGCTTCATCGACGCCACCGGCGGCGGGGGCTGGGGTCCGGTCGCCACCCCCGCACTGCTCGTCTCCGGCCGGATGGAGCCGCGCAAGGTCATCGGCTCGGTTGACACCGCCGAGTTCATGGTCGCCGGCGCGGCCAGCGCCGGGTTCCTGATCGGCCTCGGCTCAGAGGGGTTCCTGCTGCCCACCGTGGCCGCGCTGCTGATCGGCGGCCTGATCGCGGCGCCGATCGCCGCCTGGCTGGTCCGCATCGTCCCCGCCCAGCTCCTGGGCGCGACGATCGGCGGCGTGATCGTGCTGACCAACGCCCGGACGCTGCTGCGCGCCGGCGAGCTGGGCGGCCCGGTCCCGCCCCTGGTCTACGCGCTGCTCGGCGCTGGCTGGCTGGTGGCGCTGGTGCTGGCCGTACGCGCGCTGCGCCGGACCCGCCGCGCCCGGGCCGTCGCCGAGGCCGCCCTCGCCGCGCAGGCCGCGGCCGCGCCGGTCGCCAGCCCGTCCGTGGGCCAGGGCGACGCCGCGGCGCCGGAGGAGCCCCGGCGGCTCGCTGCTGCGGTCGAGGGCTGATCCGGGTACGGCTTGTGGGCTGGGCCTGCTCTTGTGGGCCGGTTCTGCGCTTGTGGACTGCGTTTCGGTCGGTCGGTGGTTGCGCTTGGGGCTGGGGGCGAGGGTGACCGGCTCCGGGCGGTCAGGCTTGATCCCTGCGCCGGTCACCCTCGCCCCCAGCCCCGTCGCGGTCCTTGCCCGCCCGCCGGTCGCGGTTCATCCTCTGGAGCCCGTTGCTGCTTTCCGATCTTGGGCAGTTGCCGTTCACGGCGGACGGTAACTGCCGCCGGCCGCGGTTCTTCCTCTGGCACGAACCCTGCCGTTTGCCGATCTTGGACAGTTTCCGTTCGCGGCGGAACTGTCCAAGATCTCTGGAGGCGGCGCTCTCTAGGAGATGGCGGTCTCTGGGGACGGCGCTCTCTTGAGGCGGTGCTGCCTGGCGGCGGCGCTGCCTGGCGGCGGGCTGTCTGGAGATGGCGCTGGCCGGCACCCGTGTTCGGGTGCCGGCCAGCAGTGTGTTCATGGTGTTCGGTTGTGCTCAGTTGTTGGGTCAGCTGTTCCAGTGCTGGGCGACCAGGTCGGCGGCCTGCTGTTCCCACTGGGCGTAGGCGTCCGGGTACGCCGACACCTGCACCGTCTGCGCGGCCTTCGTGAGGGGCATGTCCTGCCAGCCGTCGATCTGCTTCAGACCCTTCTCGAACGCCAGGGTCGCGTACTCGGGGTTGGTGATCTGC
>NZ_JBUEGB010000049.1:0-47715 GCF_054963695.1 Micromonospora sp. RTBAU3-60 | reverse complement strand
TTGAGGTCTTCTGTCAGCTCCGCAGGCGTTTTACCTCTCCGCCAGCCCGGCGGCGAGGATGTTCTTGGCGGCGTTGATGTCCCGGTCGTGCACGACCCCGCAACCCGGGCACGTCCAGGAGCGGTCGTTGAGGGCGAGGGTGGTGTTGATCCGCCCGCACACGGAGCAGGTTTTGGACGTGGGCAGCCACCGGTTGACGGGGATCACCTTACGCCCGTACCAGGTGGCTTTGTACTCCAGCATGCTGCGGAACTGACCCCAGGCCGCATCAGAGATGACGCGGGCCAGACGCCGGTTGCGGAGCATGTTCCGCACGCTGAGGTCTTCGATCGCGACCGTTTGGGTCTCACGGACGAGCCGAGTGGTCAGCTGGTGCAAATGGTCCCGACGCCGGTCAGCGATACGGGCATGAATCCGGGCCACCTTCAGCCGGGCCTTCGCCCGGTTCGCGGAACCGTCCTGTTTGCGGGACAGGTTCCGCTGCGCCTTGGCCAGCTTCCGCCGGTCGGCCTGCCCGAACCGCGGATTGGCCACCTTGCCCTGCTCGTCACTCACCCCGGGTATCGGGCGCGACAGGGTGAGCAGACTGGTGATACCCGCATCCACACCAACCACGGGCGCGACCGGCGGCAGCGGCTGCACCGTCGGGTCCTCAACCAGCAGGGACACGAACCAGCGGCCCGCAGCATCCCGAGACACCGTGACCGTCGACGGCTCCACCCCTTCGGGCAACGGTCGGGACCAGACGATGTTCAGCGGGGTGTTCATCTTGGCCAGGGTGAGCTGACCGTCACGCCACCGGAACGCGGAGCGCGTGTACTCCGCCGACGCCCTGGATTTGCGCTTGGACTTGAAGCGCGGATACCGGGACCGCTTGTCCCAGAACGCCACGAACCCGGCCTGCAGATGCCGCAACGTCTGCTGCAACGGCACCGAACTGACCTCGTTCAGGAACGCCAACTCCTGCGTGCGCTTCCACTCCGTCAGCCACCCCGACGACTGCACATACGTGGTGCGCTGACGGTCCACCGCCCACGCCCGGGTACGGGCTTCCAGGGCCCGGTTGTACACCACACGCACGCACCCGAACGTGCGGTTCAACTGCCCAGCCTGTTCATGGGACGGGTAGAAGCGGTACTTGTAAGCCCGCTTCACCACCTCACCCATGCCTCACATTCTAGCCAACGTCCATGTAGGACGATCACTGAGGGGAGGGAGCGGCGTTTCCTCCCGGCCGTAAACGACCGGGTTTCCACGCCGCAAATCCGATGACTGCAGTCTCGTAACAGCAAGCTGTCGACGGGCGGAGGCCGTCATTGCGCCGAGCGCGACGACGGCCTCCTCACCACGTCGTCGGCTTCGACCCGCACCAGGAGCTGCTCCTACTAACCGCCGGCCAGCGCGATGCGAGCGGCGCCCATGGGGTAGGGAAGGGATGCCGCAAGATCCGATGCCCGGCCGAAGGTCGCGGCGGCGCGTTCCGGGCGGCCGAGACGGGCGAGGGCGGCAGCGTGGACGGTCAGGGCGTCCACCTCGGCCAGGCGCTCGCCGGACTGGGCGGCGCGTTCCGCCTCGGTGCCGGCGATCTCGGCAGCGCGCTGGGCGTGGCCGGCGGTCAGATTTGCCCATGCCGTCAGCGTGGCGGCGGCGGCCGACGTCCCAGCGCCGGGCACCGGCGTGCCCAGGAGCCGTAGTGCCTCCTCGGGGCGGCCGTTGCGGACGGCCAGCTCGGCCTGCGCCGTGCGCACCTCTTCCAACGCCTGCCGGTCGCCGCTGTCCACCGCGGCCGCCTCGGCGCAGGTCAGCAGGCCGGCCGCATCGGTCGGGTCGGGTGCCATCCTGACCCGGGCCAGAGCCGCCAGCGCGAACGCCAGGGACCACTCCCCCAGCGGCTCGGCCAGCGACACCGCCGACACCGCCAGCCGCTCGGCCTCCTCGGATTCGTCGAGCAGCAGGTGGAGTTCGGCGAGGTTGGTTCGTTCGAACGCCATCGCGGTCGGGTCGCCGGCGTAATCGACCAGTTCCATGGCGCGCCTGCCGATGGCGCATGCCTCCCGCAGCCTGCCGCCACGTCGGGCGTTCTCCCTGGCCACCGAGAGCACGGTGCCCAGCAGGGCCGGGTCGCCGGCGTCCTCCGCGACGGCCAGCGCCTGTTCGGCCGGGCGGCCCGCCACGTCGAGCCGTCCGCTCAGGCCCAGGCTGGTCGCCTGTTGGACGAGCGCCCGGGCCAGGGCAACCTGGCCCGCTGGTCCGGCCATGCGGCGAGCCGCTTGCTCCGCGGCGACCGCGGCCACGTACCCGTCCTCGTAGCGGCCCATCACGAAGCACACCACGGAGCGGGCGGTGTCATGCGCGGCGGCCGCCTCCGGTGCGCAGTCGGCGGGCACCGGATATCGTTCGAGCACCTCCAGCCCCTCGGCCGGTCTACCCGCTCGCACCAGGACCTCGGCGAGCCGCCCGGCGGCCAGCGCCTCGGCATCCTGCTCCCCGGCCGCGCCGAAGTCCAGCAGCGCGGTCCGCGCCACCTCGGCGGCCTTCGCATAGCGGGCCATCCGTCGCAGTACGGCGACCCATTCGAGCCGGATCCGGGCGGCGGCCGGGTCATTCGCCGGGTCCAGCCGCGCCAGCAGGTCGCGGTAGTAGCCGTCGGCGCTGTCGTTCGCGCACAGGGCAGCGGCACGCCGGGCCGCCTGCAGCAGGAACTCCGCCGCGCGCGGATCGTCGGCCCGCACCAGGTGCGACGCGAGCGCGTCCACGGCATCGGGGCGATGCCGGAGCAGGGCGTCGGCGAACGCGCGGTGGAGGTGGCGGCGACGCACCCCGGTCAGGGCGTCGTAGCAGGTCAGCCGGACCAGTGGGTGGCGGAAGGCCAGCCCTGGAGCGGGACGGCCCGCAACGACGACGTCGCGTTCGACGACCAGCGATGCCGCCAGCACGGCGTCGAGGGCGTCGGCCGCGTCCGCTCCCGTCACCGGCGGGACGAGGCCGTGTTCGGCCACGTCCAGCACCACGGCCAGGGACGCTTCGCCGCCGGCGACCGCCAGCACCTCGACGAGCCGTCGGGCCGTCGCCCCGAGCCGTCCCAGGCGCTCGGCGACGAACTGCCGTACGCCCTCCGGCGCGCTCAGCTCCTCCGCGGGGGTCCCGTCGCGCACGGCCCGCGCCAGCTCGACGGCGAACAGCGGGTTGCCGAGCGAGAGCTCCCACACCCGGTCGAGGGCACGTGGTGTGTCCGGGCCGGATGGGGCACCGAGGACGTCCGCGGCGACGGCGAGGCACTCGTCCCGGCCGAGCCCCATCAACTCGACGCGTCGGGCCAGGCCCTGCCGTACGAGCAGGCCCAGGCTGGTACGGCGCGGGTCGCCGGTGCCCAGTTCCTCCTCGCGGTAGGTCACCACGAACCGCCAGGCGTGCCGGCCGGCCGCGGCGCGTCGGGCCAGGTGGCTCAGCAGTTGGAAGGATCCGGTGTCGGCGGCGTGCAGATCGTCCAGCACGACGACCACGGGTCCGTTGCCGGCTAGCTCGCCGAGAAGTGCGTCGGCGGCTCGGAACAGGCAGTCGCGCTCTTCCTCTGGAGTGCGGTCGGTGGTTCGGCCGCCCGGCCGGCCGAGTGACGGCAGCAGCGCGATGAGTTCGGGATACTCGGAGCCCACGCGGGCGCGTTCGGCGGGCGGCCGGTCCGCCAGCCAGCCGTCCAACGCCTCGGCGAACGCCCCGTACGGCGTGTGCCCCTCGGCCTCGTGCCCGGCGCCCCAGAGCACCAGGGCTCCGCTGGCCGCCGACCGTCGTGCCGCTTCGGCGGCCAGCCGGGTCTTCCCGACTCCCGCCTCCCCGCCGACCAGCACCACCGGCGGCCCGCCGGTCAGCATCAGTTCCAGGGTGCGTTGCCGTCCGCGCAGCGGTGCCGTTGGCGGGGTGCGGATCGCGGCCGGCAGATGGGGTTCGACGGCATGGGAGGCCGGTGGGGCCGGGTTGGCCGGGCTGCTGTCCAGGGCTAGGCGGTGCAGCCGCTCGGTCTCGGGACCGGGAGGAATGCCGAGCTCGTCGTGCAGCGCCTGCCGGCACTGGTGGTACTGGCGCACGGCCTGTCGCCTCCGGCCCGCGTGCAGGTGCGCGGCGATCAGCACGCGGTGGGCGCGTTCCTCGGCCGGTTGTTCCACCAGCGTCCGCTCCGCTGCGGTGACGGCCCCGGCGAGGTCGCCCACCGCGAGATATGCCTCCGCCAGCGCGACCTGCACCGCCTCCCGCAGTGCGGTCAACCGCTCGCGGCGCGGCGCAGCCCATTCCGCGTAGCGGTCCGCTGGCAGCAGCTCGCCGGTGAACGCGGCCAGCGCGTGCGCGAGCTCAGCGCAGCGGCCGTCGGTCAGCGCCGCCTCCGCCAGCTGTTCTGCGTGGTCGGCGTCGATCCACACCGTCCGCGGGTCGAGCCGCAGCAGGGCGCCCTCGCCGGTCAGGTAGGCCGACCGGGTGCGTGGGGCCAGGTCCGGTTGGAGCGCGCGCCGGGCGGCGTGCAGCGCCACCCGCAGGCTGCCCAGAGCGGCGGCCGGATCCGCGTCCGGCCAGCAGGCTGCCATGACCTGCTCGCGGTGCAGGCTGTGGCCGGGGCTCACCGCGAGCACTTTGACCAGCGCCTGGGCGCTCGGCCGGGTCCAGCGTTCGGCCGGCGGCGCCCCGCCGTCGCGGGTGACCCGGAAGCCGCCGAGCAGGTGCAGGCGTAGCAGTGGCGGATCCCCGGCGGCCGCTGCCTGGTCCGCACGGAGTGCGGTGGGCTGCGGCCGGCCCGGGGATCGTTGCACAGTGCGTCACTGTAGCCGGTAGGGACCGTATGCCGAAGGGCCAGCTCAGGAGGCGGTCACTGCCGCCACGGTCAGCTGGTGGATGCCGCTGTTGGACAGGTAGTAGCCGCCACCTGACAGCTCCATGGTCCGGTCGTAGCCGACGTCGTCGAAGTTGAGGGTGACCACCTCGTCCACCCCGTCGCCGTCCAGGTCGCCGGAGAAGTAGTTTCGGGCACCCATCAGGGCCAGCCTGGCAAGGTGGTTCGGGTAGTTGTTGCCGGCGGTGAGCACCGCCGGATCCCAGAGGTAGACGCCGCTCTGGACGCCGCCGAGCAGCAGTCGCTGCCCGTTCGGGCCGGCGATGAAGCCGCCGGTCTCGTTCGTCGGGAGGGTGAAGATGCGGTAGTCGCCGGCCGCGGTCCAGGTGTAGAAGGAGGCGGTGCCGGCCAGTATTAGGCCCTCGGGGCCGGTGAACCAGTTGCCAGTGGTCCCCAGCCCACCGGCGGTGCCGGTGTGCACTACCGCACCGGTGCGGCCGTCGCGGATCTCGACGATCGTGGACCACCCGACGGCGGCGCGTGCGATCCAGGTGTAGACGACCGCGTGGCCGTCGGCGTACGGGATCGCCGGCGAGGCGAAGGTGCCGTTCCGCAGCACGGTGGCGGAGAAGCCACCGTCCGGCGCCTCGGGGTTCGCCGTCCACACCAGTGAGCCGTCCTCGGCGTTCAGCGCGACGCCGTTCACGACCGGGGCGGCGAGGCCGAGGGATCCGACCGAGTTGTACTGGGCGTAGACCCGGCCGTCGGCGACCGAGACGTCGGAGAAGACCACCGCACCGGCGGCTGCCGGGGCGCCGTGTTCCCAGAGCAGCTTGCCGCGGCCGGTGTAGGCGCGCACCTTGTCGGTGGGGACGATGAGCTCGGCTTGGCCGTCGCCGTCGACGTCCGCGCCGGTCACCGAGCGGACGAACTGGCCGTCGCCGTCGATGTCCGCCGTGATCCGGCCGGTGGCGGCGGTCACCACCACGACGTCGGTGTCGGCGGCGACCAGGAGCTCGGCCTTGCCGTCACCGGTGGTGTCCGCCTGCTCGATGCGGTGCACCGGGCCCGGAAGCGTGGCCTTCCACAGCAGCCTGGGCTTGCCCGCCACCAGCGACGGGCCGTCGTAGGCCCACAGGCCGTGCGACTGGCCGCCGACGACCAGGTCCTTCGTACCGTCGCCGTTGACGTCCGTGGACGTGGCGTAGGCGAGATCGCCCTGCAGCGCGACGAGGTTCTCCTGGCGGCCGCTGCCCAGTCCGTAGGTGCGGATGTTCTGGTCGGCGTCGGCGGTGCGGACGTGCCAGCCGTCGGCGTCCTGGTAGGGCTGTGCGAACAGCGGCGAGGCGACCACGCCGGCCCGGGTCCAGCGCACGGCACCGCTCTCACCGGCCAGCGCGACCAGGGAGGCCATCCGGCCGCTCCGGTCGAGCGCGGTGTTCCGGTACCGGTCGTCCTGCGCCGAGGCGAGCAGCCGGCCGTCGGCGATCTTCAGACCCCAGATGCCGGGGCCGTCCTTGTGGTTGGCCGGGTCCCGCTTGATCGTGTACGACCACAGCTGTCTGCTGCCGTCGGCGCCGTCCAGGGCCCGCACGCTGCTGGAGTTGATCCACAGGTCGGGGTCGAGGGTGGACTCGCTGAGCACGTACTCGGCGTCGGGGCCGTTCTTGAGGTTGCCGATCGTCAGGCCGAGCGGCAGCGCGTTGGCCCGGGTGTTCAGGGTGGTGCGGGCGCCGGTCGCCGGGTCGTAGCCGGCCAACTCGTACGTCACGCCGTCGGTGAGGTCCGACTGTTCCAGCGCGACGATCCGGTTCCGTCCGGCGTCGTAGCGCAGCTGGCGGGAGTAGAGCGTGCCGTCGGTCTTCCATTTGACGCTACCGTCGGCGGTGTCGACGACCAGGGTGTTGCCCTGTGCCGGGGAGGCTGCCAGCTTCCGCTTGTTCCACGAGACCGCGAGCAGCCCACTTCCGAGGTCCGCCATGCCGCCCCAGATCACGCCGGTGCGGTCGCCGGTGGAGTACGTCCACGACTGGGTCGGGATCAGCTTCCCGTCGGCATGGTCGAAGCGGAGGCCGTACAGGGCTGCGGTGGCATCCGTGGCGGAGTTCAGGTTGTAGTACGGCGCGTCGCCGACCACGAGGGTGCCGCCGGCCAGCGCCACCCAGGCGGCATACGCGTAGAGCCTGCTCCACAGCGTCGCACCGGACCTGCCGTCCACGATCGTGACGAAGGTTCCGTTGGGCAGGGTCGAGCCCGGGCTGGTGAACGGACGATACGGGTTGATGCCCACGCTCGCCGAGAAGACCAGGTCGGCGACGCCGTCGCCGGTCAGGTCCCCGGTCGTGTAGCCCAGGTCGGACGTGGCGGTGAACGGGCTGACCGCGTTGTAGCCCATCAGGATCCTGGCCGGGTACGGCTCAGCTTGCCAGGGGCGGATGTTGGTGACGTTCCAGTCCCGGTAGAAGGAGGCGTTGTCACGGCTCCAGACCGCCGTACCCTCCTTGGTGAGGCGCTGCACGGTGCCGAGGCTGCTGATGGCGAGATAGTCGCCGGCGGTGCCGGCCAGCGCGGTGGTGTCGACCAGGCCGCGGACGCCCTCGATGGTCGACTTCGGGATCACGGACAGGGTGGAGTCGGTGCTGGCGTCGCCGGACCCGTCGTCCGTAGCGGAGCTGGTATCCGGGGCCGGAGCGGTCGGCTCGGTGTTCCCGGTGCTGTCGGCGGCGGTGTACGGGTCGAGCCGCACCCGCTGCTCCAGGTCCTGCAGTTGGCCGTCGGTCAGCGTCAGTACGCCGTCGCCAGCGGCGGCGTGGGCCGCGGGCGCGACGGTCAGTGCCAGCGCCGCGGCTGTCAGGGCGGCGGTGAGCCGGGCGGCCCGCTGGGAGAGGGAGGTCATCACTTGGTCCCCTGCGTGATACGGATGGCGGACTTGTCGGTCAGCACTCGCTCGTCGAAGGAGTACTGCAGTGCGTCGGTGCCGGCCTGGTTCTCGATGCCGATGGTGGCGCTCGAGCCGGCCTGGAGCGCGTTGGAGCCGATGCCCTGGTACTGCAGGGTGATCGCGCCGGTGGCCTCGTCGAAGACGGCCTCGAAGGTCACCCGGACCGAGGGGTCGGAGGCGAAGGCGGCGTTCTGCCAGACGATCGCGAACCTGCGGTCCCCGGTGGCGCCGGTGGTCGCGGTCCACACGCTCGACCGCTTGTCGAGTGTCAGGTCGTCCCAGAAGGCGGCGACGGTGCCGTTCGGCTTGGCAGCCGACGGGAGCGCGGTGTTGGTGTAGTCGCCCAGCCGCGGCTCCAGGAAGTTGACCAGGCCGTTCGTGGTCACGTTGACGGTCGTGTACGGCACGCCGTAGAACGTGACCGGGAACGGCAGCGCCAGCGACGCGACGTTCTCGTCTCCGGACAGCGCGATCTTGGTGCTGCCGCCGATCCACGCGTAGGCGGCCGGGGTGCAGCGGTTGCCGAAGCTGTCGCTGCGGGCCGGCAGCGCGGCGGTGACGGTCTCGTCGCCGTCGACGGTCAGCGGGCCGTTCCAGGTGCCGTTGCACAGGATCGGCGCGGCCGGGGTCGCGGACAGCGTGTAGGAGCCTTCGGCGACCTTCGCGAAGCTGAAGTGGCCGGAGGCGTCGGTCGTGACCGGGGCGACCGGTGTGTTGGTGACCCGGACGGTGGCACCCGGCAGCGGCTTGCCGGTGACGTCGAGGACCGTCCCCGAGACCAGGTGGACCGGCACGGCGGCCAGGGTGAAGGACTTGGTGACGTCGGTGCCGGCCGTCACCGGGTAGCCGGTCTCGGTCGAGCTGGCGTAGCCGTAGCCAGACACGGTGAACGTGTAGGTTCCGGCGGGCAGCGTCAGGCGGTACGAACCGTCGGCGCCGGTGGTGACGGAGCGGGTGGTGATGTCGCCGGCGGCCTGGACGGTGAAGCCGGACAGCGGTGCGCCGGTGGCCCGGTCGGCGACCGTGCCAGCAACGATCGCCGCGGTGTGCGGCGCGCGGTCCACGGCGGCGAAGATGTCGAGCTTGCCCTCGCCCCAGACGTTGTTGCGATCGGCCGTCCCGCCGCAGTGCGTGTCGTCGACGTTCCGCGCGGTCTGGTCGATCAGTGCGCGCGTCTCGTCGATGTTGCCGATCAGGGCGGGGGCAGCGGACCACAGGAGGCCGACCGCGCCGGCCACGTGCGGGGTGGCCATGGAGGTCCCGGAGATCACCCGGTAGGTGCTGCCCGGCCAGGTGGACCGTACGTCTACGCCGGGAGCCGCGATGTTCGGCTTCTCCGAACCGTCCACCAGGGATGGCCCGAAGCCGGAGAAGGACGCGATCCTGCCGGTGGAGTCGTAAGCGCCGACGCCGTAGGCCGGGGCCTGCGATCCGGGTGCGTGCGTGGTCGAACAGGTCGTGCCGTCACCGTCGTTGCCGGCCGCGAACGCCTCGAAGATGCCGGCGGCGTTCCACGCCTCGACGATGTCCTGGTAGAAGGTCGTGTCGCCGCCGCCCCAGGAGTTGTTGACGATGTCCGGGGCGAGGTCAGGGCGCGGGTTCTCGCCGTTGTGGTCGGTCGGGGCGAGGATCCACTGGCCGGACGCGAGCAGCGCGGAGTCCGAGCAGGTGCGGGACTCGCAGCCCTTGGCCGCGATCCACCTCGCGCCGGGCGCGACTCCCACGCCGCCCGCACCGACCATGGTGCCCATGGTGTGCGTACCGTGACCGTTGTTGTCGCACGGGAAACCGCCGGCGGAGGTGCACTGCCCGGTCGGGTCGTACCAGTTGTAGTCGTTGACGAAGGTGCCGTTGCCGACGTTGCCCCGGTAGTTGCCGACCAGCGCCGGGTGGTTGTACTGCACGCCGGAGTCGACGTTGGCGATGACGATGCCCTCGCCCCGGACGTCGTACTGCGACCAGACCTGGTCGGCGCCGATGTCCTTGACGCCCCACTCGGGGAGCACGGTGGCTTCGTCGCCGGTCGTCGCGGACGACGCGATCGAGGCGGCCTCGATGTTGTCCAGCTGGTAGCGCCGCTCGGGGACGATGCGGGCCACGTCCGAGCGTCGGGCCAGCAGGTCCACCAGCGCCTCGTCACCCGTCACCTTCAGGGCGTTGGCAATCCAGAAGGACTGGTAGCCGGCGTGGCTCTGGTCCAGGAAAGCCTGCAGCGGCGCCTGGCTCGCCTTCGCCTCGGCCCGCAGCGCGGCGAACGCAGCCGACGCCTTCGCCGCGTGGCCGCGCGCGCTGCGGGCTGCGGCAAGGTCGGCCTGCCGCGTCATGACGACGAAGAACGTGGCATCCGTGCCGTGCCCGAGGGCGTCACGCAGATCGGGGTCGACCTTCGCGGCCGCAACGCTCTGGGCCCGCGGGTCGTGGTGCGAGGGTTGCGCGCGCGCCGGGGCGGATCCCACGAGTACGGCGACCGCGGTGGCGGCCGCCAGCCACGCCGCGCGACTGCGGTGCGGCGATCGGGGCAGGTTCATGGGGGGCTCCTCGTAGGCGGTGCTGGCCGGGGGTGCCAGCTGATCGAGGAGGCTAGGGACAGGCCGTTACTGGCGGATTACCGGCCCGGTGAGATGACCTGGACTGGGCTGGCGTCGCCCGTAATCCCTCGGTAACGGCGCTCCCCTACGGTTCGACCGCACCACCCCCCGGCGAGGAGTCCTGATGTCAGACCTGCGTCCCGGACCGGCAGTCGTCATCGAGGCGGGAGGCGATCCATGGTCCCGGGTCGGTCCCGTGCTCGACCGCCGTACGTCGGAGATCGCCGCGGGTGGCGTCATCGAGATCATGACCGCCGACCCGGGCGTCCGGGCGGCGCTGCCTGGCTGGTGCGCGGGGCGAGGTGCCTTCCTGGAGGAGACCGCACACCGCGGCGGCACGGTCGGATACCTCATCCGCCTCGGCCACCCGGCCAGGAAGCAGGCCGGTCGAGCGACGAGCGGGGACTAGCACAGCCTCGTCTTGACCGGCGCCGCGATGGCAGACCACGGCGGCCATGCCGGCTGACGGCGTGGCCGCCGATTCAGGCAATGCGGGGTCTACTTCCGGGAGGCGACGACCACGCTGGCAAGGACCCAACCGACAAACAGTCCGTACACCCCACCGCCGGCGGCCCAGCCGAAGGCGCCGCGCAGACTGGCGTCCACCTGGACGAACGCGGCAAGGAGGCCGGCTGACGCCGCGGCGAAAACGTAGGCGCCCCAGCTCGAGAAGAACAACCTCGCGCTGCGCGGTGACCCTGCCGCAACCATCACGGACACGAAGACGCCGGTCAGCACGACGAGCAGGATTGCCTTGATGTCGTTGGCGAGGATGGTCCGCACCGAATCATCCGAGCTGAACGACCAGGTCGGCCACGCCAACTGCTTGAGAAAGAATCCCCACGCGTCGTTCGAGGTGTGGTTCTTCGCCCAGTCGGTGTAGGCCGGGTTACCGAATGCGATCACCAGGATCAGGGCGGCGGTTACCGCGGTGCCCGTCACGGTGCGGACCCGCCCGGCTGTAGTGGTAGCCATACGAACAGTGTGCGGCGTGACTCTCGGGCGAAGCAATCCACGAGGGTAAATGGTCTACAGGGGCATTCGCGATGGGCGTGGTCCGGGCGGTGGCCGGATCCGGCCGAGTTCGCCGGCGAGGGTTGTAGCCGCCGCCGGTGCCTTTGTAGCGTGATCCACGTCTTTGAATCGATTCACGTTCGCCCCGAACCGCGAGGCACCGACCCGCCCGAGGAGAGGCGCAGATGACCGAAGAACGCAGAATCAGCCGACGCACTGTCCTGCGGGGAGCCGGCACGCTCGCCGCCGCTCCGTTGATGGCCCAGGTCCTCGCCGCAGAGGCCGCGGCGGCGCAGGCGCCCCCGCAGCCCGGGCCCCACATCGACCGGCGGGCGGTGGTCTCCCGCCACCCGGTCGTCCGGTACGCCAGCGACCGGGAACTGCCCGTCCAGGTGGGCAACGGCCGGTTCGCCTTCGGCGCCGACGTCACCGGCCTGCAGACGTTCGTCCCGTTCTCCACCCTGTCCGACTGGGGCTGGCACAGCGACGCCCTGCCGCCGGGGAAGACCATCGCCGACTACAAGGGCACGGTCTGGGACACCTACGGCCGACCGGTCTACTACTGGACCGGCGACAAGAACGAGCCGGAGCTGCACAACTGGCTGCGCGGCAACCCGCACCGGATCAACCTCGGCCGGATCGGCCTGCGCCTGCTGAGGGCCGACGGCACCGAAGCCACCGAGGCCGACCTCACCGACACGGTGCAGCGGCTGGACACCTGGACCGGGCTGCTGCACAGCAGCTTCCGACTGGACGGGCATCCGGTCACCGTGGAGACCTCCTGCCACCCCGGCATCGACGCGGTCGGCGTCCGGATCACCTCGCCCCTGGTGGCGCTCGGCCGGCTCACGATGTTCCTCGACTTCCCCTACGCGACCGCCGACGGGCAGGACAAGTTCTCCGCCCCGTACGTCGGCTTCTGGGACCGGCCGCAGGCACACACCACCACCCTGTCTTCCCGCGGTGACGCCGGCGCGGTGATCACGCACGTCCTCGACGAGACCGAGTATCAGGTCGCGCTCGCCTTCACCGCTGGCGCGACGGTGACCCGGGAGGACCCGGCGCGGCACCATTACCGGATCACCGGCGGGCGCTCCGAGCAGCTCGACGTCACCTGCCACTTCGCACCGAAGGTCGACCGGGCGGCCCCACCGGCCGCCGAGGTTTCGGCGCAGAGCGCCTCCTGGTGGCCCCGCTTCTGGCACACCGGAGGGGCGGTCGACCTGTCCGGCAGCAGCGATCCTCGGTGGCGGGAACTGGAGCGGCGGATCGTGCTCAGCCAGTACCACCTGGCCGTCAACGAGGCGGGCGACGAGCCGCCGCAGGAGTCGGGCCTGGTGAACAACGGCTGGTACGGCAAGTTCCACATGGAGATGTACTGGTGGCACGCCGCGCACTACGCGCTCTGGGACCGGTGGCCGCTGCTGGACCGCAGCACCGACATCTACTCCCGGTTCCTGCCGCGCGCCCGGCAGCTCGCCGCCGAGCAGGGTTTCCGGGGTGCCCGGTGGCCGAAGATGACCACCGCGGTCGGTGACGCGACCGGACGCGAGTCGCCGAACGTGCCGACCGCCCTGCTGCTCTGGCAGCAGCCGCACCCGATCTTCCTGGCCGAACTCGACTACCAGGCCCACCCGAGCCGCCGGACGCTGCTCAAGTGGCAGACGGTGATCTTCGAGAGCGCCGAGTTCATGGCGTCGTTCGCCCACGATGACGGCGCCGGCCGGTACGTTCTCGGGCCGCCGCTGATGTGCGCCAACGAGCGCAACCCCGCCGGGGCCACCACGAACCCGACCTTCGAGCTGTCGTACTGGCGGTTCGGGCTGCGGATCGCCCAGCAGTGGCGCGAACGCCTCGGTTTGGGCCGCGACGCGCGCTGGGAAGACGTGCTCGCCCGGCTGGCGCCGCTGCCCGTGCAGGACGGCCGGTACGTGCTCTACGAGGGTGTGCCGGACATGTGGACCCGGTACAACACCAACCACCCCGACCCGATCGCCCCGTACGGCATGCTGCCCGGCGACGGCGTGGACGTCGAAACCATGCGGGCGACCACCGCGAGGGTGTACGAGACGTGGCCGGTGACCGACCTGTACAGCTGGGACTTCCCGCTGCTGGCGATGAACGCCGCCCGCCTCGGGGACCCCGTACGGGCGGTGGACTTCCTGCTGCACGAGCGGCTCGGGTTCACCGACACCGGGCTGCCGGCCAGTGGCAAGAAGGGCGTGCCTTCGCCGTACTTCCCGGCCGCGGGCGGGCTGCTCTACGCGGTCGCGATGATGTGCGCGGGCTGGGGCGACTCCCCCGACGCGCCGGGCGGGGCGACCGGGGTTGCCGGCGCCGACGGCACCGCGCCCGGGTTCCCGGACGGCTGGGTGGTCCGGTGGGAGGGGCTCGCCCCGGCGTTGTGACGGACGGTCGTGGGCGGGCGGCCGGCGTCGCCGGTCACCCGCCCCGGCCTCGTTGGTCAGCGCAATGTCGTCTGCCGGCCGTCGCCCGGGTGGCCGCGCGGTTCGGCGCGGCCACCCGGGGCAGAATGGTCAGGCGTCAGGAGGTACCGGCGTCGGCGGCCACCTGATAGACGATCGTGTTGATGTTGACTCCGTTGAACAGGTTCAGCGCGACATAGTGACGGTCGGTGTACCAGTACTGGTCGTCGTTCAGCGTGATCGTGCCACTCGTGAAGGAACCGTCCGCGTTCAAGGTCACCGGAATCGCCGTGCCGCTCCTGTCCACGAAGATGCGGGCCGTGCCACCGCTGACAAAATCGGGATATGCGGCCAGGTCGACCTGGCCGCTGATCGTGAAGCTGTGTCCGGAGACCTTGTTGATCGCAGTCGGGTTGCCGATGCTCACCGGCGTCAGGTGCACGGTCTCCTCACCTGCGCGAGCTACCGTCTCGTCCAGGACGTTCAGCGGTGTCGTGTTGTAAACCGTCTCCGCTCCGGTCGACGGGTCGATGTAGGTCACATTCTCGACAACCAGGTTCTTTATGTTCTTGTTCGAGCTGAAGGCGGCCTGCAGCGTGTTGCTCGTGTGGAAGACCGAATTCCGATAGTGGACGTTCTCCACCGGTGAACGCGAGGCTGCGCTGGAGAACTGGAACGTGGTCCGGCCCGGGGTCATCGTCGGCGCGGTGTTGACGTCGTCCAGGTAGATGTCGCGCACTGTCGGGTTGAAGATGTCGGCGTTGGGGAACGACACGGTTTCGGAGTAGTTGCTGTCGAGCTGGACCATCGCCGACCGCGCCATCTTCAGCAGGTTGTGCCGGAGATAGATCTTCTCGACGAATCCACCCCGGTACGAGTTCGTCTTGATCTTCAGGATCATCGCCAGCCCAGGTCCACCGAACTCGTTGTGTTCGATGAACACGTTCCGGATGCCTCCCGACATCTCGCTGCCCATCGAGACCGCGGCGGAGTAGGTGCCGATGTTGTCGTTGTTGTACAGCGAGTCCCGGATGATGATGTTCTCGCTTGGTTGCCGGTGCAGCCTGCCATTGACGTTTCGGCCGGCCTTGATCGCGGCACCGTCGTCGCTGACCGTAACCCGGTTCCTTTCCATGACGACGTTGTTGGTGGACTCCGGGTTGGTTCCGTCGTCGTTGTTCCAGCCGGTGGCCTCGAAGTCTTTGGTCTTGTCGCTGTAGATGTCGAGGTCTCTGATGAGTACGTTCTCGGAGTTGAGCGGGTGGACGATCCAGAACGGCGTGTTCCTGATCTTCACGTCCTCGATGAGGACGTTGCGAGAATGGTTCGTTTCGATGAAATGTGGCCGGAAGGTAGACTTCATGGCCACCGCGTCCGCCGGCGGTGGAATGTGTTTCACCGTGTCCCCGTCGAGCACCGGGATCGTGCTGGGCATATGCCCGTCGTCGGTGAATATCCGCTTGGTGATCGGCACGTCCTCGAAGTTCATCTGGTTGAGGATGCCGTTTTCACCGTACGGAGCGTCGAGGCTCTTGTTCTCCACCGACGGCTCGCCCCAGTAGCCCTTCTTCCACGGTCGCCAGTTCCACATGTCCTCCTGGCCGTCAAGGGTCCCGCCGCCGGTGACCGCGATGTTCGTCTGGTTGAGCGCGTAGATCAGCGGAGAGAAGTTGTAGAAGTCGGTCCCCTCATAACTGCTAAGGACGACCGGGTAGTACTCGTTGGTCTTGTTCCGCATGAACTTGACCACGGCACCGGTCTCGATCCGCAGGTTGACGTTGCTCAGGAGGGTTATCGCCCCCGAGTAGTAGGCGCCGTTGGCGTTGCGCGAACCCACGGCGGGGATGACGACGATGCCACCACCGCTCTCGTGGCAGTCTCTGATCGCGGCGTGAATCGCCTCGGTGTAGTACCACACCTCCTGCGAGCTTGCGACCAACGGTGACGTCTTGTTCGCCGGGTTGTTGGCCTGATTGCCGACGTAGAACGTCTCGGTGGCGCGTCGCACCAGGCCGGCATACTTCGGATCTGTGATGTCGCAATAGTTGTCTTTGAAGGTCGGGGTGTTGGCGTTGACCGCCTGGTCTATCTCGTTGTAGTGGTCCTCGTTCCAGTACGCGCCGTCTCTCTTCTTGGCGTCCGGGTCGTAGATTGCCAACCGATAAGCGAACCGGTCCTCATCGTTCTCGGCGGTAACCTGGAGCTGATCGCCGTCCGCGATGGCACCCGACCGCTTCTCCTGCTGATCTTTGTTCGCCACGATGTAGCTTTGTCGCGACTTGTCCTTGGCGACGATCTGTGCCTTGAGCTGTTGAACGGTCACGCCGTCCCTGACCGTGATGGTCGAGGTCCCGACAGTCTTTATCATGCCGGATTCGTTCTGTTTGGCGACAACGACGGTCCCGGTGGAACGGAGTTCCGTCGTGCTCGCCGGAGATTCGACGGGATCTGCCCAGGCCACGTGTGGTGCGCTTGCGACGACCAGCGCGGCCACGGCGACGAGCGTGCCTATCCTTCTCCTACCTCGCCTCTTCATCGGTATGACCTCCAGTGCTGCGTGTCGTTACCATTCATGTTTCGAGGAACCAGCCCAACTGACGGATGGCTGGCGCGTTCGTCCCGCGTCACCCAGGCCACTCTTCGGCTCTGGTCCGGGCCAGGCTCAGATCACCAACTCCACGCCGTTCTGGCGCACGTTCTTGAGGACGAGGTCGTCGACGTATTCGACGACGCTGGGCTTGCTGGTGATGCCGAAGTCGATGTCGGTCAGGGTTATCCCCCTGATGTGGTCGTCCGCGTAGCCGCGGAGGTTCAGCGCCCGGGTCGCGGTCCCCACGGTGACGTTGCGGACGTCGATGTCGCCGACGATCGGGTTGAAGCCGTGGCCGGGACCCTCCTCGTAGAAGAAGTTGATGTCGATCACGGCTCCGCCGACCTCCCCAATGGTCAGGTCGCGGGCATGGAAGGCCTCGATGAAGCCGCCGCGGACACTGTTGGTCTTGAACCGCAGGGCGATGTTGAGGTTGGGGCTGGACATCTCGCAGTCCCGGACGAATATGTTGCGGGCACCGCCGGACATCTCGCTGCCGATCGTCACGCCGCCGTGGCCGTCGCGCATCGTGCAGCCCTCGATGAGGATGTCCTCGCTCGGCACGTTGACGCGGCGACCGTCGGCGTTCCGTCCCGACTTGATCGCGATGCAGTCGTCGCCCGTGTCGAAGGTGCAGTCGCGGATGACGACCATCCGACTGGACTCCGGGTCGCAGCCGTCGTTGTTCGGCCCGTGGCAGTTGACGGTCACACCCTGCACGAGCACGTTCTCCGACAGCACCGGATGGATTTCCCACATCGGCGACCCGACGATGGTGACGCCCTCGATGAGGACGTTGCGGCAGCGGTAGGGCTCGAGGAAGGACGGCCGCAGGTAGCCGCCGTCGCCGAATACCCGTTGCTCGACGGGAACTCCCTGCTCGGCCTGCGCGAACAGCGCATTCCTGGCCTCGGTCTGCCGCGGGTCACCCGGCTTCCAGCCCCACTTGGCCGCACCGCACCAGGGCCACCAGTTCTCCATGTCGGCCTGGCCATCGAGGACACCGGAGCCGGTGACGGCGATGTTCTCCTGTTCGTACGCGTAGATCAGCGGCGAGTAGTTGTAGAGCTCGACCCCTTCGAACCGGGTCAGCACGGCGGGCAGATAGTCGGCAGGGCGCTGGCTGAACAGCACCACCGCGTCGGCGGTGACGTGCAGGTCGACGTTGCTCAGCAGGTGGATCGGACCGGTCAGCCACCGACCGGCCGGCACGACCACGTGGCCGCCACCGGCGGCGTGACAGGTCTGGATGGCCTGCTTGATCGCCTCGGTGCAGTTGGTGACGCCGTCGCCGAGGGCGCCGAACTGGCGGATGTCGTACGAGCGGTTGGGGAAGTGGGGGCGGCGCACCGTGCCGCTGATGTACTCGGCCCGGGCCCACGGATTGCCGGGCGGGAGCGGGGACGCCGCAGCGCTGCCGGGCTGCAGCGCGTAGGCCGCGAGACCCATGACGCCGATGCTGCGGAGGAACGTGCGGCGGCTCGGTTGGTTCGGCATGTGCAAATCTCCCGGTCGGTTGACAAATGGATGGGTAAACCTTTTCCTCGATGGTCGCCGTTCCCTTACTCGGCAAGTCCCTTCAAGAGCGGAGCGCTGCCCCGACGAGCTGCGGGGGTTGGGCAGTTCACAACGCGGGCGCGAGTCCGTCCCAGCGCGCCACCCGGCCATCGCGCCCGGAAGCCGGGCGCCGGCTAGGCGTGTGCGCCCGCCCCGGGCTGGACGGCACCGGCGACCAATGGGGCGGCGGCCAGCCCGGCACCATGCAGGACGGCCCGTCGGGCAGTCCTGCGAGCCACGGTATCGAGCCATCGAAGCAGGTCGCTAGCATCTGGCCGGATGTGGCCAAAACCCTGCCTATGTCGTGCTTCTCCGGCCAGCCGCCACAGAACTGATCCGTGCCGCTGGCGGCTCGATCGAACGCGCCCCTACCGCCGTCCTCATCCTGGCCGCCACCCTCGGCGGTGCCGGACTGGTAGTCGGCACGCTTATGGGTCGCAGCAGACGCACTCAGATGTAATGGCCTGTCCGGCCGACCGACGTGGCAGCGCTCCAGCGCCTACGTCGGTCGGGCCCGGATCGTCCTGAAAGCAGCCAGCAGGCGGTGTTCAGTAGTGGAAGGCCGAACGGACCGAGCCGCCGACAATCGCGCACCACGTGTCCACGTCGACCTTCCCATTGGGCACCAGGCCGTGTAGGCGCTGCATGTCCTGGACCGCCTTCATGGTGCTGTGGTCGAATTCGCCGCTCACCGTGACGTCGTCGTACCCCTTGCGGCCGAGCAGGTACTGCAGCGCGTTGACGGGAAGGCCGTTGGCGTCCTTGTCGAGTGTCGGCACAAGCGCTTCCCAGGTGGCCGCATCGAAGGTCGCGTCCGGATCGACCCGAATCCCGTGGTTGGCTTGGAAGTCGGCCACGGCCGCATTCATGTCGTACCCGAAATTGCCGTTCGGGATCAGCGGGTACCCGAGATCCGCGAGCAGATACTGCGCGACCTGCACCACCGGGCCGTCCACGAAGCGCCAGATGTCGGGCCACCGGCGTGCGGGGATGTCCGGCTGTTCGGTACCGAGTGCTGCCGCGACACGCGAGCGCACCATCGGGAACAACCGGTAGAAGGCGGTGCCGGGGCACTGGGTGGTGTAGAAGTCCCAGTGGCCGAAGATGTCCCATGGCTGCAGCCGGAACTGCTGGCACACCGCAGCGCACAGCGTGACCAGCGAGTCGAGCAGCGCGTCAGGCGGAGTCTCGGTGATGTACGTGCCTTCGTTCTCGATCCCGATCGCGTTCCCGTTCTCGCCGGGGCAGTGCGCGGCGATGACCTGGTGCGCGCCCGTGTCGAGCGTCTGCAGGCTGCGGTGGCGGCCCTCCAGCACATAGCCGCCACGGCTGACCGTGAAGTGCTGGCCGGTGTCCGCCCAGCCGTTGACGTCCATATGCAGGTTCTGGCAGTCCCGCGCCAGTTGCATCGCGTGGTCGCGCGAGTAGTCCGTGACGTTCGGGAATGCCATGTGGTGCAGGATGATCTTGTTGGTGACGTTGCCGGTGATCTGAATCGCTCCCCTTGGCGGACGCGCACCCCACGTATCGCAATCGATGATCCAGGGGAACATGGCGCTGGGCGCGGCACCAGCGGGTGCCGCCGCGAACAGTTCAGTGCCGACGATCGCCGCGATCCCAGTACCCAGCCCTGCCTTGAGCAAGGTGCGACGACCAACCTCGTGCTGGTCAGGTGACATGCGCTGCCTCCATGAGGGGTGTGGAACGACAACGAAAACTGTTGTGGATTGGGGCGGTACACGTGCTCGGATCCCAGACCGCGATGGAGGCCGGCTCGGCGGGCGTGGCGCCGGACGTGCCGGTCAGGGAGGCGACGGCCAGCAGGACGCCGACCGCCGCCAAGCCGAGAAGGCGGGGTGGGCGGACTGACATGGCGCCACCTTCATCCGCGAAGACCGATGGCGAAACATTTCGACTATTCCATCGCAACGCTTGGCAATTTTCAACAGGCCAAGAGCCAACTGCCGGCTGCGGTGGTGGAACACCCCGCCGGCCAGGCCGCCGACCGGTCGCCGCGAGGCCAGGCGGGGGACGGCCGGCGCCCCGGGTTCATGGCATCTGTTAGTCGCCGTCGGGGATGCGTTCGGCCGCTTCCTGGTACGCCTGCGTGGCGCGGGTGAAGTAGTCGAAGAGCACGCGGAGTTGCTCGTCTGAGTAGCCGGCGAGGATCTGGCCGATCTTCTGCCGAGCCGGTGCCATGACCTGGTCGAGTTGGGCCGGCTTACCGATCGGCTCGACGATTACTTTGCGGCGGTCGCTGGGGTCAGGGGCGCGGCGGACGTAGCCGGCGGCTTCGAGGCGGTCGATGAGGCGGGTGGTCGGCCCGGTGGTCAGTCCGGTGCGCGTGCCCAGCTCGCCCGGCGTCATCGGCCCGGCCAGTTCCAGGATGTTCAGCGCGTAGAGATCCGTCGCGCCCAGGTCGCAGGCTTTGGCGCTGGCGTGGCCGTGCAGCATGACCGCGCTCAGGTAGCGGCGGTAGGTGTGGCTCGCGTCCGACTGCGCCCGTGGAGTTGACACAAGATCCTCCATCCACCTAATCTCTTCCTCGGAGAAGAGAAATCTTCTAGGAAGAAACTTCTCTTAAGAAGCTACCACGGGAGGCACCTATGACCACGACCACCCCGGCACCGTCCACCGCTGCGTGCCCGACAGCCAAGCGCGGCGCTCGCGGACGCCGCGTAGGGCGCCTCCTGGCGGCCGGCGGCCTGACGCTGGGGCTGGCCGCCGCTGGCGGATACGCCTGGCTCGACGCCACCGCCGACGTACAGGCCACCGGAACCGCCGACTGCGCCGCGGTCACGCCGTCCGGGCCAGCCGCCGCCCACCTTGAGGTCTGCAACGTGCTGGACCAACTGGTCGGAGCGTGGGATCGCGGCGACGCCGACGCCTACGGCGCCATGTTCACCGACGACGCCACCTACACGACCTACGTCGGCACGAACTACCAGGGCCGCCGCGACATCACCGAATCCCACCGCGCGCTTTTCGGTGGTTTCGTCAAGGGCACCAAACTCGCCGACTCCTACCTCGATATCCGGTTCTACGGCCCCGGAACCGCGATCGTCACCAGCCGCGGCGACACCTACGAAGGCCAGCGCCCGCAGCCCGCAGAGCTGTCGAAGACCCAGACCTACACCCTCGTGCGCCAGGACGACGGCACGTGGCGCATCGCCGCCTTCCACAACACCAAGCGCCAGTCCGTCATGGAACACATCTCGTTCCTGATCTCCCCGCAGACCCGGCCCGAAGCCGAAAAGTAAGAAAGGACCGATCCAGATGACCAGCAATCCGATCCGCCCCGAGACCACCGAGCCGGACGTCGCGGCGATCCGCGAGCTGCTAACGCGCAGCCAGGACGCGTGGAACCGCGGTGACGGTGCCGCCTACGGCGCCTGCTTCACCGCCGACGCCACCGACGTCACCTTCGTCGGCACCGTCTACCACGGCGGCCTGGAGATCGGCCGCGCCCACCAGGCCCTGTTCGACAGCTTCCTCAAAGACACCCGCCTGAGCCTGCAGATCCTCGACATCCGCCGCTACGGCGCCGACACCGCCGTCGTCATGACCCGCGGCGACGTCACCAAGAAGACCCCGCGCCGACTGGGCAAGCTCGCCACCTACACGCTCGTGCGCGACACCGACGGCCACTGGCGCATCGCCGCCGTCCAGAAGACCCAGCACAAGCCACTGATGGAGGCCATTTCCTTCAAGCTGCAGCCCGCCACCAAGCCCGCCACGGCCTGACCTAGGAGAACAACGCATGACCACCATCGCCGTCATCGGCGCCACCGGCCGCACCGGTCGGCTCATCGTCGAGCACGCGCTCGCCGCCGGGCACCGCGTCACCGCGGTCGCCCGGCACCCCGATACCCTCGGCCCCGCCCGAGACCGGCTCACCGTGCACGCCGCCGACATCCTGACCCCAGGTTCGCTGCAAGGCGTGCTCGACGACCACGATGCGGTGATCTCCGCGATCGGTGCCGCCGACACCAGAGCCACCACGATCTACTCGGTTGGCACCACCGAGATCATCTCCGCCCTCAAGCCCCACGGCCGACTCCTGGTGATCTCCTCAGCCGGCCTGTCCATCCCCGCCGACGCAACAGCCGGCACCCGATTGGCCTCACGCATCCTGCAACGCCTCATGCGACACACCTACGCCGACATGGCGCGGATGGAAGAACGCCTCGCCACCAGTGACCTGACCTGGACCGTGGTACGCCCGACCAGGCTGACCGACCGACCCGGCACCGGCCGTCTACGCACTTCGCTGGGCGCCACCGCAAAGGTTGGCACACAGATGACGCGCGCCGACCTGGCCGACTACCTGTTGGCCGCGATCGACGATCTGCAAACTCATCGCACCGTGGTCGCCGTCTCCTCGTAAACCCGACGCAGCAGCTTGACAGCCCAGCTCATGGGATGTCACGGCCTTGATGCTCCTCAGGCATGACCACAGCGGGAGGTGAAATCGCCGCTGATAGAGCACTCGATGCGTCGCAACTCGTCGAGGGTCGGCAGCGACTGTCCGGCCCCGGGTTTCTCGACCGCGGCCGCGCCGAGCAGGTTGGCGAAGGCTCCGATCTTCGCCAGCGGCAGGGCAGCCAGCATGGCGGCGATGGCGCCGGCGCAGAAGGAGTCACCGGCGCCGGTCGTGTCGACTGTCCGCACCGGCAGCCCGGACAGCTCGACCCACTCGTCGCCGCTGGCGATGACGGTGCCGTCGCGGCCGACCTTGAGCGCGACGGTCCTGGCCCCCAGATCGCGCAGCCTGCGGCACGCCTCCGCCGGCTCGGCCGTCCCGACCAGTTGCCGGGCCTCCGGAACGCCGACGACCAGCAGATCGGTGAACCTCAGCAACCGCCTGATGGTGGCCGGCTCACGACGGGCGGGATCCACCGGGATGTCGAGGGAGACCGGCACGCCGTTCGCGGTGGCCACCTCGATTGCCCGGGCCGCGGCGAGCGACTGCGGCGCCTGCAGGAAGGCGTAGCCGGACACGTGCAGGAAATCGCAGGCGGCGATCGCCTCTTCAGGCAGGTCGGCCGGCGAATAACGGGGGTTCGCCCCGCGGTAGGCCATCATCGTGCGCTCCCCGTCCGGCGTCACGCCGATCACGTTGAGCGAGGTCGGCTCGTGCGGGTCGCGGACGACGTACTCCAAGCCGACCTCTTCGGCGCGCAGCGCCTCGACCGCGACCTCGGCCCAGCGGTCGTCGCCGATCGCGCTGAGCATGCTGGCCCGCAGGCCCAAGCGGCGGAGCATGATGGCACTGTTGGCCGCGGAGCCGCCCAGCCCGATCCGCTGGGACGATGCGACGCCGTCGCCACCGGGCCGTGGGTACTCGGGGATCTCGAGCAGCAGGTCGACGTTGATGTCACCGAGCAGCAGGACGACGGCGTCCCGCTGCCGGCTGACCTCCGCCACGAGTTGGCTCGCGGTCACTGCGCTGCCACCTCTCAGCCGCCGGCCCCGGCCACGGCGATCTGGCCGGCAAGGCGTGCATTCGCCAGCACCAGGTCGACGTTGGCCTTCAGGCTCGCACCGCCGGTCCGCTCATGGAAGAAGGCCAGCAGGAACGGAGTCACGTCCTTGCCTCGCACGTCCTGCTCCCGCAACGCCGCGAGCCCCGCCGCCAGGACGTCGTCGTGCAGGTCCGGGTCCATCTCGCTCTGCGGCTCGATCGGGTTCGCGACAACCAGGGCCCGGCTGTTACCCAGGGCTCGATTGGCGGCGTGGATCCGGGCCACCTCCTCCGGGGTCTCCACCCGCCACGGCACGGCCATTTCGGTCTCTCGCACGTAGAAGCCGGGGAACCGGTCGGTGCGGTATCCGACGACGCCCACCGACAGGCTCTCGAGCCGTTCCAGCGTCGCCGGCACGTCGAGGATCGACTTCACGCCGGCGCAGACCACGACGATCGGCGCAGCCGCGAGACCCATGAGGTCGGCGGACTCGTCCCACGAGGTCGCCGCGCCTCGGTGCACGCCGCCGAGACCGCCGGTGGCGAAGACCTCGATGCCCACCAGGCTGGCCAGCCAGGCCGTGGAGGCCACGGTCGTGGCACCCGGAACCCGACGGGCGAGGGCGACCGCGACATCGCGGATGCTCGCCTTGTTGACATCGTCGCGACTCGCGATCTGCAGGAGGGCATCCTCGTCGAGGCCGACCCGCACGCGACCGTCCAGGACAGCGATGGTGGCCGGCACGGCGCCCGCAGCTCGCACCGACTGCTCGATGTCCCGCGCCACCTGCATGTTGCTGTCGCGAGGCAGGCCATGGCTGATGATGGTGGATTCCAGCGCGACGACGGGCCCGCCGTGGCGGAGGGCCTCGGCCACCTCTGGATGAACCTCGACCGGCAGGCCATCCAACCGGTCGGATGCTGGGAATGTCATGTTTCGATCGTCCTGGTGATCTCGTGGTGGGTGGGGACACCGCGGCCCGGGCGGAACGACCGGGCCGGGCCGGCCCGGAGTTACCGCATGGCCTGCTCGAAGTCGCGGATGATGTCGCGGGCGGACTCGATGCCGACGGATACCCGGATCATGCCGTCGGTGATGCCCATCTGCTCCCGCTCCGCCGCCGGGATGTCGAGGAAGGCCATCGTTCCGGGTACCTGGGTCACGGTCCGCACCCCACCCAGGCTTGCCGCGAAAGAGCCCAGCTTGAGGCCCTTGAGGACGCGCACCGCCTGGTCCTCCGTGTCCAGGCTGAACGCCAGCATCGCACCCGGCATGTCGAACTGCCGCTGCGTCAGCTCGTGCTGCGGGTGGCTGGGCAGGCCCGGGTAGAACACCTTACGGACCTGAGGCTGCTTTTCCAGCCATTCGGCGAGGGCGAGCGCGTTCTGGGTCTGCCGTTCGACCCGCAGCGGAAGGGTCTGCAGCCCCCGCAGCAGCAGCCACGCGTTGAACGGGGACAGCGCGCCGCCGAGCTTGGTGAGGGTGTTCCAACGGACCTGCTCCAGCCAGTCCGCCGGGAGGATGTCCGAGCGCAGGGTGATGACCCCACCCACCGCGTCGTTGTGGCCGCCCATGAACTTGGTGGCGCTCTCGAGCACCACGTCCACGCCGTGCTCGTGGGGCCGGCAGACCGCCGGGCTGGCGAAGGTGTTGTCGCAGAAGACGACGAGGCCCCGCGAGTGCGCGAGGTCCGCGAGTGCGCGAAGGGGCGCGATCTTCATCGTGGGGTTGGCGATCGTCTCGACGTAGAGGAGGCGGGTGCGGTCGGTGATCGCCGCCTCCACCGCCGCGAGGTCACTGGCGTCGACGAACGTGACCTCGATGCCGAAGTCCTGGATGCGGTGGTCGAAGAACTCGTGCGTGGAGCTGTAGGTGGTGAGGTCGGCGACGAGGTGGTCCCCGGCCTTGAGCAGGCCGAGCAGGGCATGGGAGATCGCCGCCATCCCGGAGGCGGTGGCCAGGCACGCCGTGGCGCCGGCGAGCTGGGCGACGTGCTCCTCGAGCTTGTATTCGCCGGGGTTGCCGCAGCGGCTGTAGATGTTCACCTCCTTGCGAGCCCCGTCGACGATCTGGTCGTAGATGTCGTCGGCGTACTGGTAGTTGGCCGACATGTAGATCGGGTAGCTGATCGACTGTGTGCTGGCCTCGGGCTCGTAGTAGACGGCGCGGCTGGCGAAGTCGAGGTCGTCCATGGGGTGTCTCCTTGGGTTGGGGCGGGTGGGGCCGGCCGTCACTGTTTGATGGCGCCGCTGGTCAGCCCACCGATGACGTGTTTCTGGAGGGCGGCGTACACCACGAATGAGCCGAGCGCGGCGAGCAGGATCGCCGCCAGCAGCACGGGGTAGTCGGTGACCCGCTCGCCCACGTAGTCGGTGAGGCCCAGCGGCAAGGTCTTCTTGCTGGGGGTGTTGAGCAGCACCAACGGGAAGAGGAAGTCGTTCCAGACCCAGATGGTGTTGACGATGGCGGTGGTGAACATCGCCGGTCGCGCGATGGGCACCATGACGCGTAGGAAGGCCCGCAGTTCGGACGCGCCGTCGACCCGGGCTGCCTCGACCAGGGATCGTGGGACCGTGCTGAAGAACGCCCGCATGATGAGGACGGACACCGGCAGGTTGAAGGCCACGGTGGGCAGGACCACGCCGGTACGGGTGTCCAGGAGGCCCGCGTCGCGCAGCGTCGCGACCAGCGGCACCAGTGCGACGTACGCGGGGATGGCCATCGCGACCAGCATCGCGACCTCCACCCAGGGCATCCAACGGGTGCGGTAGATGACGAAGGCGTAGCCCGCGGCGGTGGCTATGGCGACGGTCAGCGCGACCGACACCGCCGTCACGGCGAGGGAGTTTCCGGCGTAGACGAGCAGTTTCCCTTCGCCGAGCGCCTTGCCGTAGTTGGCCCATTGCGGGTCGGTGGGCAGCGACCAGACGGACGCCAGGAAGTCCTTGTTGCTCTTCAGCGAGCTGTAGGCCATCCAGAGGAAGGGGAAGACGACCACGGTCAGGTGGACCGCCAGGATGAGGTAGACGATCGCGGTGCCGGTGCTGAGGCGGGGCCGTCCGCGACCGGTCGTTCCCGGTACGGCCGTCGGGTGCTGCCTGGTGACGTGGATGGTCGAGGAAGTCACGCCTCTCCTCGCTTCCCGCGGCGCATCAGGCCGAGGACGAATACGCCGACCGCGGCGGTCAGCAGGATCTGGGCGAATCCGATGGTGGACGCGTAGCCGGCCTCGAAGTTCCCGAAGCCGGCTTGGAAGAGGTAGGTGGACACGACGTCGGTGGCGTTGTTCGGTCCCCCTCGGGTGAGCACGTAGACGAGGGAGAACGTCTTGAACGAGGAGACGACCGCGAGCAGGGTCGTCGCCTGGACGTTCGACCAGACCATCGGGACGCTGACGGAGAAGAAGGTCCGGTAGTGGCCGGCGCCGTCGATGGCCGCCGCGTCGTAGACCGCCTCGTCGACGTTCTCGAACGCGGCGACGAAGAGCAGGATGTACAGACCCAGGTAGGTCAGGTTCATGACCACCAGCACTGCGGGCATGGCGGTCGACCGGTCGCCCAGCCACCCGCGGGCGAATTCGTCGAGCCCGACGGTGTTGAGGAAGCCGTTCAGCAGGCCGAAGTAGGGGTTGTAGACGAAGCCCCAGAGCAACCCGATGCAGATCTCGCTGATCACCACCGGGATGACGTAGACGAACATGGCGAACCGTTTGATCCGGGGCACCACCCGCACCAGCCAGTACGCGATGACCATGCCGACGCCGACCTGGAACACGATCGCGGTGAGCGCGACCAGGACGTTGTTACGAAGTGATCCCCAGAAGATCCGGTCGCCGAGCAGCCGCTCGTAGTTGGCCAGCCCGGTCCACTGCCGGGGCGAGACGCCGTCCCATGAGTGGAACGACAGGACCCCGGCGGTGAGCAGCGGGTAGGCGACGAAGGCCGCGAGGAACAGCACCGCGGGCGCGAGGAACAGCAGGGCTGCCCGGGCGTCGCGGCGGGCGGCGTGGGACCGCGTGGATGTGGACACGAGACCTCCGGGGTCGCCGTCCGAGCGCCCGCGGTCGGTGCGGGCGCTCGGACGACGGGTCGCAGTGGTTATTTGCCGGCCTTGGCGGCGTTCTCGATGGCCTCGGAGGCCGCCGCCGGCGTGATCGAGCCGTCGATCAACCCCTGGAGGGTGGAGTAGTACGTCTCGGTGGTCTTGGGGGCCATGGCCGTGTCGTAGAACGGGTCGAGGGTGTCGGCCTTGCCGATGACGTCCTGGACCACCCCGGCCAGCAGCGGGCCGGCCGCCTCCGGCGTGGTCGCTCCCTTGCGGGCGACCATGGTCTTGCGGATCTGGACGTACTTGGTCATCACCTCGGGGCTGGTGATGTGGCGGAGGAACGCCAGGGCCGCCTCCTTGTCCTTGGCCTTCTTGGACACGGCGAAGCTGGCGGCGACGCCGGCGAGGACGTCGCTCTGGTTCCCCTTGCCCGCGGCGAAGGTCGGGAACGGGAAGTAGCCGAGCTCGAAGCCGGCCGGGGCCTCCGCGGACATGCCGATCTGCCAGGTGCCGTTGAGGACCATGGCCGCCTTGCCGTTGAGGAAGAGGATGTTGGCCTCGGCGTCGGACATACCGTTCGCGCCCTTCGGCAGGTATCCCTTCTGGGCGAGCGTCTGCAGGGCGCCGGCCGCGTCCTTGGCCTCGGGTCCGAAGGTGGCGTTCTTGTCTCCGGCGCCGAAGCCGGACATCACCCCACTGCCGTGCATGCGCATCTCGGCGTACTGGAACCAGAAGGTCGCGGGCCAGCTGTCCTTGTTACCGAGCGCGACCGGCACGACGCCGGCAGACTTGATCTTCTCGGCCAGGTCGAGGAACTCCGGCCAGGTGGTGGGGACCTGCCAGCCCTTGGCTTGGAACAGCGCCTTGTTATACCAGACCAGCGCGGCGTCGATGTCGATCGGCACCGCGTACGTCGACCCGCCGAAGGTGACTGACGGCAGCGAGCTTTCCAGGAAGCTGTCCCGCCAGCCCTGCTTGGCGAGCTCGTCGTCCAGCCCGAGCACCTGGCCGCTGTCGACGAAGGCCTTCAGGTAGCCGCCGGGCAGGGTGTAGAAGACGTCCGGCGGGTTGCCCGAGGCCATGGCCGTCTGCAGTTTCGTCTTGTAGGAGGACTGCTCGGCCGACACCTCTTTCACCTTGATGTCGGGGTGCGCCTTCTTGAAGGTGTCCAGCGCGTACTCGATGAACTCGACCTTGTCCTTCTGGCCCGCGTAGGCGTGCCAGATTTCCAACGTCTTGCCCCCGCCGCCAGACGTGTCAGTCGAGCCACCGGCGCCTGCGCACGCCGACAGCATCACGAGCGCGGCACCGGCAGCCAGTGCCGCTCGCCATGCAGATCTGATTCGCATCCCAGACTCCTGTGGTTCCACTGCTTAAAATCTTGGTGGGTAGTAGTACTACCACCACGAGTCAGCCTGGTCTAGGGTGTTGCTCAATTCGAGACGGGCGAGGGAATGACCAACTCCATCACCAACGGGACGAGCGCCCTGGCGCGACTGAGGGCTGCCAGGCCGTCGCTGTCCGACACCGAACGGAAGGTCGCGGACTGGATCCTGGAGCAGCCGGCAGGACTGCTGGAGAGCTCGATGCTGGATGTCGCCCGCGCCTGCAACGTCAGCGACACCACGGTGCTGCGGATGTGCCGCAACAGCGGCTTCGCCGGGTTCACCGACCTCAAGCTCGGCCTGGCCCAGGACCTCGCCTCGCCGACCCAGCTGATCCACGACGACGTCACGCCCGACGACGACGCGGCGACGGTCGCGGCCAAGGTCTTCGCCAGCACCATCCAGTCCCTGCGCGATACGCACCACCTGCTGACCGGGCAGGACATGGCGCGGGCCCTGGATCTACTCGAAGCCGCCGACCACGTCCTGGTCGGCGGCGTCGGCACGTCCGGGGTCGTCGCGCAGTCCTTCTACCAGCGGTGCCACCGGCTCGGGATCCGCTGCGACGCCCCCATCGACTCGCAGTTGCAGATCATGCACGCCTCCCTGCTGCGCCCCGGGGATCTCGCGGTCGGCATCTCCTACTCAGGCGCCACGAAGGACGTGGCCGACATGCTGACCCAGGCGCGCCGGGCCGGCGCGTCCACCCTCGTCGTGACCGGCAACCGGGACTCACACGTCGCGCGGCAGGGAGACATCGTGCTGGTCAGCGTCTCCCACGAGACCCGCAGTGAGCCCCTGGCCGCCCGGGCCTGCCAGATGGCGCTCCTCGACGCCCTCTACGTCGCGTACTCGCTGCGGCACGTCGACGACGTGCTGGAGAAGGAGAAGCGGCTCAACCAAGCCATCGCACAGCGTTCCTACTGACTACTTCGGACACCAGTTGGAGAACCGAGTGATCGTCCAGATCTACACCGCGCAGTCCGCTCGCGAGGCCCTCGCCCTCGCGGAGGTAGGGGTCGACCACGTCGGCCTCACCCCGGCCAAGCTCGGCCTGCCCGGGGAGATCGATGAAGATACCGCTGCGGAAGCAGTCCGGGCGCTGCGCGGGAAGGCAGTCTCGGTGGCCCTGTCCGTCTCCGGTGACCTCGACGAGATCGTCCGCATGACCACGCGGGTCCAGCCCGACATCCTGCACCTGTGTGGCGAGCCCGGCGCCGTGCCGCCGTCCGCCGTCGCGTCGCTGCGACGCCGGCTGCCCGACTGCAAGATCATGCAGGCCATCGCCGTCACCGGTCCCGAGGCGGTGGACACCGCCCGCGCCTACGCCGACGTCAGTGACCTGCTCATCCTCGACTCCCACACCGACGAGGTCGCGGGCGTCGGCGCCGCCGGGGTGGTGCACGACTGGGACATCAGCGCGCGGATCGTCGCGTCCGTCGGCATCCCGGTCATCCTCGCCGGGGGGCTGTCCCCCGAGAACGTGGCTGCGGCGATCGCGACCGTGCGCCCGTGGGGCGTGGACTCGCTCACGCTGACCAACCGGGCGCTGCCCGGAGGCGGTTTCGAGAAGGACCTCGCCCGCGTCGCCGAGTTCGTCACCAACGCGGGTGCCACACGGGTCCCCGCATGAGCACCACGATCAACCACCCCGTCACCACCACGGGATTGCCGGGTCAGCGCCCGGGCATCTCCCCCGCGTCCCCCATGGTGTCCGCCCGCCCGCCGGTTCCGGACGCCGAACCGCGCGTCGACCTGGGCGTCCTGGACGCCGTCCAGCGCCGGGTGTTGTGGCTCGCGACGCGGATCGTGGACGCGGCCAACCGTGAGCGGGACACCGGCGACGGGGTGAAGGTCGGGGGCCACCAGGCGTCGTCGGCGTCGATGGTGACGGTGATGACGGCCCTGTGGTTCGCGCACCTGGACGCGGCGGACCGGGTGGCGGTCAAGCCACACGCCGCACCGGTCTTCCACGCGATCCAGTACCTGCTCGGCAAGCTGGACCGGTCCTACCTGACGAAGCTGCGCGCACGGGGCGGGCTGCAGTCGTACCCCTCGCGGACCAAGGACCCCGACGAGGTCGACTTCTCGACCGGCTCGGTCGGGCTCGGCGCGGCGGCGCCGCTGTTCGCGGCGGCCGTGCGCCGCTACGTGGACGCCCACTTCGGGCAGCGTCCCCGGTCCCGGTTCATCGCGCTGCTCGGCGATGCCGAACTGGACGAGGGCAACGTCTGGGAAGCGGTGGCCGACCCTGCCACCCAGGGGCTCGGCAAGGTCACCTGGATTGTGGACTTCAACCGGCAGTCCCTTGACCGGGTCGTCCCCGGAATCCGGATCGACCAGTGGCGGGCCTCGTTCGAGGCCAACGGCTGGCACGTCGTCGAGGTCAAGTACGGGCGACGGCTCCAGGCGTTCTTCTCCCGCCCGAACGGTCCGCTGCTGCGCGAGTGGATCGACGCGATGCCGAACGAGCAGTACCAGTCGCTGTTCGGCCTGGTCGGCCCGGCACTGCGGGAACGGCTCCTGGACGGGGCTCCCGCCGGCCTGGCGGACCTTGTCGCCGACGTCACCGACGACGATCTGGGCGAACTCGTCACCGACCTGGGCGGCCACGACCTGGGCGCGGTGCTGGACGGGCTGGCCGAGTGCGACGCGACGGACCGGCCGGCGGTGCTGTTCGCCTACACGGTCAAGGGCTGGGGCCTGCCGATCGCGGGGAACCCGCGCAACCACTCGGCCCTGCTCTCCGGCGAGCAGATCGATGCGCTGCGGGCCCGGACCGGCGTGCGCGCCGACCGGGAGTGGGACCGCTTCGACGCCGACTCGGCCGAGGGCCGGTGGGTCGAGGAACGCGCGCGGCAGTTGGCCCGGCAGCCGCGAAACGCCCGGCTGGGCGTCGCGGTGCCGACCGCCACCGGGGTACGCGTCTCCCGGCCGGTGTCCACCCAGGAGGCCTTCGGTCGGATCCTGGTGGACCTCTCGCGCGACGAGGCGGTCGCTCCGTACCTGGTGACCACGGCGCCGGACGTCGCGACGTCGACCAACCTGGCCGGGTTCATCAACCGGGCCGGAGTGTTCGCGCCCACCGAGCGGCGGTCATGGAACGCCGACCCGGTGCTGAGGTGGGCGGAGGGGCCGACCGGGCAGCACATCGAGCTCGGCATCAGCGAGATGAACCTCTTCCTGCTGCTCGGGCAGCTTGGTCTGGCCTGGGACCACTCCGACCAACCGCTCCTGCCGGTCGGCACCGTCTATGACCCGTTCGTGTGCCGAGGGCTGGACGCGTTCATCCACGGCGCCTATTCCGGGTCGCGTTTCCTGGTGGCCGGCACACCGTCCGGGGTCACCCTGGCACCCGAGGGCGGGGCTCATCAGTCCACGATCACCGCGTCCATCGGCATCGAACTGCCTGGCGTGACGTTCCTGGAGGCCGCTTACGCCACCGCCCTGGACTGGCTCATGTGCGACGCCCTGTCGCACATCGCCGCAGGTTCGGCGGGCTCTGCTGCCGACGACGGCGCGTACTACCTGCGGCTGTCGACCCGCCCGATCGACCAGGCGCCCTTCGAAGCGGCCCGCCGCCGGCTGGGCGACGTGGTCCTGCGCCGGCAGGTGCTGGCCGGTGCGTACCGGCTGGTCGACGCGTCCGAGTTGGCCGCCACCGGGGCACCGCAGGTCTACCTGGCCGCCAGCGGCGCCGTCCTGCCGGAAACGGTCGCGGCGGCGACCGAACTGGCCGAGGAAGGCATCGCCGCGCACGTCGTGGACATCACCTCGGCCGACCGCCTCTTCACCGCCTGGCAACGGGCACTGCGGCAAGGCATTCGGACCGCGACCGCGCCGGCCATCCCCGGCGCGTTGCGCACCGCGTTCGCGACGCGGGCACCTCTCGTGACCGTCCACGATGCCTCCAGTCACGCACTCGCGTGGCTCGGCTCCGCGCTCGGCGTGCCTGCGGTGCCGCTCGGGGTCGACGAGTTCGGACAATCGGGCA
Organism: Micromonospora sp. RTBAU3-60; assembly: GCF_054963695.1. Taxonomy (NCBI): domain Bacteria; kingdom Bacillati; phylum Actinomycetota; class Actinomycetes; order Micromonosporales; family Micromonosporaceae; genus Micromonospora; species Micromonospora sp. RTBAU3-60. The sequence goes on along the minus strand of NZ_JBUEGB010000049.1, from coordinate 14,892 downwards.
GCGTCGCCGACCTCTACGAGATCCACGACCTGCTCCCCGGATCGATCACGAACGCAGCGCTGGCCGCCCTGACCCTGGGAACCTGACGGCGCCAGCCGGTTCCGGCGGTGACATGTCGACGATCACCTTCATCGACTCCACCGGGTGCGGCACACTCGTCTACACCTGAAGCTCCGCTCACGATGCAGGGGAACTCGTACGGTCGATTCCGCCCACACCGGTAGTTGCCGCATCTTGGGTTGATCTCGGTCCTATGGGCCGGTCAGGTCCCGTCATGGCGACGGTTTGGGTTGTTCGGGTGGACGTCCCCACGCTCGCCTGGCGTCGGCGGTGGCGGCGGCGGCCAGTACGGCGGTGGCAGCGGCTGATGCGGCCAGCGGTGGCAGGTGGATCATCGCGGGAAAGAGAGCGGCCAGGATGGCCAGCGTGATGACCCGGGAGGGGGACACGCGGGAGAAGACTTCGTACTCGAAGCGTGCTCGGCCGATCGTGAACAGGGCCGGGCCGCCGAGGATGACCGCGATCCACGTGGCTTGTGTGTGGCCGTGGGGGTGTTCGATGGCCAGGTGGTAGCCGATGGCGGTGGTGACGATGCCGGCAAGCATGATCAGGTGTGAGTCGGTGGTGGACCAGCCCATTTTCGCCGGGGACGTGCTTCTGCTGAGCGCTTCGGGGAGGATCTGCCCGGCGCGGTGGAAGTAGATCCGCCAGATCAGCACTGTGGTGGCCACCGCGATCGCGAACGCGGCGGTCTGGCCGGCGCCGACGGTGCCTTCGGCGTAGACGCGGCCGGTGACCAGGATCGCCTCGCCGAGGGCGATGAGGAGGAACTGTTGGTAGCGCTCGGCCAGGTGCTCGCCCTCCATGCGCAGTTTCGCTGCCGGGGAGCGGCCGAGGCCGGGAATCGGGAAGCCTGATCGCGCGGTCATCCATTCGGTGGCCAGTGCCAGCAGCCACAGCGGTAGCCGCCATCTGAGTGTCAGCACGGCGCCGGCGATCCATAGGGCGCCGGTCAGGGTGAAGGTGGTCAGCATCCGTAGCTCGTGCCGCCGTCTTTCGGGCTCGCCGCGCAGTGAGATCGACAGGATGAGGGATCGGCTGACGTGGGCGAGGACGTAGGCGGCGGCGAGGGCCAGACTCCGGTCGCCGAAGGCTCTGGATACGGCCACTCCCATGACCAGGCTGGCCACCAGCGAGCAGATGACCACGAGTTGGACTCTGTGGTGGTAAGGGTCGTACTGGCTGGTAGTCCATGCCGTGAGGTGCCAGACCGCCCAGAGAGCCAGCAGCAGCAACAATGCCTTGGCCAGGCCGGTGGCGACGACACTCGGAACATGCCTGTCGGGGCCGGTGAGAACGTCGGCGGACCGGGCCGATATCCGGGTGAACGCGAAGACGAACACCACGTCGAAGAACAATTCCAGGAAAGTCGCCGGCCGTTTGGCCTCGTCCTTGAGCAGTAGCTGTGCCGGTTCCCCCACCGTCAAAGACCCCATTTCCAGCGCTTGGCCCGGTCCATGGCTGTCAGATCGCCTATCTAGGAGGCGATGGGGCCTCCAGTGGTTTTCCGCGGGCACGTGCGGCGTCGGTGGCGGCGATGCCGGCCAGGACCAGCGCGGCGACGAGGGCGGCGAACAGGCGTGGTAGGAGAACCATCAACGGGGTGGCGAGGATCAAGATGAGGACCCCGATCACCCGTGGTCGAGACACGCGGGCGAAGACGACGTATTCGAAGTGGGCGCGTCCGGCGACGTACAGGGCGGGACCGCCGAGGATGACCGCGGCCCAGGCCGGCTCGGTGTGGCCGAGCGGGTTGGGGATGACCAGTTCGTAGCCGACGGCGGTGATGATGATGCCGAGGATCATGACCCAGTGGGCGAAGGCGGCCACCCGGCCGAGATGAGTCGGGTCCTCCGACGCGGCGATGGCCTCGCCGAGGATCTGCCCGGCCCGGTAGAAGTAGATCCGCCACAGCAGCACGGTGGTGGCGAACCCGATCACGAACGCGGCTGTCGATGCGACGCCGTACAGGCCCCTCGTGTATTCCAGGGCGAGGGCCACGACGGACTCGCCGAGGGCGATCAGCAGGAACTGCCGGTAGCGGTCCGCCAGATGCTCGCCGGCGGCCGCCCACACCGTGGAACGCTGCGGGCCGAGCTTCGGCACGGGCCACCCGAAGCGGGCCGACAGGTAGTCCCCGGCTGCGGCGACAACCCACAGCAGCACCCGGGTCGCGCCGTGGGTGAACGCGCCGGCGATCCACAAGATGCCCGTCAGGGTGAACCAGACGAGTTCACGCGCCACCGTGCCCTGCAGTTCGTGGCCACGCAGCATGATCTCGAGGACGACGGATCGGCCGATCTGGATGACGACATACGGCACGGCGAAGGCCAGCGCGCCGCCGCGAAACGCGGTGGGCAGCGCGGCCGACATGATCAGGACTCCGAACATGGTCATGATGACCACGGCCTGCACCGGCGGCCGGCGTGGGTCGAGTCGCGCCGTCGTCCACGCGGTCAGGGTCCACACCCAGGTCAGCGGCATGAGCAGCAGCAGCGTCCTGCCGGCGGCCGGGAGAGCAAGCCACGACTCGGCGACGCCAGGCTGGCCCAACCTGTCGGTCACGCGCAGGGTGATCCGCCCAATGACGAAGACGAAGGCCAGGTCGAAGAACAGTTCCAGGAACGTCGCCTGCTGCGGACTTCCTCGTTTGCGGAGCAGGTTGTCCCGCACCCCTGCCCTCCCCAGCCCCGCTCGCCGACCCCCTCACGCGGTACATTGCCAGGCCGCCCATCAGCGGGTGGCACAATCACGGCGATCCCACCGGCGGAACGTGAATCGTGCTATCACCGTGAAGGGCTGGTGCTACCACCCGGATCGGAAGCGCGGAAGGCACCGACATGAGTGCCGACCAGCACGTTCCCGGCCACCTGCATGGAGCCCTTTACGATGGCCCGGTTCTGCCACCAGTGAGCGTCTCGGGCCTTCTACCTCACGGCGACCGACATCGGCGCGCTGAGCCGGCCCTCGTTCCCGCTGCGATCCAGCCCGGGCACGCAGTAGGACAGCGGGCGGCCGGCCGGGGCTGCGCGGCCGACCCAGGCCGTACTTCGGGTGGTGCCGAGGAGTTGGGCCGCGTCGCCGTCCACCCGGTAGACGGCGAAGCTCGCTGCGCCGCCCTCACGCCAGGTGAGCACCATCCCACCGGCGTCCGCCGTACGCCCGTGACCTCGGGCGCGGCGGGCGGCGCCGCCGGTAGCTGCGCCATCGTGGGCACCAGCGCCGAGCACTGATGGCGGTGGAAGTGGATGGGTTCTGGCAGCTTGTGGAGCGGGCGCGAACGGCGGCGTTCGAGGCAGTGGGCTACGAGTCGTCACGGTCCTCCGGAGAGGCGATGCACGATCGGTGTGGTGGACTCGTACAGCGCCAGGTAGTCGGCGAAGAGGGCGTCGTACCGGTCACGGTGCCGGGGGTCCGGCTCGATCGCACGCATCATCGGGTTCCATGCTGCGGTGTCTGATGCCGCTCCGGTCGCGGCCGCGGCCAGCATCGCATCGCCGTACGCCGCCCCGGTCGTCTCCCGGGGAAGCTCCTGCACCAGGCCGGTCACGTCGCTGATGATCTGCGTCCACAGGTCGCCGGTGGTTCCGCCGCCGACCGGTACCACCCGTGCCGGAACCGCGCCGGCCTCGCGCATTGCCGCGATGTTGTGTCGCACCCCGTACGCGACTCCCTCCAGTGCCGCCCGGTACAGGTGGCCTCGGCCGTGACCGAGGGTCAGCCCCGCCACCACGCCCCGCGCCCGGGGGTCGAAGATCGGCGTACGCTCCCCGGCCAGATAGGGCAACATCAGTAGTCCCTCGCTGCCGGGCGCTACCGCGGCCGCCTCCCTGGTCAAGGCGGTGTAGTCCGCGCCGGTCAGATCGGCCAGCCAGCCGGTGACCGATCCCGCGGTGGCCATCCCGGCGGCGAGGCAGTTCACCCCGGGACGTAGGCCGACGGTGGGCCACAGCCGGCTGCTGGTCAGTGGCCGGTCGGTCATCGCGACCAGGAACATGGTGCTGCCGTACATCAGCATCAGGTCGCCGGGCGCGCGGACGGCGACGCTCTCCGCCTCGGCCCAGGCGTCGATGGTGCCGGCGGTCACCGGCAGACCGGCGGGCAGGCCGGTCTGCCGGGCGGCCTCGGCGGTGATCCGGCCGGCGACCTCGTTCGCCCAGCGCAGCGGAGGACGCTGTACGTGTGGAGCGATCTCGTCCCACCAGGCGGGGTCCCAGTCGCCGGCCCGCTGGTCGTAGAGCGGGCTCACCTGGCTCGCTGAGTGGTGGTCGAGCAGGTACTCGTCGGTGAGCCGGTGCACCAGGAAGGAGCTCGCCATGAACATCATTCGGGTTCGGGCGAAGATGTCCGGCTCGTGCCGGGCGAGCCAGTACAGCTTCGGCCCGATCGCCTGGGAGGTGAGGATCGACCCGCGGCGCACGATCTCCGCCGCGCCCCACCGGTCGGTGAGCAGGCCGATCTCCTCCTCGGCCCGGGTGTCGATGCCGTAGAGGACGGCTGGCCGCAGCGGCCTACCGGCCTCGTCGGCGGGCAGCATGCACGGTCCGATGCCGCTGACCCCGAGGCCGGCCGGGCGGATACCGGCATCCGCGGTCAGCTCGGCGATCACCCGCCGGAAGTCGCCCCACCAGACCGACTCCGGATCGTGCTCGTACCAGCCGGGTCGGGGGCTGCTCAGGCCGTGCGCGACCTGCGCGCGGGCCACGACCCGGCCGTCCGCGGTGACGGCGACGCCTTTTGTGCTCGCGGTGCCGACGTCGACGCCAAGGAAGACGTCCATCAGAGCAGCGGGGCGTTGTCGGGGCGGCTGCCGCAGAGGTTGACTCGCATGCCCAGTTGGTGCCCGGTCAGCGCCTTCGCGGCGAGCAGTTCGTCGGCTCCGGCCGCGTCGGTGGCGTAGCTGACCTGGATGTGGTTGGAGCGGTGCCGGGCCATGAACTGGTCCCGGGTGACGCCGTGCAGCACGGCGTGCATGATCGGCCACTCCCGGGTGGTCGCGGCCCACCGCCGTTCGGTCTCCGCCGCGGGCAGCTCCACCACGGTGGCGCGGCCGAGGTCCATGTGCAGCTCGCCGCCCTCGACGAAGATCCGCGACCAGACCAGCTCGCCGGGCTTGGCCACGCCCCGCACGGTGCCGCCACCGAGCCGGAAGTAGAGCGGTGGCTGGCGCATCGAGTCCGTGCCGGCATACCCGCCGACGTGGTGCTCGGGCGGCACCGCGCCGGAGATCTCGAAGACCCAGACGAAGTCGTCCACCGTGCCGCTGGCGTCGTGGTCGCCCCACCGCACGTCGTGCAGGGTGGTCTCCACCGGCTGCCCGAGCGCGCCGGCCAGCCGGGTGGTGAGCAGGGCGTCCAGGCCGGCGCACTCGTCGACCTCGTTGAAGTGGGTGATCGGGGCGCCGTCGCGGATGACCGCACCGTCGTCCCCGATGACCGGCGGGCGGTCGGCGTTGTTCAGCAGGCCCTCTGCCAGGTCGGATGCGGGCAGTACGTCGGCGAGACCGAGCTGGTACTGGATGCCGATGATGTCGCACCGGAACCGGTCCGCGATCCGGGCCGCGGCGGCGTACATCCGCAACTGGAGCAGGACCTGCTCTCGGGTGAGCTCGGTGGCCTCGTCGGTGCCGAAGTGGAAGGTCATGCCCCGGTCGGTCAGCCACCGCAGGGCGGCTACCGCCTCGTCCTCGCTCGCCCGCATGGTCTCGGCGTACAGGGCCGACTGGGACAGCCGCTCCTTGAAGACGTTGAGCGGGAAGAGCAGTTCGTCGGGGATGATCGCGTTGTACATCCCCATGCAGCCCTCGTCGAAGACGCCGAGGATGGTGCCCTCCCGGTGTAGCCGGCCGAGCACGTCGTCGGCAGCCTGGCGGGCGCGGCCGTCCACTGCGGACACGTCGAACGGTGTGACGTGGCTGAGGTCGTGCTGGATGCTGCCCTTGGTCAGCCATTCGTCGAGGCGCGCGTTGAACCAGTCGTCGGTGAAGGTGCGGCTCCACAGGGTCTCGAACGGCCGCCCGGCCTTGGCCAGCGAGGCGTTGAGGTTGAGCAGGCCGACCAGGCCGGGCCACTCCCCTTCCCAGTTGGCCACGGTGAGGATCGGGCCGCGGTGCCGCAGCAGCCCGCCGAGGACCTGCTGGGAGAACATCCACACGCCTTCGGCCATGACCACCGGGGCGTCCGGCGGCAGCGCGCCGAGCACCGCGAGGCCCTGCGCCTGGCTGGCGATGAAGCCGTGCCCTTCGGGCGTGTCCGCCGGGTGCGCCCGTTCCAGGGTGACGCCCCGCTTCCGGAACGCATCGGTGAGGAGGGCCTCGAACCGCTGTTGGGCGGGCCAGCAGAGCTGGTTGGCGGACAGCCGCTGGTCGCCGTTGGCGACGAGGTACGCGTGGTCGATCATGACGTCTCCAATGGGTAGCGACGGGCCATCTCGGCGAGGGGTACGGGCTGGTAGTCGCCGGCGTGGCCGGCCTGCCCGAAGAGCCGCATGCGCTCGGCGACCATCCGCTGCATCGCCTCGCGGCCGGGGCGCAGGTAGTACGCCGGATCGACGTTCAGCCGGTCCGTGCCCAGCGCCTGCCGCGCCGCACCGGTGAAGGCCAGGTGCGAGTCCATGCCCTGGTTGATCTTGCGGACGCCCATCGTGATGGACCGGACCTTCTCCGCGTCCGGCACGCCCCACGACTCGGGCAGGCCGGCGCCGTACCGGTTGTTCTGCTCCCGCAGCTGAGCGGGCAGCGACGACGAGCCGTGCATGACCAGGTGGGTCTGCGGCACCAGGCTGCTGATCTTTTCGATCAGCGTCATCTGCAGCACGGACCCGTCCGGGGGTGCGTCGAACTTGTAGGCGCCGTGCGAGGTGCCGATCGCCACGGCGAGGGCGTCCACACCGGTCGCCGTCACGAATTCCCTGGCCTGGTCGGGGTCGGCGAGCACGATCGGCGCCCGGGATCCGTCGGTCTTGGAGCCGCCGATGGTGCCCAGCTCGCCCTCGACGGAAACTCCGTGGCGGTGGGCCTCCGCCACGACCTCGGTGGTCACCGCGAGGTTCTCGGCGAACGAGGACGGGGTGCCGTCGGCGCGGAGGCTTCCGTCGATCATGACGCTGGTGAAGCCGTTGTCCATCGCTCGCCGGCAGGTGGCGGGGTCCGGGCCGTGGTCCAGGTGCAGCACCACGGGCAGCTGCGGGTAGCCGTCGATGAGGTGGTGCAGCGCGGCCCAGAACCGTTCGTCGTCGCGGTGGGCGGTGACGCCGGCCAGCGAGGCGAGGATGACCGGCGACGACGTTTCGGCGGCGGCGTCGAGGACCGCCTCGGCCTGCAGCACGTCGCTGACGTTGAACGCGCCGAGGGCGTACCCGCCGCGCCGCGCCTCGTCCAGCGCCTGTCGAAGAGTGACCAGTGGCATGGGATGCCCTTCCTCAGAGCGACGTGGTGATGCCGAGCGAGTGGTAGTCCAGGACGATCGGCTTGTCGGTCAACGCCCGGGCGTGCAGCAGCACCTTGGCGGCGCTCTCCACCGCGACGGTGGTCTTGAACGCGTCCCGCAGGTTCTCGCCCACCGTGAGCAGCCCGTGGTTCGCCCAGACCACAGCGTTCAGGTCCCCCATCACGTCGCACATCGCGTCGCCGAACTCGGTGCGGTTGCTGAGGGCGAACGGCATGATCGGGACATCGCCCTTGGTGTAGATGACCATGTTGACCAGGGCACCGGTGATCGGCTGGCCGGCCACCCCGAAGACGTTGGCGAAGACCGGCTCGGTGTGCACGATCGCGTTCACGTCCGGCCGCCGGCGGTAGACCGCCAAGTGCACGGTCACCTCGGAGGACGGCTGGTGCGGCCCCTCAATGACGTTGGCGTCGGCGTCCACCACCACCATGTCGTCGGCCGTCATCCGGTCGTACTCCAGGTCGGTCGGGGTGATCAGGAAGCGGTCCGTGCCAGGCAGCCGGACGCTGATGTTGCCCTGGGTGTTGAAGTTGAGGCCGTAGCGCATGGACAGCAGGCAGTAGTCCAGCACGTCCTGCTTGGTTTGCTGCAGGTCGAACTCGGTCACCGGGTCTCCTTCGGATCGGAAAAACTACGGTCGTGCGGGATGAGGGTCGGATAGAGGTCACGGAACCGGCGCGACTGCGTGGCGTACCACTGGGCCGTGCCGGGGTCGGGGTGGGCGATCGGCAGGCAGGCCGGTGCGGGCAGCTCGGCCAGCGACGGATAGCGGCCGATGCCGGCGCCCGCCTGCAGGGCCGCGCCGCGGGCCGCCGCGTGCCCCGGCACCGGGGTCAGCGCAAGCCCGGCGGCGGAGGCGCGGATGGCCAGCGCCCGATGGCTGCGGGCGCCGCCGCCGACGGCGTGTACGGCGCCGATCGTGACGCCCCGCTCGGTGAGCGCGTCGGCGATCTTGCGCAGCTCGAACGCGGACGACTCGAGGAAGGCGCGGGCGAGCTGCTCCCGGGTGGTCTCGAGGGTGAGCCCCACGACGGCGCCACGGGCCCTCGGGTCGTTGTCGAGCGTCCCGGATCCGGCGAAGTACGGCAGCACCAGCACCTGCGGCGGCTCGGGCGACGCCGCCTCGAAGAGGGCGTCGCGCTCGGCGGGCCCGGCGACGCCGGCCAGCGTGGCGAACCAGTCCAGCGCCCAACCGCCGGCGGCCGTGCCGGCCAGGGTGAGCCAGCGGCCCTCACCCATCGGGTACGACGCCAGGCCGGTACCGACGAGCCCGCCGGGACGTGCGGGTGATCCGACGGTCAGGCAGTCGCTGGATCCGAAGGAGAACACGGCCGCCGAGCCGAACCGGCCGCCGCCGCCGAGGAACGACGACGCCTGGTCGTGCGATCCGACCACGAGCGGCAGGCCGGCCGGCAGTCCCGTTGCGCTGGCCGCGTCGGCGCTGAGCTTGCCGGTCATGGTGCCCGGTGGGACCACCTCGGGCAGCAGGGCGACCGGGACTCCGGTGGCGGCGAGCAGCTCGGCCGACCAGACGCCGCGGTCGACGTCGAAGCCGCCGGTACGGGCCGCCATGCTGGTGTCCAGCGCCGGCCGCGCGCCGAGCCGGGCGGCGACGTAGTCGCCCAGGCAGCGATAGCCGCGCACGTCCGGACCGGTCCAGCCGGGAATCTTGTAGACGGAGAACATCGGGTGCGGCGGCTGGCCGGTGATCCGCTGCACCTCGCCGGCGCCCAGTTCCGCGGCGACCCGGTCGGCCAGGTCCGCACCGCGCCGGTCCATGCTCACCGGCGCCGGTGCGAGAGCCTTGCCCTCGGCGTCGACCGGCAGGACCGCCTCGCCCTGCACGCTGAACGAGATCGCCTCCGGAGGGTCGGCGACCACCGCGTCGCGGGCGGCCACGTCCGCGAGCAGCGCGGTGGCCGCGGCAAGCACCTCGTCGGCGTCGGTCTCCACGATGCCGGGCGCCGGCCGGTGCAGGGTGGTCGCGCGGGCCGCGCCGGCGATCTCGACGCCGGCCGCCGAGATCGCCACCACCCTTACGCCGGTGGTGCCCAGGTCGACGCCGAGCAGGCTCATTTGATCGCCCCGGACAGGCCGTTGACCAGGTGGCGCTGGACCAGCAGGAAGACCGCCACGATCGGGATCGAGATGAGTACCAGGATCGCGAACAGCGCGCCCGGCTGGCTGAGGAAGGTGCCGCGGTAGGCCAGCGGGATCAGGGTCAGTGGCTTGAGCGTGTTGTCCTCGAGGGTGACCAGCGGCAGCAGGAAGTCGTTCCAGGACGACATGGACTGCCAGATCGCCACGACGGCCAGGGCGGGCCGGCTCAGCGGTAGGTAGACCTTCCAGTAGACGGAGAACTTGCTGGCGCCGTCCAGCATGGCCGCCTCGTACAGCTCGTTCGGCACCGCGAGGAACGAGGTGCGGATGATGATGACCGCGAACGGCAGGCCCAGCGCGGTGTAGACGAGCACCAGGCCGGCCAGGTTGTTGTAGAGGCCCATGGCCTGAAGGATCTTGAAGGTGGCCACGACGATGCTGGACATCGGCAGGATCAGCGCCAGGGTGAGCGCCCCGAAGATCACCGCCTTGAGCGGTACGCGCAGCCGGGCCAGCGCGAACGCGGTCATGGAGCCGAACAGGATGACCAGCAGCACCGACGGGACGGTGACCAGCAGGCTGTTCACCAGGTTCCGCAGGATCGGATTGTTCGTCCAGATCTGCATGTAGTTGCCCAGCGACGGCTCCTGCGGGAACAGCCCGAGGGCGGTGGTGCCCGGGTTCGAGGTGGGCAGCAACGACAGGCCGACGACCATGACGAGCGGGATCAGCCAGAGCACGGCCAGCGGGGCAAGAACGGCGTGCGACCAGTGTGGAAGGCGGCGCCGGTGCGGCCGGACCGGTCCGGAGTCGGCTCGTGCCGGCGCGCCAGTCGCCGGGATGGCCTTGCGGTCAATGGTCATTTCTCGTCTCCGGTGAGGAAGCCCGATCCGAACGCCCGCACCATCGACAGCGAGCTGATCACCGCGATCAGCAGCAGGACCGCGCTGATGGTCGAGGCGTACCCGACGCTCTGCAGCTGGAAGGCCTGCTTGAAGGTGTAGGTGGGGAGCATCTCGGAGGCGTGGTTGGGTCCGCCCTCGGTGAGGACGTAGACGAGTTCGAAGGTTTTCAGCGAGCCGATGATGCCGAGCAGCAGCAGGGACAGGTGGGTCTGCCGGAGCAGCGGCCAGATGATGCTGCGGATCGTGCGCCAGGTGCCGGCACCGTCGATCTTGGCGGCGGCCAGCACGCTGCTGTCGATGAGCTGCAGGCCGGCCAGGTAGAACAGCATGGAGAAGCCGGTCCACATCCACACGTTGACGACGATCGCGGCGAAGATGGCGGTCTTCGGGTCGGCGAGGTAGCCGTGCACCAGAAAGTCGAGCCCGGTGGCCCGGCCCAGCTTGGCAACCACGCCGTTGAACGGGTCGAAGATGCGCTGCCAGACGATGCCCACCACGACCGGGGAGAGCACGGCGGGGATGAAAAAGATCGCCCGGTAGATCGCCCGGCCGCGCAGCTTCTCATTGAGCAGCATGGCCAGGAAGAACCCGATGAGGGCCTGCGGGATGATGGTGAGCAGGATCCACCAGCCGGAGTTCTTCAGGGTGGTCAGGAAGATCGGGTCCTGGAAGAGCCGGGTGTAGTTGCCGAGACCGACTAATCTGCCCGGGTTCACCCCGTCCCAGTCGAGGGTGCTGGCCTGGAAGTTGTAGACGATCGGGTAGATGACGAAGATCCCGAACAGCACGATGGCCGGCAGCAGGAACAGGGTTCCGGCAAGCCACTCCCGGGGAGCGGTGTGCTTCTGAACGGTGTGGTCACTCATTGGTCAGCTCCGTGGCCGGATGAGGGTGTGGGCCGCACACCCTCATCCGCCTGGTTCGGGCGGCCTGGGCCGCTCAGCCGTTGACCTTCTGCTGTTCCGCCTGCACCTTCGCGGCGGCCGCCTGGGGCGTCAGCTCACCCGTGGCGATGCCGGACAGTGCGTCCCCGAGTGCGGTGTCCATCTGCGGGGTCTTCAGGTAGCGGGAGTACTTCACCTGCGGCATCCAGTCCGAGGTCAGGGTCGTCCAGATCTGCTTCTGCTTGTCGCTGGTGAACTTCTCCGGGTTCAGGCCGGTCACCGCGGGCAGGTCGTTGAACGTGTTGATCAGCTTCTGGGCGCCCGCGCCGGCGATCCAGTCGGTGAGCACCTTGCACGCCAGGTCGGGGTTCTTGGTGTTCTTGGCGATGCCCAGCGAGACGTCGATGCCGCCGACGAGCTGCGGCTGGGCGGCGCCGCCCGGAATGGTGGGGAACAGGAACGGCTGGTAGCCGGACATGCCCTCGGACAGCGGCGGCAGGCCGGTCTTGGTCGGGTCGGACTGCTGGATCCACCAGGCGCCGAGCGGGATCATCGCCGCGTTGCCCGCCTCGAACTGGTTCGCGCCGGTCGGGTAGGCGTCCAGGCCGATCGCGCCCTTCTGGGCGATGCCGTCGGTGAAGAGCTTGCTCCAGTAGTCGAACGCTTCGACGAGCTTGGGGTTGGTCCACGAGTCGGAGCCGTCCTCGGCCTTGTAGACCAGGCCCGGCTCGATGTTGTTGGCGATCTGCAGGAAGACGACGTTGCGCAGCCAGCTGTCCTTGGCGGGCAGCATGAACGGCGCGTACTCCCCGCCCTTGAGCTGGTTGACCGTCGCCTTGAGCTGGTCCCAGGTCTGCGGGATCTGGGCGTGCTTCTCGTCGAAGATCTTGGTGTTGGCCCAGAGGTTCACGGTCTGCACGAGCAGCGGGAGCGTGTAGAAGTTCTCGTCGCCGGCCGGGTTGCCCATCCGGGCCTGCTCGATGCCGATCGGGTAGAACTTCTTCTGCCAGTCGGCGCCCCACGTCTTCTGGGCGCAGTCCTGCAACGGCATGAGGTTGGCCCGGTACTGCTGGGTGAGCGCGCCAGGCTGAAGGCCGACGATGTCGGGCATCGTGTTGGACGCGGCCCGGGTCTGCAGGTCGACCAGGTACTCGGGGTAGTTGAAGATGGTCGCGTCGATCTTCGCATCCGGGTTCGCCTGCTTGAACGCCGCGATCATCTGCTGGGTGGTCTGCTCGATCGGACTCCACGACCGGAAGGTCAGGGATCCCGACCCGCCGCTGGTGGACTGGTTGTCACTGGCACCGCCGGCGCATGCGGCGAGCCCGAGGGTGAGCGCTGTCGCCGCAGCAACGGCGCCAAGTCTTCTTTGCCGCTTCACTGTCAGGTCCTTCCCACGGACGGGGCCGGAGGCGGCCCGTGGATGTAGACGATTACATGAGCTGCACCACAGGCACAACCCCCTCTTGCGCTGGACTTTTACACGTGTCCGCAACAGCCCCTTCACGGCTCGGCAATCTTCCACGCCTCGCCGACCCGCATCTTGCCAGGCAGATCTGTAATCGATTACATTCCGCCCGTGGCTCATCGACCGCCGCCCGCCCTACGGGTAACCTGTGCTCACCTCACCACCGGAACGCCACCGCGAAGGGCCTGCCTTGACCACCATCCGTGACGTGGCCCGGCTCGCCCAGGTGTCCACCGCAACCGTGTCGCGCGTGTTCGCCTCCGACACCGCCGTGCGACCGGACACCGCCGAGCGCGTCCGCCACGCCGCACGGGAACTCGGCTACGTGCCGAACTCGCTGGCCCGATCCCTGCGCCAGCAGACCTCGGCCACCTGGGCGCTGATCATCGCGGACATCGAGAACCCGTTCCTCACCCAGGTCACCCGCGGCGTGGAGGACGTAGCCCAGTCGGCCGGGTACTCGTTGCTGCTGTGCAACACGGACGAGAACCCGGAGAAGGAAGAGGGCTACCTCAGCATCGCCGCGCAGTACCGCGTATCCGGCGTGCTGATCACGCCGACGTCGGCGACCAGCCGAGTCGACCGGCTGCTGTCCCGAGGCCTGCCCGTCATCACCATGGACCGGCCGTTGCGGCAGGACCTGACAGTGGACACGGTCCTGATCGACTCACGTCGCGCAGCCCGAACCGCGGTCGACCGCATGATCGCCCACGGCCACCGCCGGATCGCCTGCATCACCGGACCGCAGCGCGTCTTCACCGCCAGCGAACGGGTGCTCGGCTACCGAGAAGCCTTACAGGACGCCGGACTGCCGATCGACGAGAACCTCATCCGCTACGCCGCCTTCAACGAAAACGGCGGCCGCCAGGCCGCGGACGCCCTGCTGGAAACGGCGGACGTCGAGGCCATCCTGGTGGCCAACAGCATGATGGCCGTCGGCGTCCTACGCGTGCTCCGCGACCGGCAACTCACCCCCGGCCAGGACGTCGAGCTGGTGGTCTTCGACGACGCGCCATGGACCGGGCTACTCACACCAGCGATCTCCGTCATCCACCAGCCCGCGTACGAGCTGGGCCAGACCGCCGGCAAACTGCTGCTCGATCGGCTACGCTCCCCCGGCCAACCAGCCCGAACGGTGATGCTGAACGCCACCCTGCCGCCGGACGGCGAGGCACCACTGCCCCGCGTACGGCGACCCGACCTGGCCACCACCGATCCGGTCACCTCCGCGATCCTGACCCGTTCGACCCACCTCAACCCGTAGTCTCAGCCGGCATCCGACATCGACGCCCACGTCCACCTGCCGGACGACGTGCTGACAAAGGTGCGCCTCCGGGCTCGACCCACCCGGCGATTTCGGACGGAGCATGCGGCCTCGACAGCGTCGCGTCGCGCACCTCCACCTTGCCACCGCGTTGATGCGCCTTCAGGGCGGCCCGGGGTATGACCTACTGCCCCCGTCGTACGGATGATCCCGGGGGGGGAGACGTTTTTTCCGAGTCGCTCGCGATCGGCTACCGCTCGCAGGATCCGCTGTCGAGGTGGAAGTACCGTGTGTTGGCCCAGCGGCAGAGCCGGATGCCGACGACGATGCCGGCAATGGTGACCAGGGCGGGGAGGTACCCGCTGGCGACTTGCACGATGGGGATCGCCGGGCAGCCACCCGAGATCGCCCAGCCGGTGCCAAACAAGATTGCCCCGGGGATGACGCCCGCATGGATCCGCCCCGGGGTGCGGCGGACGCGCAACACGGCGAATACCACAACGATGATCGCTACGGCGCCGGCGAAGGCCAGGAGCATGCGAAGATCCTGGAAGGTGAACATGCGGTTCAGTTCGGCGTAGTCGGCGAACCCGATGTTCGCGACGGTGTAGCCGAGGGCCAGCCCAGCGATGATGTTGGCGACGATCAGCCCGCCCCGGGTACGCATCAGATCACCTTCCACAGCAGGAACGACACGAGGACGCCGGTGCCGAAGAAGACGGCAGTCGCGACAATGCTGACCGGCTGTAGCCGGCCACAGCCA
>NZ_JBUEGB010000048.1:0-47947 GCF_054963695.1 Micromonospora sp. RTBAU3-60 | reverse complement strand
CACCGACGCCGCCGCGCCGTGGCCCGTGGAGTTCAGGGGATCGGCCACTCGTGGACCGGCCGGTTGCTGTGCATCAAGTCCACGTAGTGGCGGACCACCTCGCGCAGCGCCTCCGGCCGGTCCAGGTGGTCGGCGGACTCCAGCCGGTGCAGCGTCGCCACCTGCCAGGTCGCGCCGTTACGGCCGGTCAGGCAGCGCTGCTCGATGATGCCCAGCAGCCGGTCCCGCTCGTCCGGGTCGAGGCCCCACTGGTCCAACCCGTGGTACGCCAGCGGCAGCAGCCGGCGCAGCACCAGCTCGGTCACCGGCAGGTAGCCCAGCCCGGGCCAGAACACCTGGGCGTCGATGCCGTGCCGGCTGCAGGTGGTGAAGTTCTCCTCGGCGGCGCTGAACGACATCTGCGACCACAGCGGCCGGTCCGACTCGGCAAGCGCCCGGACCAGGCCGAAGTAGAAGGCACCGTTGGCGATGGTGTCCAGCACGGTCGGGCCGGCGGGCAGCACGCGGTTCTCCACCCGCAGGTGCGGGCGTCCCTTGAGCACATCGTAGACCGGGCGGTTCCAGCGGTAGATGGTGCCGTTGTGCAACCGCAGCTCGGCCAGACCGGGGACGTCGCCGCTGGCCAGGGCCTCGGCCGGGTCCTCCGGGTCGCAGACCGGCAGCAGCGCCGGGAAGTAGCGCACGTTCTCCTCGAACAGGTCGAAGACGCTGGTGATCCAGCGCTCGCCGAACCAGACCCGGGGGCGTACCCCCTGGGCCTTGATCTCCTCGGCGCGGGTGTCGGTGGCCTGCTGGAACAGCGGCACGCGGGTCTCCCGCCACAGCTCCCGGCCGAAGAACAGCGGCGAGTTGGCGCCGAGCGCGACCTGGACGCCGGCGACCGCCTGGGCGGCGTTCCAGTAGTCGGCGAACTGGGGTGGGCTGACCTGGAGGTGGAACTGGGTGCTGGTGCAGGCGGCCTCCGGGGTGATGGTGTCCGCGGTGACTACCAGCCGTTCCACGCCGCTGATCGAGATCCGCAGGTCCTCGCCGCGGGCGGCGAAGATCTGCTCGTTCAGCAGCCGGTAGCGGGGGCTCGCCGAGAGGCTGGCGGCGGTCAGGTGGTCCGGGCGCAGGGTCGGCAGGATGCCGATCATCACCATGTGCGCCCCGACCGTACGGGCCTTCTCCTCGGCCGCGTTGAGGCTGGCCCGGACGTGCTCCTCGAACTGTGCGGTGCCGGTGCCGCCGAGCCGGCGGGGCGTCACGTTGATCTCCACGTTGAACTGGCCCAGCTCGGTCTGGAAGCTGGGATCGGCGACCGCCGCCAGCACGTCGGCGTTGCGCATCGTCGGCTGCGAGTCGTCGTCGACCAGGTTGAGCTCGATCTCCAGCCCGGTCATCGGCCGCTCGACGTCGAAGCGGGACTCCCGCAGCATCTCGGCGAAGACGTCCAGGCAGCGCCGTACCTTTTCCCGGTAGCGGGCCCGGTCCTCGCGGCTGAAGGTGCGTACGCCGACGTCTTCGCCCATCGTCACCACCCTGTCACCGTTGGTCCCCCTAACCTCGCACGCCACGGCGGGGTGGGGAAGACCTGAAGGACCCTTTACTACCCACCCACGGCCCCGGTGATCCCCGTCGCGTCGGACCGCGAACCACCCGGTCCGTACGGGTCGGCTGGATAGCATGGCCGAACCGATCGGGGGGAGTGCGGATGGGCGAGAAGACGACCAGGCTGTTCGTGGCGGCGGCGATCGCCGAGGCGTGCTCCTGGGCGGGCCTGCTGGCCGGCATGGCGGTCAAGTACGGCCCACCGCGCAACGAGCTCGGGGTGCAGGTGTTCGGCCCGATCCACGGCGCCCTCTTCGTGGTGTACGGCCTGCTCGTCCTCGTGGTGGCCCGGCAGCGCCGCTGGTCGCTGTGGCACACCGCCGTCGCCCTGGCCTGCGCGGTGCCCCCGTTCGCCACCGTGCTGTTCGAGCGGTGGGCCCGCCGGCGCGGCCTGCTCGGCGAGCCGGCACCGGTCGAACGTCCGCTCACCCCGGTGGGCTGACCGCGCGCCGGCCGGGAGCAAACCCGGGAACCGGCCGCAGGCTGCCCGTGGGCGGGGCGGCGGGAACCTCAGGTGACCACCGAGCAGGCGGCGACGCCCAGCATCAGCAGCGTGCCGAGCGCCGCCTGGAGCAGCAGCGGCGGACCCAGGTGGGACCAGATCGTGGCGGTACGCGGGGTCAGCAACTGCCCGGTGGTGAGGTTGACGATCCGCTCGATCCGCGGCGGCAGGTCGTCGTCGCGCTGCGGCCGCAGGGTGAGCTGCACGTGGTCACCGGGGTGCAGCGCGCTCTGCGGCAGGTGGCCGTGCAGTTCCACCTCCAGCAGCCGGTTCGCGGCGTCGCGCAGCCGGACCGGGGTGACCAGGAACTCCGGCCCCTTCTTCAGCTCCTTGAAGCGGCGCCGGGTGCCGCCGTCGATGCTGAGCAGTGCCCGCGCCAGCCGTACCGGCAGTCCCGCCACGCCCGCCGCGGTCAGCACCGCGAGGAGCACCGGCTGTCCCACCCGGATCTCACGCGCGTAGCCCTCCATGAGCCGGACCAGTTGGGCGGTGACGATCCGCTCCGTCGGGTGGGCGACGCGCCGGATGTGGAGGTCTGTGTCCATGGTCACCACCGAGAGTCTGGTTCCGTTCACCGATGGTATCGATTCTCGAGATTGAATGACGTGAATGAACGGCGGTCACGGGGCCGGCCCTGCCAGGTGACATCCCCGGTGGCGCGGGTATGCGTGCGGCCGAGCTGGAAAGGGGTCGAGCATGCAGCTGTCCTTCCTGCGTCCGCTCTACGACCGTCCCGGGCCGTGGTGCTCGGTGTACCTGGACGCCTCCCGGGACACCCACGACTCCCGTCCCGCGGTCGACCTGCGCTGGCGCTCCCTGAAGGGGAGCCTGCTGGAGCAGGGCGCCGACCAGGTGACCGTTGACGCGGTCGAGGAGGTGGTCCGCCGGCACGACCCGATGCCCGGCGACTACGGCGTGGCCATCTTCGCCACCCGCGGCCGGGTGGTGCTCACCGAGTACCTCTCCGCGCCGCCGCTGCGGGATCTGGCCAGCTGGTCCGCCCTGCCGCACACCATGCCGCTGGTCGCCCAGCGGGGCGAGCAGATCGCCTGGGTGCGTGTGCTGGCCGACCGGATCGGCGCGGACGCCATCGCGGTCAGCGCGGGCGGGGTGCCGCGTAAGTCGCACATCGTCGGACGGGAGAGCTACCAGCTACGCCAGGTCAATCCGGGCGGGTGGTCCCAGTCCCGCTACCAGCGCGCGGCCATGGAGGCGTGGCACCACAACGCCGGCGACGCCGCCGCGGCCACCGCCGAGCTGGCCGACAAGGTTGGGGCGGACGTGGTGGTGGTGGCCGGCGACGTCCGGGCCACCGGCATGATCGCCGCCCAGCTCCCGGAGCGCTGGCAGGACGTGCTGGTCCGCACCGACGCCGGCTCCCGGGCCCGGGGCGCCGATCCCATGCTCATGGACGACGTGACCGTGCAGACCATCGCCGAGATCGCCGACCAGCGGATCACCACCGCGCTGGACAGGTTCGGCACCCAGGAGGACGTGGGTGCCGGGCTGGACGCGGTGGTCTCCGCCCTGCAACGCAACCAGGTCGACACCATGCTGATCGTGGACGACCCGTCCGCGACCGGTGAGCTGTGGGTCGGCCCTGAGCCGACCGAGATCGCCACCGATCCGCGCCAGCTGGAGGCCATGTCGGTGGCCGACCCGCAGCGGGTACGCGCCGACGCCGCGCTGTTGCGCGCACTGGTCGGCACCGACGCCGACCTGACGGTGCTCGCGCCGGAGGAGGCGCCTGAGCTCACCGACGGGGTCGGTGCGGTGCTGCGCTACGTCGACGCCAGCACCCCCGGCCGAGGCAACGCCTGACCGTACGGGGACGCCGTCACGACATCGGGGAAGTTGCTGCCTTCGCGCGCCGTGAGGCAGCAACTTCCCCGTTCCTGTGCGGATCTCGGGTGAGTCGCCGCGCCTGGGCCCGGTGCGTGGCAAGCGCCGTGGAGACGGACACCCGAGGATTGGTCCGGCCCGTGGGGGGATGCCCCGTTTAGACCCCATCGGGACGGGAAGCCGGGCCGCGTGGTGAGCGAACGAGGCAAGGTGGGCTCGGTACGGAAGGTGCCCGTGGGGTCCGACGGACTGAGCGGCGACCGGATCATGGCCGCGGGCAGCACGGCGCGGGTGCTGGTGGCCGCGACGGCCCGGGCACTGCGCGGCGACGACTGCGCGGACCTCGGCCACGCCACCCCGTTCGCCCGGTTCGCCGGCGCCCCCGAGCCGGTGCGGCGGGCCGCCGCGGCGCGTGCCGCCGGCCGCATCGCGCTGGCCCCCGAGCAGATCGCCGAGGTGGACGCGGAGCGGGTGGCGGCCTGGATCGTCGACCAGTACCCGGCCGGTCGCTGGCCCGGACTGGTGCTCGGCTCACCGCACGGCGCGGCGGCGCACCTGGCGGTGGCTCTCGGCGTGCCCTGGCTGCCCGCCGCCTTCGAAATGACCGTGCACTGGACCCGCGGGGCGGTGGACCGGCCGCGCGCCGCCCTCGACCACGGCGCCGCGCTCGCCGGCCGGCTGCTCGCCGGCAACCGGGACGTGCACGTCCGCCAGGTGCACTGCCCGGCCAGCCGGGGCGCGTCGGCGGGGGCCACGGTGACCCTCGCGGTGCGCTGGCGGGCGCTGCCCGGGGCGTACGCCCGGTTCCTGGCCGACCGGCTGGAACCCGCTGCGCCGGTGCTGCTGCTGCACGACGCGCGCACCTGGCCGGTGCTCGACGAGGGGGTTGGGCACAGCTTCCAGGTGGGCTCCCCAGCCAGCGGCCTCGACCCGGTCGACTTCCACCCGGACGCGCACGCCCTGCGCCAGGTGCTCCGCTCCGCCGGCGGGGACGGCGCGCACTGGGAGCCGCCGGACGTCTCGTGCCCGGCGGCGTACGCGGAGAACGGCGTGGAGTCCGGCTTCGAGCACAGCGCCCGGGAGTGGACGGGCCGGCACGGTCATCCGCTGCACCGGGTGCTGGTCCCGCAGCCGGACGCGCTGAGCGCCGCCACCGCCGACCTGTACCGGCGC
Organism: Micromonospora sp. RTBAU3-60; assembly: GCF_054963695.1. Lineage (NCBI taxonomy): Bacteria > Bacillati > Actinomycetota > Actinomycetes > Micromonosporales > Micromonosporaceae > Micromonospora > Micromonospora sp. RTBAU3-60. Next base: position 42,840 of record NZ_JBUEGB010000048.1, on the reverse strand, counting down.
TGGCTGCGCCGGGCCGGCAAGACCGGCGACCGGCTGGTGGTCGAGTGCGGCCGGCTGCTCGACCCGTGGCAGGTGGTCCGGGCCGGGCTGGTGCCGTACTGGTGCGAGAACGCGACCCGGCGCCGGGTGCAGGGGGCGGAATGGTGGCTCGCCGGCAGCGAGCCGTTCAGCTCGGTGGACGTGCTGCCCGAGCCGCCCGGGGTCCGGTCGCCCGCCCTGGCCGGCCTGCCGCAGTGGCTCGCCGTGGCCGGCTTCGGGCGCCGACGGCGGGCGCTGGACCGGGGGGCGGCCCGCGGCTACCCGGTCGGCTCGGTGCCGACCCGGCGTGCCACCGAGGTGTTGCGCAACCAGCCGTACGACCTGCCGACCCCGCCGCCGCTGCGGATGGCCGAGGCCCTCGCGGCGCTCCGGGACGCGGGCGCCCACCAGGGGTTGCTCGTCTCCTGACCGAACACGGCGAAACATCCTCACGATCCCGCGGTCCGTGATTGAGTACCTACGGAGCAGGAACACCGCTCGCTGCGAGACGGCCCACCATGCCGTGCGGCGAGCTGCCGCCGCTCCTGGCGTTCCGTCACCTAACCCATTTCCGGCCCGGTGCGTGGCCCGACCACGCGCACGACCGGTCTTCCAATCCGGGCGGGGGACCTTCCTGAGGGAGGCGCGGATGTTCGGACAGACCACCACAACCACACCACCACCCACCGAGCGGGGCCTGGAGGACCTCGACGCCGCGGCCCTGGCGTACGCGGCGCGGATCCAGGGGCTGCCGCCGGAGCGGCGGCAGGAGGCGCGCGACGATCTCGTCCGGTTCGCGCTGCCCTTCGCCGGCCGGCTGGCCCGCCGGTACCGGGGCCGCGGGGAACCGCTGGAGGACCTGGAGCAGGTGGCCCGCCTCGGCCTGGTGAACGCGGTCGACCGGTACGACCCGGAACGGGGCTCCTTCACCGCGTACGCGGCGATCACCATCGTCGGGGAGATCAAACGGCACTTCCGGGACCGCACCTGGGGGGTGCACGTGCCCCGTCGGCTGCGTGACCTGATCCTGGAGGTGGGTCAGGCGACCGCGGCACTGACCAGCGAGCTGTCCCGGGCGCCGACGGTGGCCGAACTGGCCGAGCGGCTGGAGACGCCGGAGGAGGAGATCCTCGCCGCGCTGGAGTCGGCCGCGGGCTACAGTCCGGCCTCGCTCAACGCGCCGGTCGGCGGGGAGAGTTCCGCCGAGTTCGGCGACCTGGTGGGCGAGTCGGACAACGCGCTGGAGTCGGTCGACGATCGGGTCACCGTCAGCGGCCTGCTGCATCGGCTGCCCTGGCGGGAGCGGCGGATCCTCGCCATGCGCTTCTACGGCAACCAGACCCAGGCGGAGATCGCGGCCCGGTTCGGCATCTCCCAGATGCACGTCTCCCGGCTGCTCTCCCGGGCGCTGACCTGGTTGCGGCAGGCGATGCTCGCCGACGCCCCGCCGCCGTGGCAGAACGGCACGGCCGAGTCCGAGCCGGCGAAGGCGAAGATCTCCGTCAAACAGAACGGGGACCGGGTGGTCGTCGAGGTCGGCGGGGAGGTCGACCGGGACGGTGCGGACCAGCTGCGCAAGGCGATGCTGGAGGCGGTGACCGGGCAGCCCCGGGAGGTGGTGGTCGACCTGGTCGGCGCGGGCGGCTTCGACGCCGGGGGCATCGCCGCGCTCATGGCCGGCCGGGACGCGGCGGCCCGGACCGGGGTGCCGCTGCGGCTGACCCGGGTGCAGCCCGCGGTACGCCGCTCGCTCGCCGCGGCCGGCCTGCCGGCCGGCGACTGACCCGGTATCCGAGGAAGGGCCGGCGCCCCCGTGGCGCCGGCCCTCTCGCGGTTAACCCCGGGTCAGTACTCCGGGCTGTCCCCACGTCCACGCGGGTGGCGCCACTCCTCGTTCTCCACCGGGGTCCGCTCCGCGCCGAGGATGGTCTCCTCGGGCTCGTCGGTCTCCTCGAAGCTGGGTCGCAGGATCTCCTCCGGCTCCGGCACGTCGACCGGCCGGGCACCCGACTGCGGCGCGGGGTGGTAGGCGACCGCCTCCCGGGCGCCGTGCGCGCCCTCGGCGGCCGGTGCCTCGGGGAGGTGCCGCTCGCGGTGCAGTTCCTGGGCGAGGTGCTGCGGCGGCTTCGTGGTGCGCTGCGGCAGGTCGCTGCCGAGGCTGGCGACCAGCCGGCCGTACTTGAGGTCGAAGGCGGGCCGCTCGGAGCGGATCCGGGGCATCCGGTCGAAGTTGCGTAGCGGGGGCGGGCAGGTGGTGGCCCACTCCAGGGAGTTGCCGTAGCCCCAGGGGTCGTCGACGGTGACCCGTGCGCCGTACCGCCAGGACTTCCAGACGTTGTAGATGAAGAACAGCGTGGACGCGCCGAGGACGAACGACCCGATGCTGGAGACCGTGTTCAGGATGGTGAAGCCGTCGCTGGGCAGGTAGTCGACGTAGCGGCGCGGCATGCCCTCGTTGCCCAGCCAGTGCTGGACCAGGAAGGTCGTGTGGAAGCCGAGGAACATCGTCCAGAAGTGGGCCTTGCCCAGGCGCTCGTCGAGCAGCCGTCCGGTCATCTTCGGGAACCAGAAGTAGATCCCGCCGAAGAACGCGAAGACCACGGTGCCGAAGAGGACGTAGTGGAAGTGGGCGACCACGAAGTAGGTGTCGGTGGTGTGGAAGTCCACCGGCGGGCTGGCCAGCAGCACCCCGGTCAGCCCGCCGAAGAGGAACGTGACCAGGAAGCCGATGGCGAAGAGCATCGGCGTCTCGAAGGTGAGCTGGCCCTTCCACATCGTGCCGATCCAGTTGAAGAACTTCACTCCGGTCGGCACCGCGATGAGATAGCTCAGGATGCTGAAGAACGGCAGCAGCACCTGGCCGGTGCCGAACATGTGGTGTGCCCAGACGCTCATCGACAGCACGGTGATCGAGATGGTGGCGAGCACCAGACCGGTGTAGCCGAAGATCGGCTTGCGGGAGAAGACCGGGATGATCTCGGTGATGATCCCGAAGAACGGCAGCGCGATGATGTAGACCTCGGGATGGCCGAAGAACCAGAAGAGGTGCTGCCACAGCATGGGCCCGCCGGTGGCCGCGTCGTAGACGTGCGAGTGCAGGAGCCGGTCCGCGGCGAGCGCCAGCAGCGCGGCCGCCAGCAGGGGGAACACGAAGATGATCAGGACGCTGGTGAGCAGGATGTTCCAGGTGAAGATCGGCATCCGGAACATGCTCATCCCGGGGGCGCGCAGGGTGACGATGGTGGTGATCAGGTTGACGGCGGTGAGGATGGTGCCCAGGCCGCTGATGACCAGCCCGACCACCACCATGTTGGGCCCGACGCCGGGGGAGTGCTGGGCGGTGCTCAACGGGGTGTACGCGAACCACCCGAAGTCGGCTGACCCGCCGGGCGTGAGGAAGCTGCCGTACAGCATCAGGCCGCCGAAGAGGAACAGCCAGTAACCGAAGGCGTTCAGCCGGGGGAACGCGACGTCCGGAGCGCCGACCTGGATCGGGACGAGGAAGTTCGCCATCCCCAACGCCGCGGGCGTGGCGAAGAGCAGCAGCATCGCGAAACCGTGGGTGGTGAAGAGTTGGTTGTACTGCTCGGGGGAGAGGAACTGCAGCCCCGGTCGGGCCAGTTCGGCCCGGATCAGCATCGCCTCGATCCCGGCGATCAGGAAGAAGCCGAAGGACGTGGTCAGATACATCAGGCCGATCAGCTTGTGGTCCGTGGTGCGCAGCAGCCGCCACAGGGAGTCGCCCGGGGTCGCCACCCGGACCGGACCGGGATAGCCGCCGAACTCGGCCGGCGCGAGGATCGCCGGCCCGCGGTCTCGTGGCGGCTCGGTGACTACCTGCTTCGGCATGGCTCTCACCTCGTCATGCGACGGCGGAACAGCCGGGCACGGTTACCCGACCTCCGCTCATCAAACCAGGCGAGAGGGGTAATTCAGGTCAATTCGCTGGCAGCATGGCCCAGACCACCTTCCCGGCACCCGCCGGGACGCTGCCCCACCGCTGGGTCAGCTCGCGGACCAGCATCAGCCCACGGCCACCCTCGGCGCGCGGGTCCCGGGCGGTCACCGCCCGCGCCTCGGCCGGGCTGCCGTCCAGCACGGCCACCCCCAGGTACGGCCGGTGCAGGGTCAGCGTCACCTGCATCGGAGTGCCCGCGTGCCGGACCACGTTGCCGACCAGCTCGGTGAGCACCAGCGCCGCCGGCCCGGCCAGTTCCGGGATGTTCCACCGCCGGCAGGCGTCGGTGACCAGCTCCCGCGCCCGCCGGCACGCCCCGGCGACCGGCTCCAGCCGCTCCCGCAGCCGGGGGGAGGCCACCGCGCCGGCCAGGGCGGCCGCCTCGGCACAGTCCCGGCGTACCGGGAGCTCCCGGCCCGCGGTCGTCTCGCTGAGCCAGCTCGCCGCCGCCGGTGGTGGGGCGCACAGTACCAGCGGCACGGCGGGCCAGTCGGCGGCCCGCCGGGCGGCCGCCGCGAAGACCGACAGCGCCAGCCGGTCCGCGACGTCCAGCCGCCCCAGGTCGACCACGAGCGCGTCGGGCTGGGTGGCGAGGCACCGCTCCAGCACCGTGTGCACCGACCGCATCGTGCCCACATCGAGCTCGCCGGCGAGCCGTACGACGGTGACCGGCGACTCGTCGCGCACCTCGCAGCTGATCCGGGTCGACATCAGGCCCTCGTTTCCGTGTCGTCGCGGACCTGTGAACTACCCGCGACCAGGGCGGGTGAAACCGGACCAGACGCCCATCCCGCCTGCTCAGCGACGAGCGACGCCCCGGGTGGTGGCCAGCCCGAGGGCGATCATCCCGATGCCCAGCGCGAGGTGCAGCCAGTTGTCGGGGCCGTTGACCGGGATGAAGTTCGCGGGACCCGTGCGGTGGTAGACCATCAGGCCGTAGAGCCAGAGCACCAGGTAGACCGCCCCGCCGCCGATCAGGAACGTCCGGGCCCCGGGGACCGTCCGGGACAGCGCCAGGCCGGCCACCCCGAAGGCCAGGTGCACGAGGTTGTGCAGCACCGAGACCTGGAACACGCCGAACAGCTTCGCCATCGACTCGTGCCCGACGAAGTAGAGGGCGCCGAAGTTGGTGGTGATCCCCGGGAGGAAGCCGAGCACCCCGACGATCAGGAAGATCACCCCGATGGTCGCGGCGGCCCGGCTTGCCGGGGCGCGGCCGTCGGCCGGGTTCCGTCGGGCGCGCGCGTGGGCCATCGAGTTCGTCATGCCGGCCTCCTGAGCGGACAGGGACCGGACGGCTTCCCCGCGAGCCGCGGCGGCAAACGGCCCCAATGGCAGCGCGCCTCAGGCGAGCTGGAACGCGGGGGCGGCGGGCTGACGAACCTGCTCGTACAGGCCCACGTACCGCTCGGCCATCACCCTCGGGGTGAACCGGGCGGCCGCCTCGCGCCGGCACTCGTCCGCCTCCAGCAGCCCGGCGGCCATGACCAGGTCGCCCAGCTCCTCCTCGTCCGTGGTGAGCAGGCCGGTACGGCCGTGCTCGACCAGCTCGGGCAGGCAGCCGCGGGCGACGGCCACCACGGGGGTGCCCAGGGCGAGCGACTCCACCACCGCCGTGCCGCCGGGCTCCTCCCAGTGCAGCGGGAAGAGCGCGGCCCGCGCGCCGGCGAGCAGGTCGTCCCGCTCCTGGCCGGCCACCGTGCCCACCCAGCGCACCAGGTCGCCGTCCACGTAGGGGGCGACGTGGTCGTAGAAGAAGCGCACGTCCGGGTTCTGCCGGGCCTCGTCGCCCGCCGCGGCCAGGTCCGCCGGCCGGTGGTACGGCCCGACCGGGCCGGCGAGCACCAGCGGGAAACCCACCTGCCGGGCCAGCCGGGCGCCCAGGTCCTGCCCCTTGCCCGGGTTGATCCGGCCCAGCACGATCACGTAGTCGCCCTTCTCCGCCGGCGGACGACGCTCCGCGCCGACCGCCAGCGGGGTGGACAGGTGCACGTGCCCGACCGAGTGGTCTTGCAGGGCGCGGGGCGCGCGGGCCAGCTGCGCCGCGGAGACCCCGTTCACCCGGACCCGGTCGCCGCCGTCGAGGTTGCCGTACAGCTCGGGATGCTTGGCCAGGTCCCAGTGCAGGGTGTGCAGCACCGGCGGGGCGTCCGGACCCATCGCGGCCAGCGTGGCCAGCCCGACCGCCTCCACGTGGTCGTGCACCAGGTCGATGTCGTCGCGGGTGTGCAGCGCGCGCACCACGCCGTTGAGGTGCGCCTGCGAGATCCCGCAGACCTGGTTGTACGGGCGTTGCAGGGCGTGGAACTGCCCGTCCGGGAAGACCGAGATCTTCTCGTCGACGGCCAGCGTGCTGGTCTCCACCGACGCGAGCACCACCCGTACGCCGAGTTTGCGCAGCTCCGGCACCAGGGTGGCGACCACGTTCTCGATCCCGCCGTAGCCGGGCGGCGGCACGGACAACCAGGGACCCGCGTTCATCAGGACCGTGAGGCTCATCGTGCGCTGTCCCTTCCGTCGGCGGTGCCAGGCTGCTGAGCGGGGTGGTTCACGCGCGGCTCACTCACGCCGCGACCCGGCGCCGGGGCACCCGGTGCCGGAGCTGGGCCAGCGGCGGGCGCTCCTCGATCGAGACGTCGCTGACCACGATCTCCCGGTCCAGGTTCGGCAGCGCCTCCGAGCCGCCCCGCCGGAACTGGGTCAGTAGGGCGGTCGGGACGGCGTCCGGGCTCGCCCAGCCCCGCCGCTGCAACCGGGACCACACGGTGAGCACGATCTGGGCGGACATCCGGCCCAGCGCGGCCGCGTCCTGGTGGCGGTGCTTGCGCTCGCCGAGGTCCACCTGGGCCAGGGCGTCCAGCCCGACCAGTTCCAGCAGGTCGATGAGCATGGCCGTCTCCACGCCGTACCCGGAGACGAACGGCACCCGCTCCAGCACCACCCGGCGGCCGGCGTACTCGCCGGCCAGCGGTTGCACGAACCCGGCCAGCTCGGGCCAGAAGAGATTCAGCAGCGGGCGGGCCGCCAGTTCGGTGACCCGCCCGCCGCCGTCCGGCTCCACGCTGGTCGCCCCCACCAGGGGGCGGTGGTAGAAGCCCTTGACGAAGTCGACCGACGGGTCGGTCAGCAGCGGGCCGATCAGCCCGGTGACGAAGTGCGGACGGAACTCGTGCAGGTCGGCGTCGACGAACGCGACCACGTCCCCCTCGGCCGCCGCCAGCCCGGCCCAGAGCGCGTCGCCCTTGCCGGAGAGCCGGGGCAGCCCGCGGGTCATCGCGTCCTGGCTGACCACCTCGGCGCCGGCCGCGCGAGCCACCTGCGCGGTCCGGTCGGTGGACCGGGAGTCCACCACGATCAGCTCGTCCACCAGCGGCACCCGGTCCATCAGGTGCTCGCGGATCGTCGACACGATGGCGCCGACGGTGGCCTCCTCGTTGCGCGCCGGCAGCACCACGCTGACCCGGCTGTCACCCTTCGCCCGCAGCAGCCGGCGCGCCGGCCAGTCGCTGGCCGTCGTGGTGCGGTACGTGGCCCAGGCTTCCACCACCGGTGAGACGATCGCTTCTGTATCCCGCACTGGCACCCCCAGTTCATGGCGGAAACGCGGGTTAGGTTTTCCCAGTAGGCGCCCCGCGCTAACCGGATCATGCCGAACAGCCTGATCACCCGTCGCGCGCCGTCCGGTTCCCGGCCGGTGAACGTTTGATTGCACGCCCGCCAGGGGAGAGCTGTCGACAGCTTCGTGAGTTGCGGCGGGAGGGGCGACGGATGCGCACGTGCCGGGTGGGACTGGTCGGGGCGGGTGGGGTGGCGCAGCGGCATGCCCGTGTGCTGACTGGCTTCGAGGACGTGGAACTGGTCGGGGTGACCGATGTCGCCCGGGACGCGGCGGAGGCCCTGGCCGGGACGTACGGCGGGTGCCCGTTCGCCGACGTGACCGAGCTGCTCGCCGCCGGCCCGGACGCCGTCTACGTCTGCGTGCCCCCGTTCGCGCACGGCCCGGTGGAGGAGGCGGTGATCGACGCCGGCGTGCCGATGTTCGTGGAGAAGCCGGTGGCGGTGGACCTGGACACCGCGGAACGGATCGCCGCCCTGGTGGAGCGGCGGGGGCTGCTCACCGCGGTGGGCCACCACTGGCGTTACCTGCACGTGGTGGACGAGGCCCGGCAGCTGCTCGCCGACCGCCCGGCGCGGATGGTCAACGCGGCCTGGCTGGACAAGGTTCCGCCGGTGGCCTGGTGGGCCCGGTGCGACCGCTCCGGCGGCCCGGTCGTAGAGCAGGCCGCCCACGTGCTCGACCTGGTGCGGCTGCTGGTCGGCGAGGCGTCCGAGGTGACCGCGTACGGGGACGGGACTCCGCCGCCGGTGGAGGGCGCCGACATCGACTCGGTCACCGCGGCGACCCTGCGCTTCACCTCCGGCGCGGTGGGCACCCTCGCCGCGGCCTGCGTGCTCGGCTGGAAGCACCGGGCCGGCGTGGAGATCCTCGCCGACGGGCTGGCGATGTCGCTGGCCGAGGACGGCCTGCTGATCTGCGACGGCGAGGGGGAGCGGCACCTGCCCGCCGACCCGGACGGCGCCCGGGTGGCCGTCGACCGGGCCTTCGTCGACGCGGTCCGGGGGGTCGGCGACGACATCCGGGTCCCGTACGCCGAGGCGCTGCGCACCCAGCGGCTCGCCCTCGCGGTGGCCGAGTCGGCGCGGACCGGGCGCAGCGTGGCCCTGCCCACCGGGCCGGCCGCACGCCCCACCACCCCGGTCACCGGCACTGTGCCGGCTGAGGCGGAACGGGAGGTGACCGTCGATGCGTGACCGGGTGGTGGTGGTCAACGGACCGGGCGCGGTGGAGCTGGTCGAGCAGGACCCGGCTGAGCTGCGTGAGGGCACCTTCCGGGTGGAGACGGTCTACAGCGGCGTCTCCGCCGGCACCGAGCTGAGCTACGTCAAGGGCACCAACCCCTACCTCAACGTCACCTGGAACAGCGATCTCGGGCTGTTCCAGCCCGGCGCGGCGAGCACCCCGTACCCGGTGACCCGGCTCGGCTACATGCAGGTCGGCCGGGTGGTGGAGAGCCGCACCCCGGCCGTCCGGGTGGGCACCGTGGGGGCGATGACCTACGGCCACCGCACCGGGTACGTCGCCGACCCGGTCGCCGAGCGCTTCGTCCCGCTCCCCGACGACCTCGACCCGCTGCTCGGCGTCTACGTCGCGCACATGGGCCCGATCTGCGCCAACGGTCTGCTGCACGCCGCCGCCGACCTGTGCGGCACCGACGTGCGCTCGCTCGGCGACGGGGTCCGCGGCCGCCGGGTGGCGGTGGTCGGCAGCGGGGTGGTCGCCCTGCTCACCGCGCTGTTCGCCCGGCGGCACGGTGCCGCCTCCGTGGTGGTCCTCGACCCGACCCCGGCCCGGCGGGAGGTGGCCGAGGCGCTGGGCCTGGAGACTCTGGACCCGGAGGCGGACGACCCGGCCGTGGTGCTTAAGACCCGGTGGAACCACGCCGCCGGCGACCGGGGCGCCGACGTGGTGTTCCAGTGCCGGGGCCAGGCGTGGGCGCTGCACCTCGCGCTGCGCCTGCTGCGCCCCCAGGGCACCGTCATCGACCTCGCGTTCTACCAGGCCGGCGCGGACGAGGTCCGGCTCGGCGAGGAGTTCCATCACAACGGGCTGTCGCTGCGCTGCGCCCAGATCGGGCGGGTGCCCCGGGGGCTCGCCCCCGTCTGGGACCGGGAGCGGCTCTCCGCGGAGACCATCGAGCTACTGCGCCAGTACGGCGACCTGATCCGCAAGCACCTCGTGACGGCGGTGGCGCCGCTGGAGGAAGCGCCGGGGCTGCTGATCGACCTGGCCGAGCGCCGCCGCCAGGAACTCCAGGTGGTGTTCGCCGGCTGACCCGCGGACCGCCCGGGCGCCGGCCAGGCCCCGACGGTCACCGGCTGATCCGCGGACCGACCGGGCGCCCGCCAGCCCCGACGGTCACCGCCCGGAAACCGCCCTGAGCTGCCGAAACGGTCAGGAAATCGGACACCGGACAGACCCGGCGCCGGGCGGGGGTCCCAATCGGCTCCGATTCGCGTACCGTTGCCGCTCATGGGTGTGTCGCAACGGTTGAAGAGCAGGTTCCGGCGGTTCCTCCAGCGCCCGGGGACGACGGTGGAGCTCGCCCCGCTGGAGAAGCTGCTGCCGGCCATCGAGGCCCGCGAGGCGGAGCTGGAGAAGCTCTCCGACGCCGAGCTGACCGAGGCCGCCGGCCTGGCCGAGGGGTACGAGGAGCTCTGCGCGATCGGCCGTGAGGCGGCCCGCCGCGGCCTCGACCAGCGGCCGTACGACGTCCAGCTGCTCGGCGCGATGGCCCTGCTCGCCGGCAAGGTGGCCGAGATGGCGACCGGTGAGGGCAAGACGCTCACCGCGACCATCGCCGCGTACGGCCACGTCCGGATGGGCAACGGCCCGGTCCACGTGCTCACCGTCAACGACTACCTGGCCCGCCGCGACGCCGAGTGGATGGCGCCGGTCTACCGCCTGCTCGGGCTCACCGTCGGCTGGGTCAACGAGTCCTCCACCCCCGACGAGCGGCGCGCCGCGTACGCCTGCGACGTCACCTACGTGTCGGTCAGTGAGGCCGGCTTCGACTTCCTCCGCGACCAGCTCGTCACCGACCTCGATGACCGGGTCCAGCCGGCGCTGAAGACCGCCATCGTCGACGAGGCCGACTCCATCCTCATCGACGAGGCCCGGGTGCCGATGGTGCTCGCCGGCGCGGTCCCCGGCGGGCAGGACCCGGTGCACGCGGCCGCGGCGCTGGTCCGCGGCCTGCGCAAGGGCAAGCACTACACGATCGCCGAGGACGGCCGCAGCGTCGCCTTCACCTCGGCCGGCCTGGCCACGATCGAGGCCAAGCTCGGCGGCATCGACCTGTACGACGAGGAGCACGTCGGGCAGCTCTCCGCGGTCAACGTGGCGCTGCACGCGCACGCCCTGCTGCACCGCGACGTGGACTACATCGTCCGGGACGGCTCGGTCGAGCTGATCGACGAGATGCGTGGCCGGGTGGCCCAGCGCCGCCGCTGGCCGGACGGGCTGCAGGCGGCGGTCGAGGCGAAGGAGGGCCTGGACGCCACCGCCGAGGGTGAGGTGCTCGGCACCATCGCCGTGCAGGCGTTCATCGCGCTCTACCCGAAGGTCTGCGGGATGACCGCGACGGCGGTGCTGGTCGGCGACCAGCTCCGCGAGTTCTTCGGCCTGGAGGTGGCGGTGATCCCGCCGAACACCCCCTGCATCCGGGAGGACGAGCCGGACCGGATCTACGCCACCCGGGCCGAGAAGGAGGAGGCGCTGATCGACGAGATCAAGCGCTGCCACGAGGCGGGCCGCCCGGTGCTGGTCGGCACCCTGGACGTCAAGGAGTCCGAGGGTCTGGCGGCCGGGCTGCACGCGGCCGGGGTGCCCTGCGTGGTCCTCAACGCCAAGAACGACGACGAGGAGGCGGCGATCATCGCCGAGGCCGGCGCGTACGGCGCGGTGACCGTCTCCACCCAGATGGCCGGCCGTGGCGTCGACATCCGCCTCGGCGGCAGCGACCAGGCCGACCGGGAGCGGGTGGCCGACCTGGGCGGCCTCTACGTGATCGGCAGCGGCCGGCACGACAGCCGCCGGGTTGACGACCAGCTCCGCGGCCGGGCCGGCCGGCAGGGCGACCCGGGCGGGTCGGTCTTCTTCGTCAGCCTGGAGGACGACCTGGTCGTCCGGCACGCCGGCGACACCGTTCCGCCGTCGCCCCGGATGAACGCCGACGGCCTGGTCACCGACCCGCAGGTCGACTACGCGGTGGAGCACGCCCAGCGGGTCGCCGAGGGCGTCAACCACGAGATCCACCGCAACACCTGGCGCTACAGCGTCGTGATCGAGCAGCAGCGCAAGGCCCTCGCCGAGCGGCGGGAGCGGCTGCTGACCAGCGACATCGCCGCACTGATGCTGCTGGAGCGGGTGCCGGAGAAGGCCGGCGAGATGGACGAGGACCTGCTCGCCGAGGTGGCCCGCAAGATCGCCCTCTACCACCTGGACCGGCTCTGGGCCGAGCACCTGGCCGAGCTCTCCGAGGTCCGCGAGGGCGTGCACCTGCGTGCGCTGGGCCGGCTCGACCCGCTGGACGAGTTCCACCGCAGCGCCGTCCCGGCGTTCAACGCGCTCGTCCCGGAGATCGAGACGCGGACCATCGCCACCTTCGAGGAGACCGAGTTCGCCGAGGGGTGGGAGCCGGACGCCGCGAAGCTGGTCCGGCCGAGCGCCACCTGGACCTACCTGGTGCACGACAACCCGTTCGGCTCGGAGCTGGATCGGCTGATCGCCTCGGTGGGGCGGCGGCTCATCTCCGGGTCCCGCTGACCGTCGACGAAGGGGTCCCCGCCGGCGCGTGGCGCGCCGAAAGGGACCCCTTTGCACTGTTTCGAACCGGGTTTGCGAGGGTAGTAGGCCGGGGCTTCGAGTCAGGGAGAGAGCGGATGCGACAGGCAATGGCGCCGGACAGGGACACCGCGTGGTCGGAGGCGGAGGCGGCGGGGGCCGTGGCCCGGTGAACCTCGACACGCGGGAACCCATGATCGACACGCTCAACGTGCTGGAGACCGCCGCCCTGCTGCGCGAGTTGACCGCCGGCCTGATCGCCGTCGCCGACTTCGACGAGGCGCTGGCCCGGCTGGTCCGGGTCGCCCGGGACGCCGTGCCCGGGGTGGACTGCTGCGGCTTCACCGCGCTGCGCGCCGGCGAGCCCGCCGGCGGGGCCGCCTCCGACGCCGCCCGGGCCGAGCTGGACGACCTGCGGCACGGCCCCGACACGCCGGCGCTGACCGCCATCCGGCGGCGCGAGATGATCACCGCGCCGGATCTCGACCGGGAGTCGCGCTGGCCGGCCTGGACCGAGCGGGCGCGCGGGCTGGGCGTACGCGGGGTGATCTCCGCGCCCGTCGACGTGGACGAGCAGGTGATCGGTGCGATCAACCTGTACGCCGAGCCCGCCGACGCGCTCACCCCGCGGCACCAGCTCACCGCGATGCTCCTGGCCGAGCACGCCGGGCTGCTCCTCGCCGCCGTGCGGGACCGGGAGCGGCAGGCCGTTCAGGCCGGCCAGCTCGACTCGGCGCTGCTGGAGGAGGGCGTGATCGGGCAGGCGGTCGGCGTGATCATGACGCAGCGCGGCTGCCGGGCGCCGGAGGCCCTGGCGGTGCTCCGCAGCGCCGCGTCCTCGTTGGACATCCCGCTGCGCGAGGTCGCCGAGCGGCTGGTGTCCACCGTGTCCCGGCCCCGGGAGAGTTGAGCGTTCGTTTCGTCCCGCTGGCGCGGGGGTAGCACCCTGGACTGGTGAGCCGCGCCGACCTGGGGAGGGACCGATGGAGAGCCGACTGCGGGTGCAGGGGCACCCCATCCAACCGATGCTGGTGACGTTCCCGTTCGGACTCTTCGTCAGCGCCGCGGTCCTCGACCTGGCCGACGTCGCCGGCGGCCCGGCCTTCCTCGGCGAGGTCGGCTACTGGACCGCCGTGGCCGCCCTGGTAGCCGCCGCGCTCGCCGCCGTCGCCGGCCTGGTCGACCTGTGGGACGCGCGCGCCGATCGGACCCGGCGTACCGCGGTCACGGTCAACCTGGTCAACGCCGCGATGGCGGCGCTGTTCCTGCTCACCTGCCTGATGCGGGCCGACGCGCCGGAGCGCGGCGCGACCGGCGTCGAGCTGGCCACCGAGTTGCTGGCCCTGGCGGTCGGGTCGGTCGGGGTGTGGCTGGGCGCCCGGCTGGTGCGCCAGTTCGACCGCGGCCGGGCCAGCGAGCAGGCCGGCCTGGAGACGCTCGCCGACCTCCCCGCATCCACCGTGGAGATCATCCGCCCGCCGGCCTGAGCGGTTGCCGCCCTCGGACGGGGCGGCCGCAACGACCCGGAGGCGGTCGCCGTGGCGCCGGCCGGAGGTCGGTCAGGGCCGCGCCGCGCCGCAGCCGGAAACCCGTTGCCGTGGCGCGCGCCGCTGGGACAGGCTCACCCGGTGAGCGCGGATGACTTCGAGGACCTGATCGCCGAGGCCGCCTCGGTGCCGGTCGACGGCTGGGACTTCTCCTGGTTGGCCGGGCGGGCCAGCGAGGAACGCCCGCCCTGGGGGTACGCCCGACTGGTCGGCGCGCGGCTGGCGACCGTCCACGCCGCGCTGGACATCGACACCGGCGGGGGCGAGGTGCTGGCCGAGGTGCCCACCCCGCCGCCGCTGCTGGTCGCCACCGAGGCGTGGCCGCCGAACGTCGCGGTCGCCCGCCGTACGCTGCGCGCGGTCGGTGCCACCGTCGTCCAGGTGGCGGAGCGGCCGCCGCTGCCGTTCCGGGACGGCTCCTTCGACCTGGTGGTCAGCCGGCACCCGGTGGACACCTGGTGGGACGAGATCGCCCGGGTGCTGCGCCCCGGCGGCAGCTACCTCTCCCAGCAGATCGGCGCCGGCACGGTGCGGGAGCTGAGCGAGGCGATCCTCGGCCCGCTCCCGCCGCCGACCGCGCGCCACCCGCAGCAGGCGGTCGCCGCCGCCGAGGCCGCCGGGCTGACCGTGGTGGACCTGCGTACGGCCACCCTGCGAATGGTCTTCCACGACATCGGCGCGGTGGTCTACTTCCTGCGCAAGGTGATCTGGACGGTGCCCGGGTTCACCGTCGACCGCTACCGTCCCGAACTCCGGCGCCTGCACGACCGGATCCGCACCGAGGGCCCCTTCGTCGCCCACGCCCGACGGTTCCTCATCGAGGCTCGCCGCCCCTGACCGCCCGACCGGCCCGCCCCACCGCGAGCAGGCGTTGATCAAGGGGTTTACGTCGGAGTCGATCTCCAACCGGACGCAAACTTCTTGATCAACCGGGCGGGACCCGGCGGCGGGTCAGTGGGCGGTGGTGTGGTGGGCGGCGAGGACGTCGGCGCCGAAGTCGCTGGCCGGGCGACGCAGCACGGTGTGCGCGTGGTTGCCGTCGTCGGTGGTGTTGTCGTACTCGATCAGCAGGTCGTCGCCCTGGATCCGGTAGTAGTGCCGCTGCCCCGGCCGGGTGGGGCCGGCCCAGGCGAAGTGCAGCTCCCCACCGTCGAGCCGGCCCGCCTCCCGGGCCGCCAGCTCCGGCGGCAGCCGGTCCAGGTAGAGCGCGACGAGCTGGTCGAGCAGCGCCCGCCCGGTCGGGGTGAGCCGGTCCCGGGGTACCCCGAGCGGGTCGAGCCGGTCCGGGGCGCTGGCCCGGGTGGCGCTGATGATGTCGCCCGGCGCCTCGTCGGCGATGATCGCGGCGGCCCGGCCGGCCGGCCCGAGCGCGTCGAGCAGCTCCCGGGCCAGGTCCTCCTCGGGGCCGAGCGGCCGGGAGACCGGACGTCCGGCGTGCCGGACGGTGGCCGGGTTGGCACCGAGGAAGAGCGGCGCGGGGGAGACCTGGTCGTCGACCACGGTCATGGTCACCGAGAGGTGGTGCCCCTCGAACCGCCACCCCCACCGGTCGTCGCGGGTCGGGTCGCCGAACACGGCCACCCAGTAGTCGCCGCTGTGCCGGCCGCGCCGCCAGCCCTCCGCCCGGTCGAGCACCTCCTCCAGCGCGACGACCGCCATGGCCTGGGCGTACGCGGCCGGGCTGAGCGCGGTGGCGAGCAGCCGGTGGGCGGCCTTGCGCGCGGTGACGTCCAGGTCGGCGAGGCTAACCCCGGGCCGGGGCCGCGGCCGGTACTCCAGCCAGCGCCGGGCGGCCTCGTCGGCGAAATCGTGCCGGGCCCGCTGCCGGGCCGGTTCGTCGAGCGCCGCCAGCCACGCGCCGGCCGCCGCGCGCATCCGCTCGGGTAGGGGATCCTCCACCGCACCTGTATACCGTGTGGCCGACCGCCGCGCCGGGGCCCTGGCGGGTCGGTCAGCTCCGGGTGAGCTGGGCCAGCGCCTCGGGCAGGTCCGCCCGCCGAGGTCGGCTTGGTCAGGGGCGGTGTGGGCGCGTGGTCGGCCAGCCCGAGACGGTCGGTGCCGTCGCCGAGAGGTGCGGGCGGCCTCGGCGGTCGGAGGCGCCCGAAGCCGCCTGGTAGCTTGCCGAGCCGGCACGGGAGGGGATGGATGCGCGATCGGGTGTACGTCGGCAACGCGGCGGTAGACGGGGCGGCTGACGCGGGCTGGCTGCTCGGCCACTTCAAGCCGCTCGAGGACGTGCGGCACAGCAGCGAGGTCGAGGTGAAGTGGGGCGTGCACCCGGCCGGGGAGACCCGCGCTGCGTGGGCGACGGGGGAGCGGCGCACCGCCCTGCTGGTGCTGATCAGCGGGGCGTTCCGGATCGAACTGCGGGACCGCACGGTGGTGCTGCGCGAGCCGGGCGACTACGTGGTGTGGGGCCAGGGCGTGGACCACTCCTGGTACGCCGAGCGGGAGTCGGTGGTGCTCACCGTGCGCTGGCCCTCGGTGCCCGGCTACCGGGTGGGCCCACCGGTCCGGCGCTGACCGTCCGCGGCGCCGGACGCGCTGTCCCAGCATCCGGTATTACCTACTAAACCTATAGGGTTTGCCTTCTATGCTGTGGGGGACCGCGCCGCCCCGTACCCGTGAGGACGAACCGCCGATGGCCCGCCCCGATCCGCCCGACCTGCTCGCCGTCGCCGCCCGCTGGGCCGACCCGACGGGCTGGCCGGTCCCGCTGCACTTCGACCCCGCCGAGCGGTGGTACGCGCGCCTGGCCGCCGACACCGCGTACGAGGTGTGGGCGCTGAGCTGGCTGCCCGGACAGGGCACCGACCTGCACGACCACGGCGGCTCCGCAGGCGCCTTCCTGGTGCTCGCCGGCACCCTCACCGAGGAGACGGTCAGCGGCGGCCGGCTGCGCCCGCACCGGCTCGCCGCCGGCACGGGCCGGCGCTTCGGCGTCCGCCACGTGCACGTGGTCACCAACCGAGGGGACCGGCCGGCGGTCAGCGTGCACGTCTACCGGCCCGCGCTGCGCCGGATGACCCGCTACCGCCTCGTCGCCGGGCAGCTCCTGGCCGCCGAGGTGGCCGAGGCGGGAGTGGGCTGGTGACCCGGCCGCCCGCCGCATTCGTGACCCCGACCCACGCCGCACGGAAGGACCCGAGGATGTCCCAGCCCCGAACCCGTACCGAGAGCTGTCCGGTCCCACCACCCGGCTCGCGGGGCATCGACGAGATCCTCGCCGCCGCCCGTCGCCGGCTGCGCCGCCTCGACCCCGAGCAGGCCCACCTGGCGTACCGGGAAGGCGCGCTGCTGGTCGACATCCGCCCGGCCGGCCAGCGGGCCGCGCACGGCACCGTGCCGGGCGCCCTCGCCGTCGAGCGCAACGTGCTCGAGTGGCGCTTCGACCCGCGCTGCCCGGCCCGGCTGCCCCAGGCCGTCGACTACGACGTGCCGGTGGTGATCCTCTGCCAGGAGGGCTACACCTCCTCGCTGGCCGCCGCCGCGCTCCAGGACCTCGGCCTGCACCGGGCCACCGACGTGGTCGGCGGGTTCGCCGCCTGGCGCATCGCCGGGCTGCCCACCCTCGGCCCGACCCCGCCGCTCCGACCCTCGTCCGCCCCGCCCCCGGTCACCACCGGCCGGGCGCTCCGCTGATCGTCCCGCCACACCCCGGCGGGCGCGACCGCCAGCTCAGGAGGCTCCATGTCCGTCGTCGCCATCTCCCCGCGCCCGCACCGGTCCGGCCGCCCCGACCGGGCCGCCCCGCCCCGACCCCGCACCGCCCCCACCCTGACCATCACCCTCGACCTGGGCGCCGGGCTGACGCCCGGCCTGGCCCGCCTGGTCGACCTCCTCGACGAGCTCGCCGCGTCCGGCGAGGGGGTGGTCCGGGCCGACGAGCACCAGCTTGTCCGCGTGCTCGACCCGCGGCGAGGTGCCGAGCCACCCGCGCCGGCCACCCCGGAGGCCGCCGCGCCCCCGCCGGCGGAGCAGCCCCACACGGTACGCATCCTGGCCGGCACCCGGGTGGTCCGCCGGGGCGGCGTGCCGGTCCCGCTGACCCGGATCGAGTTCGACCTGCTGCTCTTCCTCGCCGAGCACCCCCGGCGGGTGTTCACCCGGCTCCAGCTGCTCGCAAACGTATGGGGGTACGACCACGCGGTGGCCCGTACCGTGGACGTCCACGTGCGCCGGCTGCGGGCCAAGCTCGGCGCCGACACGCCGGTGGTGACCACCGTCTACGGCGTCGGCTACCGGCTCGCCGACGAGGCCCGGATCGTGGTGGACCGCCAGCGCTGAGCGCGGCGCGCCGACGGCGCGGCGTACCGGGTGGCCCGGTGCGCCGCGCTTCCGTCGCATGCGCCGGCAGGTCGCCACGTCGAACCGGGCAACCGGGCGGGGACCCCCCGTAACGGGTCATCTCGCCGCTCTGCTGTAATGGTCTGGCTCGTACGCAGAGCGAGCGCCTGGCTCCGCTGTGTTCGTCAATTGTCACATTCATGCAAACGTAGCCCCTCTTGACCCTCACTTGGGTGCCGGGAAGCATCGACGAAGCGGCATCCCGGGGCCGTGGGAACCCGGACCAGCCAAGGAGCAGCGACAAGTGGTTGTTTTAGAACTGTCGATGTTGACTGCTGTGGGTAGCGTGCATGGGATCGGCCGGCTCGGCGAGCGGGTGGGCGGCGGTTCCGTGCTTACGATGCGAATGCCCCTGCGGCAGGAGTTGGTCGGGGACTTGCCGGCGGTGGTGCACAGGTTCTCGCGTCCGCTGGACGGGCTGCGTCGCTACGGGAGCGTGCGGAAAAGAACGGACCGCGCTGCGGAGGATGACCGGTGAAGGTCACCCGGATCGCCTACTCCGCGCACCTGAATCCGGGCAAGTACGCCGTCCTGGTGAAGCAGGCGCGCCGGCTGGGCCGGGTTCGTAGTGAGGTGTGGCAGCGCTACGGCTCGATCGGCGGGGTCGGGTCCGGGTTGAGAGACCGGCAGGTGCGGGACCGGTGGCTGGCCGACGGCACACACGCGTCGTTTGGTGTGTTGGCGAATGCGTGGAAGGAGATCGTCCGCGACGCAATCGGCGACATCGCCGCGAACCTGGAGGCGGCCAAGGTCGACGTCCGGCGGGCGATCAGCCGACACACCAACGATCCGGACGGGCGGAAGCGGATGTTCGGCGCGTTGAAGGCTGACGAGTGGGCCGGTGATCCGTTCCTGGCTCGGCAAGTGCGTAAGCACTGGAAGCGGGGCCGCAACCACACGCACAACCAGATCGTCGTGCGCGCCGAGAGGTACAACACGCTCGTTGACGGGCGGGGCCGGTTGTGGCTGGCGATCCCCGGCCTGGAACGCCGCAGAATGGTCCGCATCCCGCTGTCGACGACTGTTGCGCCGACGGGCACGCTGCGGCTGATCCTGCGCGGCGGGCGGGTCGAGGTGCACTACCAGATCGACTCGGCGGCGATGCGGTCGTCGCAGCGGCCATGCGGCGATCGGAAGGTCGGTGTGGACAAGGGCTACACCGAAGCCCTGACCGACTCCGACGGCCAGCCCTACGGCCAACAACTCGGCGACCTGCTCACCCGTGAGTCGGACCGGCTGAAGGAACGCAACCGGCGCCGAGCGAAGCTGCGCTCGATCGCCAACACCGCCTCCCTGCGTGGTGATCACGCGAAAGCCCACCGGATCAAGGTCAACAACCTCGGGACCGTGAAGCGGGACCGGCAGGCCGCCCGGCACCGGGCGCGGGTGCGTACGGAGATCTTCACCGCCGTGCACGAGGTCGTCGACAAGGCAGCCACCGTGGTCGCCGAAGACCTCACCAAACGCATCGCCGGCCGCAAAGAGCTTCCCAAGAACATGAACAGGCGTCTCGCCGCGTGGACCAAAGGAGTCACCGCGGAGGCCCTGAAAAGCGTGTCGGAGCGTAGAGGTTCTGCGCTCGTTCCCGTCAACGCCGCCTACACCTCACAAACCTGTCACCGCTGCGGCGTCTTCGGCCGCCGTAGTGGGGACAGGTTTCACTGCACTACGTGCGGGGTGGTGTGGCAGGCAGACGTGAACGCCGCGATCAACATCCTGCACCGAGCCGGCGACCCCGACATCGCCCTGCACACCCCACACCGGCGGGTGAAGCAGATCCTGCAGGACCGGACCGATCGCCACCGGACCAGACTGCCGGTCCAGGACTCCAGCCCAGCCACCGCTGGGCGGAGAGCGAACCATCCGAACCGCTCAGCCATGAGCTACTAGTAGGAAGCAGGACCATGTCGGTCAGCCCCGCCTCGTCGCGCGCCGGATGGCATACGTCCCAACCCGCGGTTCCCGGTCGTCCCCCCCGGCGGCCAGCGTCGCCCCGCCAACACCACCACCCCGGTGCTGACGGTCACCTTCAACATCCCGCTGGCCGGTGAGGAGTCGCTGAGCCCGGCCGCCCGGCGACTGCTGGACGCTGCCCGCGAGCTGCTGGAACGCGGCGACGCCGTGGTCACCAGCGGCGGGCCGGTCGACCGCCGGGCCGACCCGGTGCCGATCGGCCGGTCGCCCGGCCGCCCGCTCGCGCCGGCCATCCCGACCCTGCACATCCTGGCCGCGTCCCGGTCGGTGTTGCGCGACGGCGAGCCGCTGCCGCTGACCCGGCTGGAGTTCGACCTGCTGTTGCACCTGGTCGCCCACCCCCGCCGGGTGTTCACCCGGCTGCAACTGCTCAACGCGGTCTGGGGGTACGAGCACGCCGGCGTCCGCACCGTCGACGTGCACGTCCGCCGGCTGCGCGGCAAGGTCGGAGTGGACGTCCCGCTGGTCACCACCGTCTACGGGGTCGGCTACCGGCTCGCCGACGACGCCCGCGTCACCATCGACCGCACCGGCTGACCCGCCGGTCCGGTCGCCGGGCAGGATGGTCGGATGCGGGTCCGTCCGATCACGCCAGAGCGCCTCGTCACCGAGCTGACCGACCGGCTGACCGGCACCGCCGTACCGGGCCGGCTGCGGGTGGCCGTGGACGGCCCGCCGGCCGCCGACCCGGACGCCCTCGCCGGGGCGCTGGTCGACCCGCTGCGCGCCGCCGGGCGGCCGGTGCTGCACGTACGCGCCGCGGACTTCCTCCGGCCCGCCTCGGTACGCCTGGAACACGGCCGGACCAACCCGGACGCGTACTACGAGGGCTGGATCGACGAGGCAGGGCTGCGCCGCGAGGTGCTCGACCCCGCCGGTCCCGACGGTTCGGGCCGGCTGCTCCCGTCCCTGTGGGACGCCGCCGCCGACCGGGCCAGCCGGGCGGCGTACGTGGAGCTGCCGCCCGGCGGGGTGGTGCTGGTCAGCGGGTCACTGCTGCTCGGCGGCGGGCTGCCCTTCGACGTCACCGTGCACGTGGAGCTCTCCCCGGCCGCGCTGGACCGGCGGACCGGTCCCGAGCTGCGCTGGACCCTGCCCGCCTTCGCCCGGTACGCCGACGAGGTCGCCCCGGCCTCCTTCGCCGACGTGGTGGTCCGCGCCGACGACCCGCGCCACCCGGCCGTGGTCGAGGCCGGCTGACCCGGCGACCCGAGTCGGACAGCCCGGACGGCCGGGCCGCCTCGGGGACGGCCGGGGACGGACCGGGCGGCGCAACAGCGCACGAATGCGGTGGAAGGCCACCGAAATCCCCGGTTTGATCCTCCGAGGTGGTGGGTAATCGCCCGGCTCACAGAGCACGGGTGATCTCGCCCGCGCACCCCAACGTTCCGGTCCGGGGCGCTCGTCGCCCCGGACCGGTATGAGGCCCCGAGGAAAGGCAGGCAGCCATGCTCGTCCACGACACGACAGCCACGGGCCGTTCGCAGGCGGAGGTCGACCAGATCCGGCAGTCCCTGCGGTCGCGGTACGACGAGCTGACCGCGGAGTACGAGCAGGCCGTGCTGCAGAGCCAGGTGCTGCGGCTGGTCGAGGTCGGCGACACCGCCGGTGACGACCAGGCCGACAGCGGCACCAAGACCGCCGAGCGGGACACCGCGCAGTCCCTGCTGCGCAGCATCCTGGACCGGCGAGCCCAGTTCGAACACGCGCTCACCCGCCTCGAAGAGGGCACCTACGGCTTCTGCGAGGGCTGCTCGGCGCCGATCCCCGTGGAGCGGCTGGAGATCTTCCCGTCCGCCACCTCCTGCGTGTCCTGCAAGCAGACCCGGGAGCGGCGGGCGGCCTGAGCGTCGCCCCGGGTTGCCGGTCGGTCCCGGACGCGGTGGACTCGCCCCATGGGTGAGCTCAAGGTGGGTACCGCCTCGTGGACCGACCGGACCCTGCTCGACTCCGGCTGGTACCCGCAGACCGCGGACACCCCGGAGAAGCGGCTGGCGTACTACGCCCGGCAGTTCCCGCTGGTCGAGGTGGACGCCACCTACTACTCGCCACCCGCCGAGCGGACGGCGCACCTGTGGGTGGACCGTACGCCACCCGGTTTCACCTTCAACGTCAAGGCGTTCAGCCTGCTCACCGGCCACCCGACCCGCGTCGGGGCGCTCTACAAGGACCTGCGCCCGGACACGGAGAAGAAGAACCTCTATCCGGACGACCTGCCGCCGCAGGCGTACGAGGAGGTGTGGAGTCGGTTCCTGTCCGCGCTCGACCCGCTGGTCGAGGCGGACCGGCTCGGCGTGGTGCTGTTCCAGTTCCCGCCCTGGTTCACCATCAAGCGGGACAACAAGCAGTACCTCCTCGAGGTGGCGAAGCGGTGCGCCCCGCTCCGGGCGGCCTTCGAGTTCCGGCACGCCTCCTGGTTCGACGGCGACAACCGGGAGGAGACCCTCGGCTTTCTGCGCAAGCACCAGCTCCCGTACGTCTGCGTCGACATGCCCCAGGGGCACCGGTCGTCCGTACCGCCGGTGCTGGCGGCCACCGCGGACCTCGCGGTGGTCCGCTTCCACGGCCACAGCGAGCGGTGGACCAGCAAGGACATCCACGAGAAGTTCGGCTACGACTACTCCGACCGGGAGTTGCGCGACTGGGCGCCCCGGCTGCGCGAGCTGGCCGGGGAGGCCGAGCAGACCCACGTGCTCATGAACAACTGCTACCGCGACTATGCCCAGCGCAACGGCCAGCGGTTGCAGGCCCTGCTCGGTGTCGACTGACCGGTGCGGTTTCACCCCGTCGGGGTGAGGCCGGCTCACCCTCTCCCCGGACAGTCTGGGCGGTGTGTGCGGTCCGTCGACGACGCGACCGCGAGGCCGACAGGAGGTGGGCCATGGCGGTGCGGGTGGTATCGGATCGACGCCGTGGCGGGGTGCTGCACGTGGTCGGGAAGTCCGACGGCCCCCGGCGCGGCGAGCGGCCCGGTCGGTTCAGTCCGACCCGGCAGTGGCGGGGGCCCAGCGGGCCGCCGCGACGCACCGACGACCGACGGTGGGAAACCGACCTACGGGGGTGGGCAGATGGCTGAGCAGCTGAGTACCGCGATTGAGTCCTCCATCGAGAAGACCAACCTGATCCTCAAGGACATCGAGCAGGCCTACGGTTGGCCGAAGTCGCAACGCAACCAGTCCTACTGCGCGCTGCGTACGGTGCTGCATCTGCTCCGCGACCGGATGCCGGTGCAGGAGAGCGTGGAGTTCGCCGCGCAGTTGCCCTTGCTGCTCCGCGGGATCTACTTCGAGGGCTGGACGCCGACGGACGTGCCGGTGAAGCTGAACCGGGACGACTTCCTGTTCGAGGTCCGGCAGCACTTCCCGTACGACGTCGAGGGCGGCACCGAGCGCGTGGTCCAGGTGGTGCTGGACGCCCTCAGCCGGCACATCACCCAGGACCAGTGGGAGGACGTGAAGGACAACATGCCCCGGGACCTGGTGCAGATCTTTCCCTGACCGACGGTCCCGACCCGGCCCGCCCCACCACCGGTGGAGCGGGCCGTCCGCGTTCAGCCCTCGGCCGCCCGCGGCACGCGGCTCACCGCTCGGCCGCTGAGCCCGGCCAGGTCGGCGAAGGCCACCGCGTCCACGATCGCCGCGCCGCCGGGGTCGTTGTTGAAGTAGACGTACGCCGGCTCGGCGGCGTCGAACGTCGCGGTCAACCGGCGTACCCAGGAGGCGAGGGCGGCCCGGCCGTAGCGCGGCCACGGCCGGGCCCGTCCCTCGTGCAGCCGTAGGTAACCGAAGTCGGCGGTACGCCACAGCGGCGTCACCGGGCGGCTGAGCCGGTCCGCCCAGGCCAGCGCGGCCTGGCGGCGCTCCAGCACCCGCCGGGTGTCGTCGGTCCACCAGGAGGGGTGCCGTGGCTCCACCGCCACCCGCACCTCGGCCGGGAAGAGGCGCAGCGTGGTGTCCAGCGCGTCCGGGTCGGCCCGCAGGTTCGGCGGGAGCTGCACCAGCACCGGCCCGAGCCGGTCACCCAGCCCGGTGGCCCGGTCGAGGAAGCGGGCCACCGGCTCGGCCGGCTCCCGCAGCCGCTTTATATGGGTCAGGTAGCGGCTCATCTTCACCGCCACGCAGAAGTCGTCCGGGGTGCGGTCCCGCCAGGCGACGAAGGTGTCCCGCTCGGGCAGCCGGTAGAAGGCGTTGTTGACCTCCACAGTGGCGAACCGGGCGGCGAAGTGCTCCAGCCACAGCCGCTGCGGCAGCTTCGCCGGGTAGAACCGTTCCCGCCAGTCGCGGTACTGCCAACCGGAGGTGCCGACCAGGATCATCGCCGCCGCCCCAGCGGCTGGGGCTGCCCCACGGCCACCTCCTCTCCGGCGTCCTCCCGCCATCCTGGCACCGACCGGGCCGGCCCGCCGTGCACGCCCGCGCGCCCGGGCCGGGTGACGCCCGCCCCGGCGAACCGTCCGTGTCGCCGGGCCCCGCCGTCTACCGTGGGGTTAGAGAAGATCGCGCGTGGGGTACCACCCGCTCCACGACGAACCCCGACGGACACCGGGGCACACCCGAGGGAGCACCCATGGCACTCAACGACGACGACATGCAGACCACCGGTGGCGGCGGGGCCGAGGGTCCGGCCGACGGTGGCGCGACCCCGGGCCAGCGCGACGGCGGCGCGGACGGCGCCGCGGACCGCGGCGCGGAGCGCGGGGCCGATCGCGGCGCCGACCGGGGCGCCGAGGGTCCGGCCGACGGCGGGGCTACCCCGGGCAAGCAGGACGGTGGCGCCGATGGCGGCGCGGAAGGTCCGGCCGACGGTGGCGCGACCCCGGGCCAGCGCGACGGCGGCGCCGACGGCAGCGCCTGACCGGTCGCCATGACGCACCTCGACGCGTCCGACAGATCCAGCTCGGCGCGTCTGACGCCGCGCCACGACCTGGAACCGCCGCCGGGCGGCGACGGCCGCCCGGCGGTTCCGTCGTCCGCCGCCGAGGCACTCGCCCGCTGCATCACGGTGGAGCCGGCCAAGTTCGCCGCCGACCACTGGGGGCGCAGCCCGCTGCTGTCCCGGGCCGTCGAGCTGCCCAACCCGCGCGGTTTCACCGACCTGTTCAGCCCGGCCGACGCCGACGAGCTGCTCAGCCGGCGCGGCCTGCGTACCCCGTTCCTGCGCATGGCGAAGGACGGCGAGCTCGTCGCCGCGGCCCGCTACACCGGCGGCGGCGGCGCGGGCGCCGAGATCGGCGACCAGGTCCTCGACGAGAAGGTCCTCCAGCTGTACGCCGACGGCGCGACCCTGGTCCTGCAGGGTCTGCACCGGACCTGGCCGGCGCTGGTCGACTTCGCCCGCGAGTTGGGCCTCGCGCTGGCCCAACCGGTGCAGGTCAACGCCTACCTGACCCCGGCCGGCAGCCAGGGCTTCGCCACCCACTACGACACGCACGACGTCTTCGTGCTCCAGGTCGACGGCCGCAAGCACTGGCGGATCCACCCGCCGGTGCTGCCCGACCCGCTGGAGCGGCAGCCCTGGGGCGGGCGGGCCGACGAGATCGCCGCCACCGCCGACGGGCCGCCCGCCCTGGACGTGGTGCTCGCCCCGGGCGACGCGCTCTACCTGCCCCGCGGCTGGCTGCACAGCGCCCAGGCGCAGGAGAGCAGCTCGCTGCACCTGACCGTGGGCATCCGGGCGCTCACCCGGTACGCCCTGGTCGAGGAGCTGCTGGCACTCGCCGCCGAGGATCCGCGGCTGCGCGCCGGGCTGCCCTTCGGCACCGACGTGGCCGACCCGGACGCGCTGGAGCCGGAGCTGACCGAGACCGTGGAGGCGCTGCGCGACTGGCTGCTGCGGGCCGACCCGGCCGTCGTGGCCGCGCGGCTGCGAGAGCGGGCCTGGTCGGCCGCCCGACCGGCGCCGATCCGGCCCCTCGCCCAGGCCGCCGCGCTGGCCGGGCTCGACCCGGACAGCCGGGTCGCCGTCCGGGGCGGCCTGCGCTGGCAGCTCGACCCGAGCGGGGACGGCCGGATCACGCTGCGCCTGTTCGACCGGACCATCACCCTGCCCGACACCTGCGAGCCGGCGCTGCGCGCCCTGCTCACCGGCGAGGTCACCCGGGTCGGCGACCTGCCTGGCCTCGACGACGACGCCGACCGCCTGGTCCTGGCCCGCCGCCTCCTCAAGGAAGCCGTCCTCACCCCGGCCTGACGGCCCCGCCCCGCTGCCGCCGCTCCAGGGCGCGTCGATCATGAGGTTGGCGGCGCGACACGCCGTGGCGACCGCCGCCAACCTCATGATCGCCGAGGCGAGGCCCGGCCCAAACCGCCTGCCGTGGGCCGGGGCGCGGGGGCGGCGGTGCGGGCGTGTGCAGCGGAGTGCAGCAACCGACCAGCCCTCGGTCAGCGGGGGGCGAGGGCGAGCAGGAGGACGGTGGTCACCAGGCCGGCGGCGGCCACCAGGGTGATCGCGCGGGGGGTGAGCACGGCGTGCCGGCGGTCGGCCAGCAGCCGGGCCGGGGCCAGCCCCACCAGCGGCCCGAGCAGCGTGACCACGAGCGCCAGCACCGGCAGGCCGACCGCCAGGTCCCCGCTGGAGCCGTCGCCCAGCGCCCGCGCACCCATCCCCAGCGCGTACGCGACCAGCGCGCCGCCGATCCCGCAGCCCACCAGCAGCGGGTTCGCCGAGCCGGGCAGCTCGCCCGGCTGGCGGGTACGGTCCAGCACCTCACGCACCCCGTGCAGCAGCGGCACCGGGTCGCCGGTCGCGTCCCGGGCCGGCCCGGGCAGCTCGCCCAGTCGCCGCCCACCGGTGCCCACCCGGGCGCGCAGCTGCCCCCACAGGTGGGCGGCTTCGGCGTCGACCCGCTCCACCAGCTCCCGCGCCTCCGCCACCTCCGCCTCGGCCCGGCGGACCTGCTCGGTGGCCTCGGCCACCGCCCGGTCGGCGGCGGCGCACTGCTGCGCGTACCAGGTGTGCGCCTCGGCGCGCTGGGCGGCGACCCGGGCGGTCAGCTCGGCGAGCCGACGGATCTGGGCGGCGTACGTCTCACTGGCGACCGGTTCGTTCATCGCGATGGACCATAGGGGATGATCACCTGTCCGGTGCGGTGCACCGCCCGGTCGAAGTAGAGCCCACGCCACGGGCGCGGGTACCAGTCCGGGCCGCCGGTGCCCGGGTAGAGCGAGGAACCCAGCTCCGCGCCCTGCACGTCGAGCGCCACCCAGGCCCCGATCTGGTCGGTGCGCGCCGCCGGCCCGCCCAGGTCGACCCGCATCCGGGCCACCCCGCGCCACCAGGCCAGCACGTGCGTACGCCGTTCCGGCCCGTCGTGCAGGATCCGGCGCAGCTGCTCCAGCCCGGTGCGTCGGCCCGCCTTGCCGGCGAGCTGCCCGGCGGCCGCGTCGACCGCGTACAGCAGCAGGTAGTGCGGGCTGTGCGGGGTGCCCGGGGCACCGAGCGAGTCGCCCACCTCGGCCATCAGCTCCGGGACGGTCTCCTCGTCGTACCAGGCGGCGTCGTCGGCCAGGTCCTCGTAGAGGGCGCGGGCGGCCGGGTCGGCGTCGGGGTCGAGGCAGGCGATGGAGAACCGGGCGGTGCCGGGTCGGTGCTGCCGGGCCAGCGAGCGGGCGGCGGCGTCCAGCACCGCGCACGCCTCGTCCACCCGGGTGCCGAGCACGGCCAGGTTGCGCCCGGGCGCCCGGGGCAGCCGCAGCGCCGCCGAACGGGCCTGCACGTCGATGATCTCCCCGAGCAGCGCCACCGGGCTGCGCGGCACCCCCTGCTCGGGGGCGGCCAGCGCCCGGAAGTCCGGCGCCTCGGCCAGCCTCGGGATCGCGTCGCCGTCGAAGAGCCGGGCCGGGGCGGCGTCCTGCGGGCGCATCCGCCACAGCCGGTGCTGGAGTTCGCTCCACGTCTCCCAGTCGCTGGCCGACGGGATTCGGGCCACCTGGTTCCCCTCGATCAGCCCCGACTCGGCGTTCACCACCGCGTGGTGCCGGGGCAGCGACTGGGCCGCGTCGTTGCGCTCGGCCAGGATGCGCAGCGCCTTCGGCAGCGCGATCCGCAGGGTGAACTGGGCAACCAGGGCGGGCCGCCCCCACAGCGCCTCGATGCCGCGCACGTCCTGCGAGGCGAGCACCAGGTGGATGCCCTGCGACCGGCCCCGCCGGGCCAGGTCCTCCAGCAGGTCGGCGGCCTCCCGCGCGACCACGTCGCGGCCGGCCAGCAGCGCCTGGAACTCGTCGACCACGGCCACGATCCGTGGCCAGTGCCCGGTCGGGTCCACCGCGCGCAGCTCGGCCAGCTTGGTGACCTCGTGTTTCTTCGCCGCGTCCGCCCGGCGGCGCAGTTCCTCGGCGAGGAAACGGAGCAGCGCCAGCCCGAACTCCCGGTCGGTGTTCACGTTGATCCCGACCAGCCGCATGTGCGGCAGCCAGCTCGGGTCCCGCCGGCCCTGGGCGAACCGGGCGAAGGACACTCCCTCCTTGAAGTCCAGCAGATAGAACTCCAGCTCGGCGGGGGAGTAGCGGGCGGCGAGCGCGCCGATCCAGGCGAAGATCAGGTTGGTCTTGCCGGTGCCGGAGGGGCCGCCGATCAGCGCGTGCGGCGGGTAGTCGCCGAGGGTGAGCAGCACCTGCCGCCCGTGCGGGCCCTCGCCGATCGGGGCGGTCAGGGCGTGCGCCGAGTCCTCCCGCCAGTAGTCCTCGGGCGGGGGCAGCAGGTCGGTGAAGGGCGCCGGGGGTGGCCCGGCGTTGACCCGGGAGGCCGTCTCCCGGCAGGTCTCGGTGACCAGCCCGGCCGGGGGTGGGGCGTCGAGCACCACCGGCAGCCCGCCGATCCGGGCGTCGTCCGGCTCCACCACGACCCGGGTGACCGTGGGGTCGTCGGGCAGCTCGATGCCGCGGACCACCAGGTGCACCCCGCAGGCCACCCCGGTGCGCACCACCCGGTCCAGCTGGCCGCGCTCGTGCCGGGACAGCTCGTCACCGCCGAGCAGCACCGCCACCCGCCACGGCTCCGGCCGGCGGCCGGTGGCGGCGGCCAGCTCGCGCAGCGACGCGTACTCGCCGGCCAGCACGGTCTCGTTGATCCGGCGGATCTGCTCCACCAGGTCGTCCAGCAGCCGGCCCAGCCCGCCGGGGCCGACGAAGGTGAGCAGGCCGGCGGTGCCGAGCGGGGCGAACCCGGCCAGCCCGCCGCCCAGGTGCTCCGGGTCGTACCCGACGAGCCGGACGGTGCCCGGGTCGGCGCGCCCGACCGAGCGCAGCAGCAGGGCCGGCACCACCGCGGCGATGCCGTCCCGGTCGCCGCCGGCGAGCTGCACGTGGCCGGCGTCGAGCAGCGGCACCAGCGCCGGCACCGGCTCCGCGCCGGGGATGCGCACGGTGCCGACGCGTACCGCGCCGGGGGTCTCGGCGCGATCGGCCGGGGTCGGGTGCCACCGGTCCCACGGCGCGGACGCCGCGCCGGGCGCCTCCCGCTCGGCCGCGGCGGCGGCCCGCCGGGCCAGCTCGGCGATCCGGGCGCTGTGCCGGGCGTCGATCTCGGTCAGCCGGCGGTCGCGGGCGCCGCCCACCCGCTCGGGTACGGCCGCCGCGGCGCGCCGCACCCGGACCAGCCGGTCCCGGCGGGCGGCCAGTTCGGCGTCGGCGTCGGCCAGTCGGCTCCGGGTCGCCCCGAGGGCTTCGGAGAGCAGCCCCCGGACCCGCGACACCACCTGGGCCCGGACGTCAGCCATGCGTCTTCCGCTCGTCGGCCTCGGTGGGCAGGTCGCGACCGAGCCGGTCGAGCAGCACTGCGGTGACCACTCCGGCGGTGACCGCCGGATCCGCGGCGTGCGGCTGTTCCTGCTCGCCGGAACGGCGGGGCGGGGGCATCCGGCAGACCCGGGTCAGCAGGGTGTCCAGCACCGGCGGCGGCAGCCCCGGCAGCAGGTCGCGGACCCGACCGTCCACCTCCCGGCGCAGCCGGCCCAGGTCGTCGGCGCGGGGCGGGTGCCCGAGCAGCTCCCCGGCCAGGTCGCGCAGCAGCGGCGGGGCGACCGCGGCCAGCCCCAGCCCGACGTCGGCGTGCGCCCGGCGCAGCTCGGCGTGCAACCGGGCCCGGTCGCCGGAGCGGACCCCGGTCACCACCCGGCGCAGCAGCTCCCGGGAGTCGCCGACCCGCGCGTCCGGCTCGTCCGGCGCGCCCTCGCGGCCGCCGGTCAGCTCCGCCACCCGCACCGACCACCAGCGCCGCATCGCCGGTTCGGCCCCCTGCTCCGGTGCGCCGGCCGCCGCCGGCGGGGCCACCTCCCGCGGCGCGTCGTGCCGCGGCCGCCGCCCGGCGGTCGGCGGGGCGGGCGCGCCGTCGGCGGCCAGCCCGATCGCGGCCAGGTACGCGGACAGCTGCTCCTGGGCCACCCGCAGCGCGTACCCGGCGGTCTCGGCGTGCTCGGTCGCGGCGGACAGCTCGGGCACCCCCATCGGGTTCGCCGACTCCTGCCGCACCCAGCGCAGCCGCTCGGTGGCCTGGCCGAACTTCTCCAGCGCCGCGGCGAGCTGGGCCAGCGGCAGCTCCTCGGCGGCGGCCCGCACCTGCGCGCCGACGTCCTCGATGATGGACACGGCCGGCCCTAGAGGGTGGCGACGTAGAGCTGCGCCTGCTCGACCGCGACGAGTGTGGCGGCGAGGCACTCCTCCAGCTCCTGGCTGGCCTGGGTCAGCGACGCCTGGGCCGCCTCGACCGTCTCGTGCCCGCTGCCCTCCAGCGCGCCGGCCAGGGTCTGCTGCGCCTCGGCCAGCTTCTCGCCGGCCGCCTGCACAGCTGTCTGCCCGTCACCTATCTGCTGGAGGGCGACATCGATGGCTGCCTTCAGCTCGGCGACGCTCGCCACGGGGGACCTCCTGGGGGCAAGGGAGATCTCCATTACAACCCATCCCGGCGGGTGCACGAACATCCGCCCTCGCGGTGTTCCTGCCCGCCTGTCCGATCAGTCCCCTGACGTGCGCGGAGACCGTTTCGGCCGGGCGGCGCCGGTCCCACCGGCGAACCGGCTGGTCCCGTCCACGGGTCACCCCGCCGGGGCGTACCCCGGTCACCGCGCCGGCCCGCGGCGCTGGACGTCCTGGGGGAGCCAGCGTGGCCCGTGCACCTCGGCGCCCAGCGCGCCCACCCGGGCCCGCAGCTCCCGGTCGGCGGTGACCACCACCCGGCGCCGGTCCGGCGCCGCGGCGACCAGCTCGACCATGGTGTCGTCGCCGGAGCCGGGCGCGGCGACCACGACCACCCCCGGCGTGGCCGGCACGTCCCGGGCCGCGCCCTCCACCACCAGCACCACGTCCACCGGCGGCGGCAGCTCGGGCGGCACACCCCGGTCGGCCAGCGGCGCGAGCGCGTCGCGCAGCCGCGCCGCCGCCCCGGCCCGGTCCCGCCACCAGCCGTCCGGCCGCGAGCCCACCACGTTCGCGCCGTCGACGATCAGCAGCGGCCTGTCCTCCATGCCCCCACCCTGCCATCGACCCGGCTGCCGCCCCACTCCCGACCCGCTTGCGTTTGTCGCGCCGACCGCCGGGTAGCCACCGCCGACCGTGCCGCGCCAGTCGCCCGGCGGCCGTGCCCGTCCGAACAGCGGAGGACAGAGATGATGGGACCCGGTGACTTCGGCTCCGACCCGTGGGACGAGTTCCTGGCCCGGTACTTCGGCCGCGGCGAGGGGGGACGCCGACCGGCGCACCGGGTCGACATCACCCGGCTGATGACCGCCGACGCGCGGGAGATGCTGGCCGACGCGGCCCGGCGCGCGGCGCAGAAGCACAGCAACGACCTGGACACCGACCATCTGCTCTGGGCGGGGCTGCAGCGGGAGCCGCTGCGCGACCTGGTACGCCGGGCCGGCGCCGACCCGGACGCCCTGGTCAACGCCCTCGGCGGGCGCGGTGACGGGGCGCCCCGCGGCGAGGTGCCGCCGAACCTGTCGCTCACCCCGGCGGCCAAGCGGGCGCTGCTCGACGCCCACCAGCTCTCCCGGGCGATGGGCGCCAACTACATCGGCCCCGAACACATCCTGATGGCCCTGCCGCTGAATCCGGAGTCGCCGGCCGGCCGGATGCTCGCCGCGGGCCGGATTCAGCCGGAGTCGCTCCAGGCGGCCAGCGCGGAACGCGGCGGCGCCCCCCGTCCCGACCGTGGCACCCCCACCCTCGACCAGTACGGGCAGGACCTGACCGAACTGGCCCGCAACGACCAGATCGACCCGGTCATCGGCCGGGCGGACGAGATCGAGCAGGCCGTGGAGATCCTGTCCCGGCGGACCAAGAACAACCCGGTGCTGATCGGCGAGGCGGGCGTCGGCAAGACCGCGATCGTGGAGGGGCTGGCCGAGCGGATCTGCGACGGCGACGTGCCGCAGACCCTGATCGGCAAGCGGGTCATCCAGCTCGACCTGGCCGGCCTGGTGGCCGGCACCCGCTACCGGGGCGACTTCGAGGAACGGCTGAAGAAGGTGATCGACGAGATCCGGGCGCACAAGGACGAGTTGATCATCTTCCTGGACGAGATCCACACCCTGGTCGGCGCGGGCGGCGCCGGCAGCGAGGGCGGCATGGACGCCTCCAACATGCTCAAGCCCGCCCTGGCCCGCGGCGAGCTGCGGGTGATCGGCGCGACCACGCTGGACGAGTTCCGGCGCAGCATCGAGAAGGACGCCGCGCTGGCCCGCCGGTTCCAGCCGGTCTTCGTGCCCGAGCCGAGCGTCGAGGACACGATCACCATCCTGCGCGGCCTGCGGGACCGCTACGAGGCGCACCACCAGGTCCGCTTCACCGACGAGGCCCTCGTCGCCGCCGCCGAGCTCTCCGACCGCTACATCACCGACCGCTACCTGCCGGACAAGGCGATCGACCTGATCGACCAGGCCGGCGCGCGGGTCCGATTGCGTACCCGCACCCCGGCCGAGGACGTGCGCGACCTGGAGCGGCAGCTCGACGAGATGCGCCGCAACAAGGAGCAGGCGGTCGCCAGCGAGCAGTACGAGCGCGCCTCGGAGCTGCGCGACCGGGTGTCCGAACTGGAGGACCAGGTCCGCCGTGCGCGCGGGGAGGGCGAGAGCCCGAACGTGCCGACGGTCGGGCCGACGGAGATCGCCGAGGTGGTCTCCCGGGCCACCGGCATCCCGGTGAACCAGCTCACCGAGGAGGAGCGTGACCGGCTGCTGCGGCTGGAGGGGTACCTGCACGAGAAGGTCGTCGGCCAGGACGACGCGGTCAGCGCGGTGGCCGAGGCGGTGCGCCGCTCGCGTACCGGGCTGGCGGACCCGGACCGGCCGATGGGCAGCTTCCTCTTCCTCGGCCCCACCGGCGTCGGCAAAACGGAACTGGCCCGGGCCCTGGCCGAGGCGCTCTTCGGCGAGGCGGACCGGATGGTCCGGGTGGACATGAGCGAGTTCCAGGAGCGGCACACGGTCAGCCGGCTGGTCGGCGCCCCGCCCGGCTACGTCGGCTACGAGGAGGCCGGGCAGCTCACCGAAGCGGTGCGCCGCCGCCCGTACGCGGTGGTGCTGCTCGACGAGATCGAGAAGGCGCACCCGGATGTGTTCAACATCCTGCTCCAGGTGCTCGACGACGGCCGGCTCACCGACAGCCAGGGACGCACGGTCAACTTCAAGAACACCGTTCTGATCATGACCAGCAACCTGGGCTCGGAGATGATCACCGGCACCCAGCGCACGGTGGGCTTCGGCGTCGGCGAGCCCGGCCGGGAGCAGGAGGCCAGCGAACTGCGGGAGCGGCTGATGCGCCGGCTGCAGGAGAACTTCCGCCCCGAGTTCCTCAACCGGATCGACGAGGTGATCATCTTCCAGCGGCTGGAGGCCGAGCAGCTGCGGCAGATCACCGAGCTGATGCTGGAGGAGACCAAGCGCCGGCTGCACGCCCAGGACATCCGGGTCGAGTTCACCACGGCCGGCATCGACTGGCTGGCCGAGCACGGCTACCAGCCGGAGTTCGGCGCCCGTCCGCTGCGCCGGGTGATCCAGCGGGAGGTCGACAACCGGCTCTCCCGGATGCTGCTGGAACACCAGGTCTCGCCGGGCCAGAAGGTCGTGGTCGACGCCCGCGACGGTCAGCTGTCCGTCGACGTGGGCAGCGGGGACCGCGACTACGCCGCCGCCAGCACGTCGCACCCGCGGTGAAGCGGAAGCGGGACGAGATGACCGAACCGGAGGAGAGCCGGGAGGAAACCGAGCGGCGCGAACCGATCGTGAGCCCACCGACGGCGAACCCGTCCCGGGTGAAGGTGCCGCCGGAGGGCGTGAAGAAGCAGACCGAGGAGGGCGACCGGACACCGTCCGGGCCGCCGCCGGAAGAGGAGGCGTGATGGTACGCGAGACTCGCGTGGATCCCGAGGTCGACGTGATCTGGGACGACTTCCACGCCCTGGTGAACGTCCCCTCCGAGCAGTTGCGCCAGTGGCTGCTGACCCGCGGTTCGGGCGAGGAGTCGTTCGGCCCCGCCCCGAACATGGACCTGCCCGAGCCGGGCCGGCACATCCTGCGGGTGCTGAGCAAGCGCAAGGTGGACCTCACCCGGGAGGACATCGAGGTGATGCAGGAGGCGATCGACCGCATCCAGTCCCTCATCGACGCCCGGCCGAGCGGGGGCAACAGCGACAACGAGTGGCGGTACTCGCTGCTCGACCTCGGGCACGACGTCCTGGTCGAACGCTGACCGGACCAGCCGACGGCACCCGGGCCAGCCCGGGTGCCGTCCGCGTACCTGTTGTTACTCGGACGATTCCATGCTGGGCAGCTCCAGGCCGGCGGCGTCGGCGGCGGCCTGCCGGTCGGTGCGGGCCCGTTCCTCCCGGCTGAGCAGGTTGGCGTACTCGGTGATGTCCGCCGCGTCGGGCACCTCCGGCAACCGGCGCAGGAACGCCTCCAGGTCGGCGGAGGCGGCGGTGTGCGCGGCGGCGGCCTGGCGCAGCAGCTCCCGCTGGTCGGCGGCGGGGTACAGATCAGTCATGTCGCCGTGATACCCGCGCTCAGGCGGTTCGCACCCCGTCGGCGACCGCCACCTGCGCGCCGAATTCGGGATGACCCAGCAGCCAGGCCAGATAGTCCGGGTGCGGCGCCAGCGCGTCGGTGTACGCCGCCACCGCCGTCTCGAGCACCGTCTCGGCGACCCGGGCGGCCGGCGCGTCCGGGTGCCAGCCCAGCAGCAGCCGCCAGCGCAGCGGCGTGCCGGCCAGCCGGCGGGTCACCAGGCCGGCGACCGGCCGGAAGGTGGCCTGGCACAGGCCCACCGCCGCGCCGGCGTCAACCAGGTCCATGCAGCCGCGCACGTCCGTCTCGTACACCTTGCGGGGGGTGAAGCCGGCCCGGGCGCAGGCGGCGGCGAAGCAGTCACCGAAGCAGCCCTCCCCCGGGGCCGCCACCCACTGCTCGCGCCGCAGGTCGACCAGGCGCACCTCGTCCCGGCCGGCCAGCGGATGGGTCTGCGGCAGCAGCACGAAGATCGGGTCGACGGCGACCTCCCGCCAGCTCAGCCCGAACTCCGCCGACGGGGCGGCGTCCCCGCACACCCCGGTCAGCGCGAAGTCGAGCCGGCCGCCGGTCACCAGTTGGGCCAGCTCGTCCACCGACCAGGACGCGTACGTGGTGATCCGCACGTCGGGCTGCTCGGCGGTGAGCCGGTGCACCAGCCGGCCGAGGATCGGGCTGTTCACGCCGCCGAACCGGTACCGGCTCGGCGGGTCGGCCGCCCCGGCCAACCGGGCCGCCTCGTCCTGCAGGCCCTTCATGGCGGGCAGCAGCACCCGGGCCCGGTCGAGCACCAGCTCGCCCAGCGCGGTGGGGCGGGCGCCGCGGCGGTCCCGGTCGAACAGCGGACCGCCGAGGGCCCGCTCGATGCGCTGGAGCTGGGCGGTCAGCGCCGGCTGGGCCAGGCCGAGCATCGAGGCGGCCTTGGTGACGCTTCCCGTCTCCGCGATCGCGCAGACCACCCGCAGATGTCGCAGCTCCAGATTCATACGGTGACGGTAGGACCACGAACGGGTATGCGGAAGGGTTCGTCCGCCATCGATGTGCGCCGATCAGTCGGCCGCCCCCGGCTCACCGCTCGCCGGCCGCTCCAGATCGGACAGCTGGGTACGCCGGCCGGTCACCGCGTCGCGGACCTTGTCCAGCACCCCCACCGCCGGCTCGACGACCTTGTTCCAGGGTGGACTGGCCGGGGTGCCCGGGTGCGGCCGGGTCGGCGCCGCCTCCTCGGCGATCTCCCACCGGTTGCCCAGCCGGATCAGCTCGGCGTCGGTGGCCACCTCGCGCAGCGGCGCCACCAGCGCGGCGACCCGGTCGACGTGCCGGCGGACCCGGTCGGCCACCTCGGCCAGCGCCGGATCGTCCGGCCCGGACAGGTCCCGCAGGGCGGTGAGCAGCGCGGCGTCCGCCTCGATCTCCCGGTCCACCAGTTCGGCGCTGTCCGGCACGGCGGCCCGGGCGGCGGGGAAGAGGTACTGCTCCTCGGCGGACAGGTGCCGGGACACCGCGGCGGTGAGCACGTCGAGCACCTCCCGCCGGCGCTCGGCGGGCAGGTCCGGGTCGGTGACCTGCCCGGCCAGGCCGAGCAGCGCGCCGTGCTCCCGCGTCACCAGGTCGGCCACGCTCCGGCCGCCCGGCCGGTACACGTCGTCGGCGGCGGGCGGCAGCGGCGGCAGGGGGACGGTCATGGTGCCCTCCTCGGCTGGTGGCCGGCGGGGGACCGGCGGGGGTCGCCGGCCCGGGTGAGCGTTGCGGAGACGCCAGCGGCGGTACCCGTCCGCGACATCCGCGAAACCGTGCGCGGGCGGGGGTGGACGCCTCGGGGCCGGCTGGTATGAAGAAGCGATGACGAGCGACGCCGCCTCCGCCCGACCCGACCCCACCGACGAGGTCGTGGACCTCTGCCGCGACCTGCTGCGCATCGACACCACCAACACCGGGGACAACGACACCAGCGCCGGGGAGCGCCGCGCCGCGGAGTACGTCGCCGAGAAGCTCGTCGAGGTCGGCGTCGACGCGGAGATCCACGAGTCCGCGCCGGGCCGGGCCAACCTGGTCGCCCGGATCCCCGGCACCGACCCGGGCCGGGACGCGCTGCTGGTGCACGGCCACCTCGACGTGGTGCCCGCCGACCCCGACGAGTGGTCGGTGCACCCGTTCTCCGGCGAACTCCGCGACGGCTACCTGTGGGGTCGCGGCGCGATCGACATGAAGGACTTCGACGCGATGGTGCTCGCCGTGGTCCGCGGCTGGCAGCGCGCCGGGGTGCGCCCGTCGCGGGACATCGTGCTCGCCTTCACCGCCGACGAGGAGGCCGGCAGCGACTACGGCGCGCACTTCCTCGCCCAGCGGCACCGGGACCTCTTCGCCGGCTGCACCGAGGCCATCGGCGAGGTCGGCGGCTTCTCCTACTCCGTCGACGAGCAGCGGCGGCTCTACCTCATCGAGACCGCCGAGAAGGGCATCGACTGGCTGCGCCTGCATGTCAAGGGACGGCCTGGCCACGGTTCGATGGTGCACGACGACAATGCGGTCACCGCGCTCGCCGAGGCGGTCGCCCGGGTCGGCCGGCACCGCTTCCCGGTGGTGGTCACCGACACCGTGCGGGCGTTCCTCGAAGAGGTCTCCGACGTGCTCGGCATCGAGATCGACCCGGAGGACCCGGAGACCGCGATCGCCAAACTGGGCCCGATCGCCAACCTCATCGGCGCGACCATCCGCAACACCGCCAACCCGACCCGGCTGGCCGCCGGCTACAAGGACAACGTCATTCCCGGCCGGGCCACCGCCACCATCGACTGCCGCAGCCTGCCCGGGCAGTCGGAGCTGCTGGAGCGGCAGCTGCGCGAGCTGATCGGCCCGGACATCGCCATCGAGTACATCCAGCGCCAGCCGGCGCTGGAGACCACGTTCGACGGCGACCTGGTCGACGCCATGTCCGCCGCGCTGCGCGCCGAGGACCCGGGCGCCCGCCCGGTGCCGTACATGCTCTCCGGCGGGACCGACGCCAAGGCGTTCTCGCAGCTCGGCATCCGCTGCTTCGGCTTCGCGCCGCTGCGGCTGCCCGCCGACCTCAACTTCTCCGGCCTGTTCCATGGCATCGACGAGCGGGTTCCGGTGGACGGACTACAGTTCGGCGTGCGGGTTCTCGACCGGTTCCTCCGCAGTTGCTAACCGTGTCCGTCACGTCACCGTCGGCGCGGAATCTCCCCCATCCCGAAGGGACTGCCTCACATGACCGACCAGCACGGTGAGCTGGACGCCGCCCTGGAGCGGGTGATCGACGCGGCGCGGGCCCACCTGGCCGCCGTCCGTGCCGCCCAGGGCCGGATCGACGACGACAACGTCTGGCAGGCGTACGTCGCTCTGAACAACGCCTCGTTCGCCTACGACGAGCAGCTGCTCGACGCGTTCGGCGAGGTGACCCCGTGGGACGTGGAGTCGATCGACCCGAACGAGGCCGACGAGCGCTTCGGCGGCGTCGAGGGGGTGGAGGCCACCGATCCGCACCCGCGGGTCATCTCGGTGCGGCAGCGCCGGGACTACCGGGTGCCGAGCGTGTCCGCCCTGATCCGGGCGGCCGAGGCGGCCCGCCGGGAGGGCACCCCCGAGGAGGACGAGCCGGCCCCGGTCGAGGGGGTCGGCGAGGCCGTGCTGGAGCTGCTGCAGAGCGGGGACGGCTCGCTCAGCGCGCTGGACGTCCCCGAGCTGGAGCCGCTCGACGGCCTGGTCATGGTCAGCGAGGTCAGCAACCCCGTCGACCTGGAGTCGTTCGACGACGACGACGCGGTCGGCCCGTTCCAGCCCACGGCCGACGACCGTCTCGTGGGCCGGCTCGACGAACACCCGTTCCTGGAGCTCGACGAGGAACACGACCACGCGCACTGAGCCGCGCCGCCCCGGGGCCCGACCATCCGGTGCGGGCCCCGGGGCGTACCGCGTCGTCCCGGTCCGGCCGCCCTCAGTACGACAGGCCCGGCTGCGGCTGGTTGACCCGGCGGCGGCGCAGCATCACCTGCCGCGTCCCGTCCCGGTACAGCCGCACCCGGGCCAACTCCCATCCGGAGAACTCCGCCTGGATCGCCAGCTGCGCCGCGGCGGTCAACCGGTCGACATTCGCGGGCAACCGCAGCGGCGCGTATTCGTAGTCCATGGCCTCTATGCTGCCCAGCCCGGTGGCCCATCGCCAACCCCCTGAGTGACCGGCGTCGCTGGCCGGCGGGCAGGTAGGTCCTCAGCCGTCCCGTTCCGGATAGCCCACCGGCACCGCCGAGACGTCGTCGAGCGCGGTGACGATCTCCTCCGGCAGGGTCATCCGCTCCACCTGCAAAGCGCCGAGGAGTTGCCCCACGGTGCGGGCGCCGAGGATCGGCGCGGTCACCCCCGGGCGGTCCCGGATCCAGGCCAGCGCCACCTCCAGCGGCGAGACGCCCAGCCCGCTGGCCGCGGTGGCGACCGCCTCCACGATGCTGGAGCAGCGCGGCTCCAGGTAGGTGGCGACGAAACGCTCGAAGTGCGGCGACGCGGCCCGGGAATCGGCCGGGCGGCCGTGCCGGTACTTGCCGGTGAGCACCCCGCGGCCCAGCGGCGACCAGGGCAGCACGCCCAGCCCCAACGCCGCGCAGGCGGGCAGCACCTCGCGCTCCACGCCCCGCTCCAGCAGCGAGTACTCCACCTGCGCGGCGACCACCGGGGCACGCCCCGGCCAGGCGGCCTGCCAGGCGGCGGCCCGGGCGGTCTGCCAGCCGGAGAAGTTCGACACCCCGACGTACCGGGCCTTGCCGCTGGACACCGCGTGGTCCAGCGCGGCCAGGGTCTCCTCCAGCGGGGTGTCCGGGTCGTACCCGTGCACCTGCCAGAGATCGACGTGGTCGGTGCCGAGCCGGCGCAGCGACGCCTCCAGCGTCCGCAGCAGGTGCCCCCGGGAGTTGTCCCGGCGCCGGCCGCTGCCCGGCCGCAGCCCCGCCTTGGTGGCGATGAGCAGCTCGTCGCGGGGCACCAGGCCGCCCAGCAGCGAGCCGATCACCGACTCGGCGTCGCCGTCGGCGTAGACGTCGGCGGTGTCGACGAGGTTGCCGCCCGCGTCGAGGTAGCTCTTCAACTGGGCGGCCGCGTCGTCGGCGTCGGTGTCCCGTCCCCAGGTCATGGTGCCGAGCGCGAGCCGCGAAACCGCCAGCCCGCTTCGGCCGAGCGGTCGCTGTTGCATGGGTGAACCTTATTTCGAACGTCGCGTCACGGATATCCTCGCCCGGAGTCAAGTTCCTGCTCCACCGTCCGGCCCGGGTTGTGACGCGTTCGGGGTGAGCCGGTGATCGGCTCGGCCACCCGTATTGCGTAACCTGATGCGACCTGTGGTGCGGACGGTGGGAGGACCAGTGCGACTCGGGCTCAGCCTCGGATACCAGACGGCGTGGAGCACGCCGGCCGATCATCTGGCCCTGGCCCAGGAGGCAGACCGGCTCGGCTACTCGGTGGTGTGGGCGGCGGAGGCCTACGGCTCCGACTCGCCGAGCATGCTGGCATGGATCGCCGGCCAGACCGAGCGGATCGACGTGGGCAGCGCGGTGATGCAGATCCCCGCCCGCACCCCGGCGATGACCGCGATGACCGCCGCCACCATCGACACCCTCTCCGGCGGCCGGTTCCGGCTCGGCCTGGGCGTCTCCGGCCCGCAGGTCTCCGAGGGCTGGCACGGCGTCCGCTTCGCCAAGCCCCTGGCCCGCACCCGGGAGTACGTCGACATCGTGAAGCTGGCGATCGCCCGCAAGGAGGTCGCGTACGACGGCGAGCACTACACACTGCCGCTGCCGGACGGCCCGGGCAAGGCACTCCGGTTGGGCTTCCACCCGCCCCGCGAGCACATCCCGATCTACCTGGCCGCCGTCGGCCCGAAGAACCTGGAACTGGCCGGCGAGATCGCCGACGGCTGGCTCGCCGTCTTCTACGCACCCGAGTTCGCCGAGGAGCAGCTCGCCGCCGTCCGGGCCGGCCGGGCCCGGATCGGCCAGGAACTGGCCGGCTTCGACGTGGTGCCCAGCGTCCCCGTGGTGGTCGGCGAGGACGTCGCCTCCTGCGCCGAGCTGGTCCGCTGGTACGCCGCCCTCTACGTGGGCGGCATGGGCAGCCGGCAGCAGAACTTCTACAACCAGCTCGCCATTCGGATGGGCTACGGCGACGCCGCCCGAGAGGTGCAGGACCTCTACCTCGCCAAGCGGCAGCGCGACGCCGCCGCCGCGGTGCCGACCGAGTTCATCGACCGCACCTCGCTGCTCGGTCCGAAGGAGCGCATCGCCGAGCGGATGCAGGAGTACGCGGACGCGGGCGTCACCACCCTGTCGGTGACCCTCTTCGTGGCCGACCGGGAGAGCGGTGTGCAGACCCTGCGGACCGTCGCCGAGGCCCTGGAACTGTCCGGAGTCGGCGAGTGACCTGGGTCGAGGCCATCGTCCTGGGCATCGTCCAGGGGCTCACGGAATTCCTGCCCGTCTCGTCCTCCGGGCACCTGCGGATCACCTCCGCGATCTTCTTCGGCCGGGACGCCGGCGCGTCGTTCACCGCGGTGACCCAGCTGGGCACCGAGGCGGCGGTGCTCATCTACTTCTTCAAGGACATCTGGCGGATCGTCCGTACCTGGTTCGTCGGCCTGTGGGACCCCTCGGTCCGGTCCAGCCTCGACTACCGGATGGGCTGGTACGTCATCATCGGCACCATCCCGATCGGCGTGTTCGGGCTGTTGTTCAAGGACGCGATCCGCGACACGGCCCGGAACCTGTACCTGATCTCCTT
This sequence comes from Micromonospora sp. RTBAU3-60, assembly GCF_054963695.1. Taxonomy (NCBI): domain Bacteria; kingdom Bacillati; phylum Actinomycetota; class Actinomycetes; order Micromonosporales; family Micromonosporaceae; genus Micromonospora; species Micromonospora sp. RTBAU3-60. The sequence continues at coordinate 811 of NZ_JBUEGB010000048.1, read as the reverse complement.
CACGCTGATCTTCTTCGCGCTGGTGCTGGCCTTCGCCGAGTACTGGGGACGGCAGACCCGCACGCTGGAGAACTTCCGGATGCGCGACGGCGTCGTCATGGGCTTCGCCCAGGCGATGGCGCTCATCCCCGGCGTGTCCCGGTCCGGTGGCACGCTCACCTTCGGCCTGCTGCTGAACCTCACCCGGGAGACGGCGGCCCGGTACTCGTTCCTGCTGGCCATTCCGGCCGTGGTGCTGTCCGGCGTGTTCAGCCTGGGCGACGTCTTCGAGCCCGCCGAGCCGGGCACTGCGGCACCCAGCGTGGCCCAGATGGTGGTCGCCACGGTGATCGCCTTCGCCATCGGCTATGCGGCCATCGCCTGGCTGCTGCGCTACGTCGCCCATCACACCCTGTACCTCTTCGTGCTGTACCGGGTGGCGCTCGGCACCCTCGTCCTGTGCCTGCTCCTCACCGGGACGATCAGCGCGACCTGATCGGCGCCAGACGGAGACGCTGCTGGCCGGCACCCGGGTTCGGGGTGCCGGCCAGCAGCGTCTGTTGCTTTGATCCGGTTGTCAGCTGTTCCAGTACTGGGCGACCAGATCGGCGGCCTGCTGCTCCCACTGGGCGTAGGCGTCCGGGTACGCCGACACCTGCACCGTCTGCGCCGCCTGGGTCAGGGGCATGTCCTGCCACCCGTCGACCTGCTTGAGGCCCTTCAGGAACGCGGTGGTCGAGTACTCCGGATCGGTGATCTGCTCCGGGGTACCCCAACCCGAGCTCGGGCGCTGCTGGAACAGGCCCAGCGAGTCGTGGTCGTTGGCGTCGCC
>NZ_JBUEGB010000047.1:0-48897 GCF_054963695.1 Micromonospora sp. RTBAU3-60 | reverse complement strand
GTCTGTGAGGCGAGCGGGCGCTGCTGTCCGCAAGCCCGCTGCCTGACAGAACCTGACCCGACCTGACAGGACCTGACAGGACCTGACAGGACCTGACCCGACGGGTGGGCCAAGCAGCTGGTCTCCATAGAACCGAGGGCACGTTCGGGTCGGTGGCTGTGTCGGCCCTGACGGAGGCTGACAAGGGTGCAGCAGCGGTGTGGAATCCCGCGACCGTCGCGGTGGCCTGCGGGCTGTGCGGCGACCCGTGCGAGCGGTCGAAAAGGGGCCTGTCGTGGGCGCTCGTCGCCGCCGAGCTGGCCCGTGGTTGTCAGCTCGCGTGTGGGGGCTCGGCTGGGTGCGGCATCGGGGGCTCGGTTGGGGGCGTCGGCGATTCGAGGCCCCAAACGAGCCTTGCCGATCCGCCCTGTCAGGTGGCTGAGCTGCGGAAACAGGATCCGATACGAACCCATCGGCAAGATCAACCCGCCCCGACTCCCTAATGCTTCTTAGGGATCCCCAGGGGTTCTTACGCCGAGTACGCCACGATGGAAACCTCGACTACCTGGCGAGGCACCCCCGGAAATTGCCTCGGCCCGACTGGGATTTGCTGGTTCGGGCGATGGCGGCCAGCGCGACCCTCCACGCGAGCGGCTGGCGATATTGCCAAGGCCTGCTGCCCGCTGGGTCATACCGAGCGGCTGCTCCGCGCCTCCGGCCTCCCGTACTCCGTCGCGCGCACTGGCCGGTTCGCGGAGTTCTTCCTCGGCTTGATCAGGCAGGCCTGCACGAGCACCGACGGGACGGGCCGTGCTTCCGGCCGCCGACGGTCGCGTCTCCCTTGTCGCACGAAGCGACGTGGCGTGCGGCCTGGCCGCCCTGGCACTGTGGGAACCCACGAACGGGCACCACGACGTGACGGGGCCGGAGAGCTTCACCGTCGAGGCGACCGCCTCGGTCGTCGGGTACGCCGACGCCGCGACGGCCAATTTCGCCAGCGTGCTGCTGCGCCTCGGCGAGGAGCCATGGCGGACCTACGCGTGGCGGGCATGTTCGAGTCCCTCCGCTAGGGCTGTGGGTAGCGACTTCCGACGCGTCACCGAACTGGCCGGTCGCGAACCGGCCTCCCTCGTGAAAGTGCTCAACGGCACGAGCCTGGGTCCAGGAACCGGAACGACGTGATCCACCCAAGCGTGATCCGCGGCGTATTCTCGATGGCTTGAGAACTGCCACGGCCGGCGAAGGCGGAACGGATGCGCGATCCCCACGACTTCGACCTTGAGGAGATCGCCACTGCGCTGGAGGACCAGAGCGCGTACGAGCACCGGTGGCTGATCGACCCGGCAACGGGAGAGGTGCTGCTGTGGACCGCCGATGGCGGCATCGATGGTAAGACACCCGTCGACCTCGACGAACTCGATGTGGTGCCCATCGACCCGTTGCCGTCCTACGTGTGGTACGAGGACATGGTCGACTTCGCCGACCTGCTCAGCGACGAGCGCGCCAGCCGACGACTGCATCGAGCGATCGACGGCAGGGGCGCCTTCCGGCGCTTCCGGAACGAACTGTACGAGGAGTACCCGCACCTGGTGCCGGTGTGGCAGGACCTCCACAACGCGCGCGCCCTCCGGCGTGCGATCGAATTCCTGGCGGACAACAACCTCATCGCGGAGGATGCGGCGGAGCGAGCCCGGGCCGAGCACCCTGATCCGGCGGTGCCGTGATCCGCAGCGCCACCGAATGACGTCAGGGTCGCAGCGAGTCGCTCGACTCCACCTCAAAGGCCGCGATCAACGCAAGAGAGCAATCGCATAGGCGTCGTCGCCGTACCGACAGCAAGGGCCGCACGGGCACGTCCTCACCTTCACCCGGGTGGCTGAGCGGCATTCGTCCGCGCGGCCCCGGGCGCGGTGCCGACCACCGGCGCCGGTCCGGGACCGCGGCGGGGCCCTGGCCGCGCCACCCGGGCGTCACGGTGACCGTCATCGATCAGGACGGGCTGGTCCGCGCCCTGCGGGGCATCGCCTGAGCGGGCCGGCCGGACCGGACGGAACGTCCCGTCCGGTCCGGCCGATCTTTCCGGCTTGCCGGGTTCGCCGGTCGGCACGGCGGGTACCGCCTACCGTCGGGGCAGGTGCCGAGGGGTGGACATGACGGACGGGCGGGACGGGCCGCGACGCGGGCGGGGGCGGCGGAGCGACGGGGGACACGGCCAGGAGCGCGGGCTCGACGCGGCCGGCGACCGGGGCCGGGCCCGGGGCACCGGCCGGACGCCGGCGCGGATCCCGGAGTGCGTGCCGAGCCACGCCCGGCCGGCGGGGCCCCGCAACCGGCTGAGCCGGTGGCTGTTCCAGCACCGGGTGCATCCGGTCGGCCCGGAGACGCTCGAGCCGGAGGCCACGGCCCACCCATGGTGGCAGGTGATGTGCCTGACCGGCGTGGACTACTTCTCCACCCTCTCCTACCTGCCCGGCATCGCCGCCCTGGCGGCCGGCGTGCTCTCCCCGGTGGCCACCCTGCTGATCGTGGCGCTGACCCTGTTCGGGATGCTGCCGATGTACCGGCGGGTGGCCCGGGAGAGCCCGCACGGGCAGGGCTCGGTGGCCATGCTGGAGCGGCTGCTGCCGTTCTGGCGGGGCAAGATCTTCGTGCTGATCCTGCTCGGCTTCGTGGCCACCTCGTGGATCATCACGATCACCCTCTCCGCCGCCGACGCCACCGTGCACCTGCTGGAGAACCCCTACCTGCCGGCGTCGTTCCCGCACGACGCCACCGCCGCGGTGCTGGTGACCGTGGTGCTCCTGCTCATCCTCGGCGGCGTGTTCCTGATGGGCTTCAGCGAGGCGGTGCAGGTCGCGATCCCCCTGGTCGCGGTCTTCCTGGTGCTGAACGCGGTGGTCGTGGTGGTCGGGCTCGGTGAGGTGGCGGCCCACCCGGAGGTGCTGAGCGGGTGGCTCGACCTCCTCACCGCCCGGGTCACCGGCGTCGGCGACCTGGTGGGGCCCGCCGTGCTGGCGTTCCCGCTGCTGGTGCTGGGTCTCTCCGGCTTCGAAACCGGGGTCAGCATGATGCCGCTGGTCCGGGGCGCGGGCGCGGACCCGCGGGAGCGGCTCGCCTTCCGCATCCGGAACACCCGCAAGCTGCTCACCGCCGCGGCGCTCATCATGTCCGTCTACCTGGTCACGACCACCTTCGTCACCACCGTGCTGATCCCGCCCAAGGAGTTCCAGCCCGGCGGCGCGGCCAACGGACGCGCGCTGGCCTTCCTGGCCCACGAGCACCTGGGCGAGGGGTTCGGCACGATCTACGACATCAGCAGCATCCTGATCCTCTGGTTCGCCGGCGCCTCGGCGATGGCCGGGCTGATCAACATCGTGCCGCGTTACCTGCCGGACTACGGCATGGCGCCCGAGTGGGGCCGCGCGGTCCGCCCGGTGGTCCTCGTCTACACGCTGATCAGCATCGCCATCACGGTGACCTTCCGGGCGGACGTGAACGCCCAGGCCGGGGCGTACGCGACGGGCATCCTGGCGATGATGTTCTCCGGCTCGATCGCGGTGGCCATCTCGGCGATCCGGGTCCGGCACCGGGTCGCCGGGGTCGGCTTCACGGTGCTGACCCTGGTGCTGCTCTACGCGCTGCTGGCGAACGTCATCGAGAAGCCGGACGGCATCACCATCTCCGCGTTCTTCATCCTCGGGATCATCGTCGTCTCGCTGGTCTCCCGGGTCACCCGCACCACCGAGTTGCGCGCCGAGCGGATCGAGTTCGACGAGCCGGCCCGCCGGTTCATCGCCGACTCGCTGGCGTACGACGGTCGGCTGCACCTCGTCGCGAACAAGCGGCAGACCGGGACGGTGCAGGAATACCGGGCCAAGGAGCGGGCGCAGCGGACGATCAACCCGGTGCCGGGCAAGGCCGACGTCCTCTTCCTCGAGATCGACGTGATCGACCCGTCCCAGTTCAGCCAGGTGCTGCGGGTGCACGGGGTGGAGGTGGACGGGTACCGGGTGCTGCGGGCCAGCAGCCCGGCGGTGCCGAACGCGATCGCGGCGATCCTGCTCGCGCTCCGGGACGCCACCGGGGTCCGCCCGCACGCCCACTTCGAGTGGTCGGAGGGGAACCCGATCGCGCACCTGCTGCGCTACCTGATCCTCGGCCGGGGCGACACCCCGCCGGTGGTCCGGGAGATCATCCGCAAGGCCGAGCCCGACCCCGCGCACCGCCCCGGCATCCACGTGGGCGGCTGAGCCGGCCTCCCGCGCCTGCCCCGGGGCGCGCGGCCCGTCCAACGCCCCGGAAACCCAGCCTCCTAGGACGCCGTATCGGAGGTGGCGGTGGCCGCTGCGGGCACGGAGCGGCCCGCGCCGCCGGGGAGCGGGCGCGGGCCGGAAGGGGAGTGGCCTATTTGGACGGTTCGGGGAGCTTGCAGTCCACCTTGGGATTGGCGCCGACGTAGTTCAGCGGACCGGCCACGATGGTGACCAAGATCGTGCCGGCCTCGGCGCAGTTGGTCTCGTCGTTGCCGTAGTAGCCGCGCTGACCGGCTGCGATCGCGCCGATGATGAGCCAGATGACGACCAGGACGCCGAGTATCGAGGAGCCGCGCATGGGGTGCCTCCGAGGGGTTGTGGCGTATTCGAGGTGGAGTCCATGTACCCCGCGCGGGTGAGCGGCCAAACGGCGCCGCGATGGCGGTGCGGCCGATTTCGACCATTGCGATTTCCCGGTGCGGCCCGCAGCGGCGCCGCTCCCGGCACGCCGGATCAGGTCGGCGGGGACGGATCCTCCGGTGGCCGGCCGTGGCTGCGCAGGTGGTCGGCGACGGCCACGCCGGCCAGCACCAGCATGGCGCCGAGCGCCGCGCACAGCGGGGGTAGGAAGAGCACCACCGGCGCGATGGTGAGCAGGGCCAGCAGCCCGCCGGGGCGGGACCGGGACACCCGGCTGAACACCTCGTATTCGAAGATGCTGCGGCCGACCAGGAACATCGCCGGCCCGCCGAGGATGATCGCCGCCCAGGCCGGCGGCGTACGTCCCGTCGGCTCGTGCAGCACCAGGTCGAAGCCGGCCGCGGTGGTCACCACCCCGGCCACCATGAGCAGGTGGGTGTACGGCGCGGTGTTCAAGAACCGGCTCGGCTGCCGCGACCCGGAGATGGCCTGCGGCAGCAGTTCACCGGACTTGTGCACGTAGATCCGCCAGAGCAGCAGGGTGGTGACGAAGGCGACCCCGAACGCGGCGATGTTCTCCGCCTCCGAGTGGTCGAGGCTGAACATCGTGCCGATGACCAGGATGCAGTCGCCGAGGGCGATGATGAAGAACTGCTGGTAGCGCTCGGACAGGTGTTCGGCGGTGACCTCCCGCTGCGACTCGGGCACCACCCCGAGTCCGGGCACCGGGTACGCGAGCCGGAGGCCGAGGTAGTCGATGCCCAACGCCAGCGCCCAGAGCGCCTCCCGGGCGTGCCCGGACGTCACGGCCCCGACCAGCCAGGGCACGGCGGAGACCGCGAACCAGAGGAAGACCCGGGCCGCCCGCCGCTGGGCCTGCCGGTCGTGCCGGACCGCCGGCATGAGGAACAGCCCGCGTCCGAGGTGGATCGCCACGTACGCGCCGGCGAAGAGCGTTCCGCTGGCGCCGAAGGCGTCCGGGACGGCGGCGGTCATCAGCAGCGCGCCGAACATCACCACGGCGATCAGCAGCTTGATCTGGGGGCGCTGCGGGTCGTACATGTCGGTGACCAGGGTGGTGATGGCCCAGGTCCACCAGATCGCCATCAGCATGAGCAGGGACTGGAGGGCCCGTTCCCAGGTGACCTCGGCGTACAGGCCGCGCGAGATGAGGGCGAGCGCGACCACGTAGACCAGGTCGAAGAAGAGCTCCAGCAGGGTCACCCGGCGAGGTGACTCGGGATCGCGGACCGGGGGCTGGCGGTGGGCGGGCTGCTCCGGCGTGGCGGAGGGCACGGACTGCTCCTGCGGTGGCGGGATCGGCGCGGCGGGCCGGCCGGCCCTTCACCGACGGTAGTCACGGCGGCCCGGACCTGTGTCCGTTTTCGCGCTTTCCGATGCACCCTTTCGGGACGCGGCGGCTACGTCGCCGGGGTGTCCGGGGCGGGTGCTGACGCCGTCCCGAGCGGCGCCGCTCCGGGCCGATGGTGACGCAGTGTCACCATCGGCCCGGGTGTGCTCAGGCGCCTGCGGGGGCGCTCAGGGGAGCACCGCCTCGGCCTCGGCGCGGGCGCCGGCCAGCACCTTTGCCTGCTGCGGCCAGGTCGCCACGCTCGGCGCGGCGCGCACTCCGGCGGCCTTGAGGGTTTCCCGCAGCGCCGCCTCGTCCAGTTCGGCGAGCTGCTGGTACGTGCGGATGCCGGCGGCCTGCAGCGCGGTGGCCATCTTCGGCCCGATGCCCTGGATCTGCCGGAAATCGTCGGCCTGGTCGGCCGGTGCGGCGACGGGGGTCGCGACGGGCTCGGCCGCGGCCGCGGTGGTGTTCTCGACCGAGGTGCGCGGCGCGGGGATGGCCACCGGCGTGGCCGTCTCGTCCGGCGTCGGGGCGACGTCGGCGGCCACCGGCTCGGTCTCAACGGCGACGGGCTCGATCTCAGCGGCGACCGGCTCGGTCGCGGTGATGACGGGCTCGGCGTCGACGGCGACCGGCTCGTTCTCGGCGGCGGGCTCCGCCACCGCCGGGACGGAGCCGGCCGGCTGGGTGACCGGCGCGGCCGGCCTGCTGTCTTCCTGGGCCGGGGCCGGCTCCTCGGTCACCGCGGCGGGCCGTTCCTGCTCACCGGTGACGGTGGCAGGCTCGTCCTCCACGGTGGACGCCGCCGGCTCCGCGGTGCGGCCTCCGGTCAGCACCCGCCAGATCACCAGGCCCGTCACCACAATCAGGATCCCGACCAGCCATAGCGCGAAACTCGACGACACGGCCAACCTCCTCCTCAGTACGTGAACGAAAGTTGTGAGAAAACTCGGGGCAGCTTCGCACACGTACGTCGGGGATGACAGGGCGGTCCGCGGCTTTCGTCGGTGGTGGGACGGTTCATGCCGAACGGTGGCGGTGGGATGACCGAGCGTGTGCCGCGGCAGGGGCGCCCCGGACCCTGGTGCCTTCGGGTCCGGGGCGCCCGGTCACGCCCGCCGCCGCGGTGCGGTCAGCGGGCCGGTCCCGGTGCGGGGGCGTCGGCGGCGTCCCAGCTGTAGAAGCAGCCGGCGACGGCGTCCCGTGGGGAGTGCCAGGTCGGCAGGTACGGCGATGTGTGCGCCGACAGTCGCTGGTTGACCTGCCGGAAGAGCGGGTGGTTGCGTACGCCCGCCGCCGCGTCCGGATCGACGTGGGCGATCTCCATCAGGTGGACGCAGAGGTCGTGCAGGCTGTACAGCGACCGGTGCCGGATGCCGGTCAGGCTCGGCAGGTCGGTCGCGTCGGACTCGGCGAAGATCTGCGCGACCCGTCCCTCCGCCCCCGGCACGATCCGGCTGACGACCAACAGTCGACTCATCGGGTCCCCTCTCGCCGGCGATGCCTCCGTCCCCGCGCGGCCGGGGCCTCGGACACCGTGTGCGCTCACCCTGCCGGGTCGGCTGTCATCTGTCCGTCACGATCGGTCGTCGATCGGTGATGCTGGTCGTGACGCGCGGCAGTCGGGTCCGTACGGTGTGTCCGGTCAGCGCGGGCCGGGCGTGGTGGGCGCGGTCGGGCCGCGGTGTGACGGCGGACCGGAGGGGCGGCCGGGCGGGTTGCTCCGGTCGGACCGGCGGGACGGGGGCTCGGGCCGGGAGGCGCGCCGGATCGGGGCGAGGGTGTCGTCGAGCAGCGCGCACATCGCCGCGGACGGTTCCAGGCGCAGCTCGCGTCGCAGCAGGTCACGGTAGACGTAGAAGGCGTGCACCGCCTCGTAGGCGTTGCCCTCGGCGAGGTGGATGCGGACCACCAGGCGGTGCGGGGTCTCCCGGAGCGGTTCGGCGGCCATCGCCTCCAGGGCCGCCTCCAGGGCCTCGCCGTGCCGGCCGGCGGCGAGGTGGTTGCCGGCGAGTTCCTCCAGCATGTGCAGCCGCAGTTGGCGCAGCCGTTCGCGTTCCAGCAGCACCCAGTCGTCGTACCAGCCGGGGAGCAGGTCGTGGCGGCCGGCGCTGACGGCGGCGCGGGGCGCCTCGCCGTCCCGGACGCGGGCGGCGGTGTCGACCAGTTCGTCGACGTCGAGGTGGACCGTGTCGCCGAGCCGGACGGTGTCACCGTCGGTGAGTAGCGGGCAGCAGGGGTCCTGCCGCAACCGCCACAGGGCGGTACGCAGCGACGACAACGCCCGTTCCTCGGAGGTCTCCGGCCACAGCAGCCCGGCCAGGTGGCTGCGGGTGGCGCCGGGGCGCAGCCCGATCAGGGCGATGACCCGCTGCAGCCCGCGGGGCACCACCACCGGCACGTCGTCGTGCAGCAGCCGGAAGCCGCCGAGCAGGTGCAACGACACCGGTGGCGCGGACGGATCTCCGGCCGTCGGCGTCCTCGATTCACCGGTCACGGGCGCACCCCCTGCACCGGAACCTTCGTTCCGACTGTCATGTTGCCCGGCGCGGTGCCCGCGACTCCGGTGTCGGAACGGCTCCCGCTGCGGCGGCTGGCACCGCTGCAGCCGGGCTGACCGCAACGAACGTTACCAACTATGATTACTCTGGGTCAACAGACGTCGTGCCAAATGCGACTGTCCACACCCCTCGCAAGAACCGGCGTTGAACTGCGAAAAAGTGTCGGAATGAGATTTCCCTAAGTGGATCTTCTGATAGCTGCCGCACAGGGTGCGTCAACGCAGCGTCACGACATTTCGCACCGGATGGGCCACAGGTGACGCCGCGTTGACGGTGCCGGCGGGACGGTGACGGAGTCGTCCAGCGGGACCGGCCGCGCCGTGCGCCGGGGTTCGCACCCAAGGGGAGGCTCTCCATGGACCGTTCGCTCATCGTCGCCAAGGTGGTGCCGACCGCCGAGGATCGGGTCGCCGAGATCTTCGCCGCGTCCGACGCGACGGAACTGCCCGGCCTGGTCGGCGTCCGCCACCGGTCGCTCTACCGGCTGCACGACCTCTACGTCCACCTCCTGGAGACGGAGCGACCTGCCGGGAGCGCCGTGGAGGACGCCCGGGGGCATCCCGAGTTCGTCCGGGTCAGCGACCGGCTGCGCCCGTACATCTCGCCGTACCTGCCGGACTGGCGCTCGCCGCAGGACGCCATGGCCCACTGCTTCTACCGGTACGACGCGCCGGGGCGGCGGCCATGACCACCACCGCTCCGCAGGACGAGCAGCTCTGGTCGCGCTGCGACGGCTGCGCCGCCCTGCTGTACCGCAAGCGGCTGCGCCGCAACCTCGACGTCTGCCCGGAGTGCGGCTCGCACGCCCGGCTGGACGCGCCGGACCGGGTGGCGCAGCTGGTCGACCCGGACTCGTTCACCCCGCTGCCGGAGCGGGCCGTCCAGGTCGACCCGATCGAGTTCGTCGACGCGGTGCCGTACCCGCACCGGCTCGGCGCGGCGCGCGCCGCCACCGGGCTGGACGAGGCCGTGCTGTGCGGCACCGCCCGCATCGGCGGTCACCCGGTGGCGCTGGCGGTGATGGACTTCCGCTTCCTCGGCGGCAGCCTCGGTTGCGCGGTCGGTGAGCTGATCACCCGCGCCGCCGAGCGGGCGCTCGCCGACGAGGTGCCGCTGGTGCTGGTCACCGCCTCCGGCGGGGCCCGCATGCAGGAGGGGGCGCTGTCGTTGATGCAGATGGCCACGGTCAGCCAGGCCCTCGCCGGGCTGCGCGAGGCGGGCCTGCTCACCGTCAGCGTCCTCACCGACCCGACGTACGGCGGGGTGGCCGCCTCCTACGCGACCAACACCGACGTGGTGCTCGCCGAGAGCGGGGCGCGGATGGGTTTCGCCGGCCCCCGGGTGATCCGGCAGGTCACCGGCGCCGCGCTGCCCGCGGGCTTCCAGACCGCCGAGTTCCTGCTGCGGCACGGGCAGGTCGACATGGTGGTGCCCCGGCACGCGCTGCGCGGCCGGCTGACCGCGTTGCTCGCCGCGGCACAGGCTGCCCGCCGGCGGGTGGCCGTACCCCGGCAGGTGCCGGCGCCGCGACCGGCGCCCGGGGCGGGCGTCGTCGCGCCCGCGACGGCGGCCGGCCGGCAGCGGGACGCCTGGGAGACGGTACGCACCGCGCGCCACCCCGGCCGGCCCACCACACTGGACTACCTGGACACCGCCTTCGAGGGCTTCGTCGAGCTGCACGGTGACCGGCTCGGCGCGGACTGCCCGGCGATCGTCGGTGGCCTGGCCCGGCTCGAGGGCCGGCCGGTGATGGTGATCGGGCACCAGAAGGGGCACACCACCGCCGAGCTGGTGGCGCACAACTTCGGCATGGCCAGCCCGGCCGGGCACCGCAAGGCGTTGCGGCTGATGCGGCTCGCGGCCCGGCTCGGCCTGCCGGTGGTGACCCTGGTGGACACCCCCGGCGCCGACCCGGGGGTGGGCGCGGAGCAGCAGGGGCAGGCGGCCGCGATCGCCGAGAACATCCTCGCGCTGAGCATGCTGCCCACCCCGGTCGTCGCGGTGGTCACCGGCGAGGGCGGCAGCGGCGGGGCGCTCGCGCTGGCGGTGGCCGACCGGGTGCTCATGCTCGAACACGCCGTCTACTCGGTGATCAGCCCGGAGGGTTGCGCCGCGATCCTGTGGCCGGACAGCTCGGCCGCGCCGCAGGCCGCCCGCGCGCTGCGGCTCACCGCCGCCGATCTGCGCCGGCTCGGCGTGGTCGACGAAGTGGTGCCGGAACCGGAGCCCGCCGCGCACGGTGACCCGGTGAGCGCGGCCGAGGTGCTGGGCCGGGCGGTGACCGCGAATCTCGGCCCGCTGCTCGACGTGCCGCCGGCCACCCTGGTCCGCCGTCGCCGGCAGCGGTTCCGTCGCTTCGGCGCGGCCCGTGCCGCGGGGGTGAACCGATGAGCGGCGACGCCCCCGACGAGGTGCTGGCCGGGCTGCGCCGGCACGTCCGCAAGCTGGTCGCCGAGCTGGCCGGCCCGGTGCGCCGGGTCCGGCTGCGCAGCGGCGAGACGGTGCTGGAGGTGGAGTGGCACGGTCCGGCCCAGCCGGCGCCCGTGCCGCGCGCCGACCCGGAGCCGATGGCGCAACCGGCCACGGAGCCGGTGTCCGGGCCGGACCGGCTGGCGGTGCGGGCGCCCGTGGTGGGCACCTTCTACCGCTCCCCGGAGCCCGGTGCCGCTCCCTTCGTCGCGGTCGGCGACCTGGTCCGGCCGGGCCAGGTGGTCGGCATCGTCGAGGCCATGAAGTTGATGAACGAGGTGACCGCCGACCAGGCCGGACAGGTGGTCGAGGTGCTGGTCGAGGACGGCAAGCCTGTCGAGTACGACCAGCCGCTGGTCGCCCTGGAACCGCAAGCCACGCGAGGAAGCTGATGTTCGAGAAGGTGCTGATCGCCAACCGGGGTGAGATCGCGCTGCGGGTGCTGCGCGCCTGCCGGGAGTTGGGTGTGCGCACGGTGGTGGTGCACTCCACCGCCGACGCCGACTCGCTGCCGGTGCGGCTGGCCGACGAGACCGTCCGGATCGGACCGGCGGCGAGCCGGCAGAGCTACCTGAACGCCGCGGCGATCGTCGAGGCCGCCCGGCAGACCGGTGCGCAGGCCGTGCACCCCGGCTACGGTTTCCTCTCCGAGGACGCCGACTTCGCCGAGATCTGCGCGGCGAACGGGCTGACCTTCATCGGTCCGCCGCCGGAGGTGATGTCGGCGCTGGCCGACAAGTCCACCGCCCGGGCGCTGATGAGCAAGGCGGGACTGCCGCTGCCGCCGGGCGCCGTGCAGACGCTGCCGACGGTCGCCGACGCGCTCGAGGTAGCCGCCGAGGTGGGCTACCCGGTGATCATCAAGGCGGCGGCCGGCGGGGGCGGGCGTGGCATGACGGTGGTGCACAGCGCGGCCAAGCTGCCCCGCGCATACGCGCGTACCCGCGCCGCGGCCCAGGTCGCCTTCGGCGACGACCGGGTGTACGTGGAGCGCTACCTGGCCGACGCCCGGCACGTCGAGGTGCAGGTGCTCTGCGACGGCCACGGCAACGGGGTGCACCTGGGCACCCGGGACTGCTCGGTGCAGCGGCGCCACCAGAAGTTGATCGAGGAGGCACCCGCCCCGGCGCTGCAGCCGTCCACCCTGGACATGCTCGCGGAGACCGCGCTGCGCGGCGTCCTGTCGGTCGGTTTCACCGGCGCCGGGACCGTCGAGTTCCTGGTCGACGGGGCGGAACAGGGCCACTTCCTGGAGATCAACTGCCGGATCCAGGTGGAGCACCCGGTCACCGAGCTGGTCACCGGCGTGGACCTGGTCCACGAGCAGTTGCACATCGCCGCCGGTACGCCACTGCGCCTGCGGCAGGAGGACATCCGGCTGCGCGGGGTGGCCGTCGAGGCGCGGGTCAACGTGGAGGACCCGGACCGCGACTTCGCCCCCGCGCCCGGCCGGCTCGACCGGTTCCGGCCACCCGGCGGCCCGTTCACCCGGGTCGACACCCACGGCCACGCCGGCTACCTGGTCAGCCCGCACTACGACTCGTTGCTGGCCAAGGTGGCGGTCTGGGCGCCGGACCGGGACGGCGCGCTCGACCGCCTCGACCGCGCGCTCGGCGAGTTCGAGGTGGCCGGCCCGGGTGTCCGTACCACCATCCCGTTCGTCCGGCGGGTGCTGCGCGACCCGGCGTTCCGCCAGGGACGACACACCACCGGCCTGGTCGAACGGCTGCTCGCCGCCCCCGCCGAGGGCCCCGCGCCCGATCCCGCGCCTGCCAACGGGACCGCGCCTGCCAACGGGACCGCGCCCGCCAACGGGACCGCGCCCGCCAACGGTGGCGCGACGGCCAACGGCGCCGGGCCTGCCAACACCGCCGGGCCGGCCAACGGCGCCGGGCCCGCCGACGGCGGGCCGGGTTCCGACCGCGCCGCGCCCGGCGGTGTCCCCGGGGCGCCACCAGTGCCCGCCGATCCCGCATTCGTCACCCGTGCCGAGGCCGACCCGGCCAGCCGGACCCCCGTCACCGCCGTGCCCGCCGCCAGCCCGACCGCTTGGAGGACCCGATGACCGTCGCTTCCGACCGCCCAATTGCCGCACAGATCACCGACATCCTTGTCACCCACTGCGGCCTGGACGCGGATGCCGCCGCCCGCACCCCGGCCGCGAGCCTGGAAGAGCTCGGCATGGACTCGCTCGCCCTGCTCGAACTCTCCGCGGTCGTCTCCGACCGGTGGCGGGTCAAGATCCCCGAGCAGGCCGCGCAGCTGAGCATCGCCGGCGTCGCCGACCTGGTGGCCCGCAAGGCCGACCCGCCCGGGCACACCGAGAACGGCATCGACATCGCCGCGCCGCTGCCGCTGGTCTGGGACGTCACCAACGACGTGGCCCGGTGGACCGAGCTGTTCACCGAGTACGCGGCGGTGGAGATCCTGGACCGCGATGGCGACACGGTGCGGTTCCGGCTCACCATGCACCCCGACGAGAACGGCGTGGCCTGGAGCTGGGTCAGCGAACGCACCGCCGACCGGGCGACCCGGCAGGTCCACGCCCACCGGGTGGAGACCGGCCCGTTCGAGTACATGCGCATCCACTGGCGCTACGACGAGATTCCCGGCGGCACCCGGATGACCTGGGTGCAGGACTTCGCCATGAAGCCCACCGCGCCGGTCGACAACGCCGGCATGACCGAGCGGATCAACGGCAACAGCAAGGTCCAACTCGCCGTCATCAAGGAAAAGATCGAACGGCGGGCGGCCGCGTCGACCGGGAAGGAAGGCCGCGATGCCTGAGACCACCACGGCCCGGATCTCCGTCCACGACGTCCCCGCCGACCGGCGGCGCGGCGGCGAACTGCGGGTGCTGCTCGGCCCGAAGACCGTCGGCAGCACCTCCGGGTTCATGGGCGTGGCCGCCCTCGCCCCCGGGGAACGCATCGCCGAGCACTACCACCCCTACAGCGAGGAGTTCCTCTACGTCGCCCGCGGCGCGATCACCGTCGACCTGGACGACCGGCCGGTGCCGCTCGGCGCGGGGGAGGCGCTCTTCGTGCCCAAGGACGTCCGGCACCGGCTGCGCAACACCGGCGACGAACCGGCCGAGGTGGTCTTCCACCTCGGACCCCTCGCCCCGCGCCCCGAGCTCGGCCACGTCGACACCGAGACCGCCCCGCCACCTCGGGAATCGTCGTGACCGGCCGGCGGACCGTGGTCACCGGGGTCGGCGTCGTCGCACCCGGCGGCGCCACCCGGGACCGGTTCTGGAAGACCGTCACCGAGGGGCGGACCGCCACCCGGCGGATCAGCTTCTTCGACCCGTCGCCGTTCCGCTCCCAGATCGCCGCCGAGTGCGACTTCGACCCGGACGCCGCCGGGGTCACCCTCGCCGAACGGCAACGCGCCGACCGGTACGTGCAGTTCGCCCTAGCCTGCTCCATCGAGGCGCTCGCCGACAGCGGCCTCACCCTCACCGACGCCGACCGCGAGCGCGCCGGCGTGGTGCTCGGCACCGCCGTCGGCGGCACCATGGCACTGGAGCAGGAGTACGTCCGGGTCAGCGACTCCGGCCGGCGCTGGCTGGTGGATCACACCCTGGGCGGGCGGTACCTCTACCAGGCGCTGATCCCCAGCAGCCTGGCCGCCGACGTGGCCTGCCGGCACGGCCTGCACGGCCCGGCCCAGGTCGTCTCCACCGGCTGCACCTCCGGCATCGACGCCATCGGCTACGCCCACCAGCTCGTCGCCGACGGCGAGGCGGACGTGGTCCTGGCCGGGGCGGCGGACTCGCCGATCTCCCCGGTCACGGTCGCCTCGTTCGACGCCATCCAGGCCACCAGCCCCGACAACGACGACCCGGAGCACGCCTCCCGGCCGTTCGACGCCGACCGGCACGGGTTCGTCCTCGCCGAGGGCGCGGCCGTGCTGGTGCTGGAAGAGGCCGAACACGCCCGCCGCCGGGGCGCCCACGTCTACTGCGAGGTGGCCGGGTACGCCAGCCGCAGCAACGGGTTCCACATGACCGGACTGCGCCCGGACGGCGTGGAGATGGCCGTGGCCATCAGCGACGCGTTGCGCCAGGCCCGGCTCGCCCCGTCGGCCGTCTCCTACGTCAGCGCGCACGGCTCCGGCACCCGGCAGAACGACCGGCACGAGACCGCCGCGTTCAAGCGGGCGCTCGGCTCGACCGCGTACCAGGTGCCGATCAGCTCGATCAAGTCGATGGTGGGGCATTCGCTCGGCGCCATCGGCTCGATCGAGATGGCCGCGTGCGCGCTCGCCATCGAGTACGGGGTGGTCCCGCCCACCGCCAACTGGGCCACCCGCGACCCGGAGTGCGACCTGGACTACGTGCCCAACGAGGCGCGGGAGCTGCCCGTGGACGTGGCCCTGTCGGTGGGCAGCGGCTTCGGCGGCTTCCAGTCCGCGATGATCTTCCGCCGCCTGGCGGTCACCCCGTGAGCGCGAGGACGCGCGTTCCGGGGCCGCTCGCGTGGGACGCGGCGGAGCCGGAATGCGCGCATGAGCCGGGTTTGCGAGCCCCGCAGTCGCGAACTGAGGAGGCATCATGACCTCGCGGGCGGTGGTGACCGGGATCGGGGTGGTGGCGCCGACCGGGGTCGGCAACGACGCGCACTGGGCCAGCCTGCTCGCCGGCACCCGGCGCGTCGGGCCGATCACCCTGTTCGACCCGGCGAGCTATCCGACCCGGGTCGCCGGGGAGGTGCCCGACTTCGACGCCGCCGGGTTCGCCGACACCCGGCAGCGGGTGCAGACCGACCGGTGGACCCACCTCGGGTTCGCCGCCACCCGGCTGGCGCTGGCCGACGCCGGGTTGCCCGAGCGGGCGCCCGACCCGTACCGGTGGGCGGTCACGCTGGCCAGTTCCTCTGGCGGCAACCTGTTCGGGCAGCGGGAGCTGCAGCGGCTGTGGGGTGGGCCGACCCGCACCGTCGGGGCGTACCAGTCGATCGCCTGGTTCTACGCGGCCAGCGTGGGGCAGGTGTCCATCCACCACCAGCTCAAGGGGCCGTGCGGGGTGACGGTGTCGGAGTCGGCCGGTGGGCTGGACAGCCTCGCCCACGCGGTGCGGACGGTCCGCCGGGGCACGCCGCTGGTGGTGGCCGGGGCGACCGAGTGTCCGCTGAGCCCGTACGCGCTGGCCTGCCAGCTCCGCTCGGGGCTGCTGAGCGACGTCGCCGACCCGGAGCGGGCGTACCGGCCGTTCGACGCCGGGGCCAGCGGATACGTGCCGGCCGAGGGCGGCGCCGTCTTCGTGGTGGAGGAGCTGGGACACGCGTTGGAGCGGGGCGCCCGGATCTACGGCGAGATCACCGGCTGGGCGGCCACGCACGACGCCGCCCCCACCGATCCCGAGGCCGGCCCCGACCCGACGCACTACGGCCGCGCGCTCCGGCTGGCCCTGGACCGGGCCGGCGTACGCCCGCACGACGTGGACGTGGTCTGGCCGGACGCGCTCGGCGTGCCCGCGTACGACCGGGCCGAGGCGAGTGCCCTGCGGGCGGTGTTCGGGGAACGCACCCCGTCGGTCACTACCCAGAAGCCGCTGACCGGCCGGGCCCACCAGGGTGGGTCGGCGCTGGACGCGGCCACCGCGCTGCTCGCCTTCCACCATGGGCTGCTGCCCGCCTCCGCCGGCCCGCAGCGGCCCGCCCCGGGCTGCGAGCTGCCCTTCCTGCGGGAGCACCGCCGGCCGCGCAGCCGCATCGCGCTGGTCGGGGCGCGCGGCTTCGACGGCTTCAACAGCGCGCTGGTGCTGCGTGGCGCCGCGCCACCACCCGCGACCGGGAACCCGGGGTAGGCGCGCCGCAGGTCGGCGAGAGGGCGGTGTCCGAAGTGCCGGGACGCCGCCCTCTCGCCGTTCTGCGCACCGATCCGCCGGCTTTCCGAGGCGCGCGCAGGGCGGGACGGCCGGCGGTGTACCGAGCCGGCGTACCCGCCTGATCCTGCCTGTCCGATCGAGCCTCGGCAATCCACCCAGCCGCTTTTCCTGATCTAGCCATTTGCATGTGGCAATGCATCGAAGGGCTGCCGTAGGGTCTCGTCAGCACCCCGGAGAACGCACCTGTTGGGCGGATTTCGCCCACTTTGAGGCTGGGCGGTGGGCGATCGTGACTGGGCATCCTGCGGCAGAAGATCCCGTGGCGGCAGAGGCGAACTGGGTGGACGACGTCCTGTTCACCGGGCGTCCCACCGACGTCTGCCTACGCCTGCCCGAGCCGGTCGACAAGGCCACCCTGCGCCGGCTGGTCAGCGAGGCGCAGACCCGGCTCGCCGCGGCCGGCCTGCGTCCCGGCGGCGCCGCCGCGCTGCGGCTGCCGCCGTCGCTGGCGTACGTGGTGAACCTGCTCGCCACCTGGCGCAGCGGCGCCCAGGCCGTGCTGCTGGACCACCGGCTCACCGACCACGAGGTCGACCGGGCGCTGCGCCGGCTCACCCCGCAGGTGGTGGTGGCCCCGGTGCGGACCGGCGGGGGAGCGCTGCGGATCTTCGTCGACGTCACCGAGGGGATCACGCCCTACTCCGACCGCCCGGCCGGCAGCCCGCACGCGGTGATCCAGCTCAGCTCCGGGTCCACCGGGCCGTCGAAGGTGATCGGCCGGACCGCCGAGGACCTGGTCGGCGAGGTGCACCGCTACACGCGCATCGACGGGGTGGCGCTGCCCGGCGAGCGGATCATCCTGCTGCCGTCCATGGTGCACGTGCTCGGCCTGGTCGGCGGGCTGCTCTACGGGCTGCACGCCGGCGTCGAACTGGTGCCGCCGGAGCGGCTCAGCGGCGACGCGATCCTCGCCGCCGTCGCCGCCCAGGACACCCCGGCCACCGTGCTCGGCGTGCCGTTCCACATCGGGCTGCTCGCCTCCACCACCCCGCCGGGGCCGCTGCCCCAGCTCAAACGGATGACCACCGGCGGCGAGCTGGTCCCGGCCGCCGTCGCCCGCGCCTTCACCGACCGCTACGGCGTCCCGCTGGGCAACATGTACGGGATGACCGAGGTCGGCGTCATCGGCACCGACCTGTACGGGGCGAACCGTCCCGCCATCGCCCCCGCCCCCGGCATGCGGGTGCGGGAGTCCGGCGGCGAGCTCTGGGTGAGCTGCCCGGCGTCCCCGTACGTCGGGCTCGCCGACCCGACCCGCTGGTCCGACGGCTGGCTGCACACCCGCGACGCCGGCACCGTCGACCCGGAGACCGGGCTGGTCACGGTCAAGGGCCGCCTCGACTCGCAGGTGTCGGTGGGCGGCATGAAGGTGGACCTGACCGAGGTGGAGGCCACCGTCGCCGAGCTGCCCGGGGTGGGCGCCGCGGTGGTGGTCTGGGACGACGGCATCACCGCGTACGTCCAGCCGGACGGGCCGCTGTCCGAGGAGACGCTGGACAAGCTGCTCGCCGAACGCCTCGCCGGCTACAAGCGGCCGCGGACCCTGCACCTGCTCGACCAGTTGCCGCGCACCACCACCGGCAAGCTGGTCCGCTCGGCGGCGGCGCTGCGGGACGCGGCATCATGACCGGCCCGCTACCCGAGCACGACCTCGACCTCCCCGGCCGCCCCGGCGACCGCCACCGCGAGCACCAGGCCGTCCCCGGCCGCCGGATGGCCCACCCGTACGCCGGGACAGCCGGGCACCGGGCGCAGCAGCTCGCCGGGGCCGTCGGGCACCGGCATCCGCCGGCGCAGCCCGCCGTCGCGCAGCCCCGTGCCGAGCGCCTTGCCGACCGCCTCCTTCGCCGTCCACAGGCGCAGGAAGTCCAGGTCCCGGCCGGCCTCGTCCCGGGCCCGCAGCCAGGCCGCCTCGCCCGGGTCGTACCAGCGGCCCGCGAGAGGGGCGGCGGGCAGCGGCCGGCGCCGCTCCACGTCCACCCCGACCGGCCCGCCCGCCCGGGCGGCCACCACGACCAGCCCGTCGACGTGGCTCACGCTCACCGGCAGCGTCCGCCCGTCGCCGGCCCGCACCTCGGGACGCCCGCCCGGCGCCCGCCGCACCCCGAGCTCCGCCCCCGACCGGCCGAGCAGTGCGCCACCCGCGCGCCGCAGCAGCCGCCGTGCCAGCTCCCGCTGGTCGCCGGCGGTACGGCCGAGCCACACGTACACGGTGTCCCGACCGGGCACCGGTAGCTGCCTCACGGAAAGAGGTTAACGCCATGCGCGACGAGGTCCGCACCTTCGTCATTGAGCAGCTCGCCGACATGAACTACGACGTCGAGGACCTCGACGACGACACCACCCTGGGCCCCTCCGGCGTCGATCTCGAGTCGCTCGCCCTGGCCGACCTGGCCGTGCGCGTGGAGGACCGGTACGGCCTGAAGTTCGCCGACGACGAGTCGGAGCAGCTGGCCCTGATGACGGTCGGCGAGTTCACCACGATGGTCGCCGACCGGGTGGCCGGCGCGACGAGCGACCGCCCCTGATGGCCGGTCAGCCCGACCTGGGGCGAGCTGACCTGGTGAGCATGCTCGCCGAACTGACCGCGAAACCCGTCGACCAGGTGCCCGACCGGATCGGCTCGATGGAGCTGGCCTGGCTGGTGCACCTCGTCGAGCAGCGCTACGACCGCCGGATGGAGCTCAGCGACGACCAGCTCGCCGGCATCCGCACCGTCGACGACGCCCTCGCCGTGTTCCACCATTCACTGACCGCCCCCGCAGATGGCTGAGCGGGAGCACCTGCGGATCACCGGCGTCCACGCGCTCAGCGCCCTCGGCAGGGGCGCCGACGCGCTGCTCGCCGGGGTGCTCGCCGGCACCCCGGCGTTCGCGCCGGTCCGCCGGTTCGACACCACCGGCCGCCGGGTCACCGTGGCGGCCACCCTGCCCGACGCCGGGCCGCTCGCCGACGAGCTGGCCGACGCGGTCGACGCCGCCTGCCGGGCGGCCGGGCTGGACCGCACCCACCGGGCCGGGGCGGCGCTGTTCCTCGCCGTCCACGGCGGACCGGAGGTGTCCGCGCTCGCCGCGAACCTGGCTCGGCGCTGCGGGCTGGTCGACGCCCACCGGGTCTACACCACCGCCTGCGTGTCGGCCAGCACCGCGGTCGCCGACGCGGCGACCCTGATCGGCCGGGGCGACCTGGACCGGGTCGTCGTCGCGGCCGGCTACCTGGTCGAGCCCGACCAGTACGCGCTCTTCGACGCCGGCCGGGCGTTCGCCCCCGACGGGGCGGTCCGCCCGTTCAGCGCCGGACGGCAGGGGCTGCTGCTCGGTGACGGGGTGGCCGCCGTGGTGCTGGAGTCGGCTAGCGCCGCCGCCGGCCGGGACGCCTCCTCGCTCGCCACCGTGCGGGGTTGGGGTCGGGCCGGGGACGCGTACCACCCCTGTCAGCCCGACCCGCAGGGGCGCGGGCTGGCCCGGGCGGTCGGCGCGGCGCTGCGCCGGGCCGGGCTGCCGGCCGAGGCGCTCGGCTACGTCAACGCCAACGCCACCGGCACCCCGTACAGCGACGCCGCCGAGGCGGCGGCGCTGCGCCGGGTGCTCGGCGACCGGGCGGGCCGGATCCCGGTCAGCTCCACCAAGTCGGTGCACGGGCACGCCCTCGAAGCGTCCGGGCTGCTCGAACTGGTGGTCACCGTGCTGGCCCTGCGGCATGGCAAGCTGCCGGTCAACGCCGGGTTCCTCGGCCCGGACGAGGCCTGCCCGCTGGACGTCATCACCGACGCGCCCCGCCCGGCGGCCACCGGGCACGCGCTGACTCTCAACGCGGCCTTCGGCGGCGCCAACACGGCCCTGCTGGTCGGTGTGCCGTGACCGCGCCGACCGTGCTCGCCGAGGCCCGCTGGCCGGAGCCCGGGGACGGCCCGCCGCCCCCGCTGCCGGGCTTCGTGCACTCGGCGTTCCACCCGCTGGTGGCGGCGGTCGCCGACCGTTGCCTCACCCGGCGGTACGGCGCGGGGCCGCGGCCGGCGGGCAACCGGACGGCCATCGTGCTGGTCAGCGCGAGCGGCGACCGGGCCAGCGCGGAGCACGTCCGGGCCACGGTCGCCGCCGGCGGCCGGGTCGGGCCGCTGTTCTTCTTCCAGTCGGTGCCCAACAGCGTCGCCGGGCACGTCGCGGCGCGCTGGGGACTGGACGGCCCGGTGGTCTGCCTGAGCCCGACCGGGGAACCGCGGGCCGACGCCGTCGCCGAGGCGGAACTGCTGCTGTACGACGGCGACGCCGACGAGGCGTTGCTGGTCCTGATCGAACAGGCACCGGACGGGACGCCGGGCGAGGCGACCGCGGTGCTGCTGGGGGGAGGAACGCGTCCATGAGGACGAAGGGACTACGCGGCGCGCTGGCCGCCGACACCGAACTCGGCGCGGGCAACGTGCTCGCCCGGGTGCTGGCCCACGGCGCCGACCCGGACGGGCCGGGGCTCACCTTCGACACGCCGGTCGACGGCCACCCGGCCGAGCAACCGCTGACCCTCGGGCAGCTCGACGAGCGGGTCACCGCCCGGGCCGCCTGGCTGCACGCACGCGGGGTGCGGCGGCGGGACCCGGTCGCCGTGTGGGCCGGCAGCGCCGCCGACATGGTGCTGTCGTTCCTGGCGCTGGCCCGGCTCGGCGCGATCCCCGCGCTGATGAACGGCAAGCTGCGGCCGGAGATCGCCGCCGAGTACATCCGCCGGCTGCGGGCCGCCGGGGTGCTCGCCGATGCCGCCCACGCCGCGGCGCTGGCGGGGCACGACCTGGGCGCGCCGCTGCTCGGCCAGCCCGCCGACGCGGGCGCCGGCGACCCGGCCGCCGCCCCGGCGCACCACCGGCACCACCCCGACGACCCGGTCGTCATCACCCACACCTCCGGGACCACCGGCGTGCCGAAGGCGGTGCTGCACTCGCACGCCAGCCTCTTCGCCGCCACCCGGCACCTGCTGGCCATGCCGCAGGCGCAGGGCACCAACCGGATCCTCAACGCGCTGCCCGCCCCCCACACCGCGACGGTGCTGATGGTCAACCAGGCGCTGGGCAACCGGGCGGAGATGTTCCTGCTGTCCGAGCAGAACGGCGAGCGGGTGCTCGACGCGATCCAGCGGTGGCGGCCGGACGGGGTCTTCGGGTTCTCCGTCACCTGGGCGGAGCTGGCCCGCTTCGACCTGTCCGGGTGCGACCTGGACTCGGTGCGGCTGTGGTTCAACACCGGCGACTGCTCGCACGAGCCGCACGTGCGCCGGCTGGTCAAGGTCGGCTCGCGGGACGTGATGACCCGCGACGGGGTGACCCGGGTGCCCGGGTCGGTCTTCATCGACGGGCTGGGCTCCAGCGAAATGGGGCACTCCATGTTCCACATCACCCACACCGTCGACACCAACCGGTACGGCCGCTGCGTCGGCCGCCCGTACCGGTTCACCAGGGTCGCCGTCCTCGACGACGACGGCGACGAGCTGCCGCCCGGGCGGGTCGGCTGGCTCGGCATCGACTCGCCGTCGCTGTTCCGCGGCTACTGGAACGACTCGGTCACCACCCACCGGTCCCGGCTGCGCGGCTGGTACCTCACCGGTGACCTGGTGTACGCCGACGACGAGGGGCGCTACTACCACCTGGACCGGGCCGTCGACTCGGTCGACGCCGGCGACGGGAAGCGCTTCTTCACCGCGCTGTCCGAGGAGCGGATCCTCGCCGCCTGCGCCGACGTCACCGACTGCACAGTGGTGATCGTCAAGGACGACGACGGAGCCGTGTCCGACGCCGCGCCGCGACTCGGAGCCGTCGTCACCGACGTGCTGCTCGAACTGGCCGCCGGCGCGGACCCGGCCGAGGACCGCACCGAGCGGATCCGGGCCGCGCTCGGGCCGGACGTCGGGGCCACCCTGCGCCGGGTGGTGCCGGTCCGCACCGACGACCTCCCGGTCACCGTGACCGGCAAGGTCCGCAAGGTCGCGCTGCGCGAGCACTACCTGACCGAGTACTCCTCATGACCGCCGTCATCACCGGCATGGGGCTGTTCACCCCGGCCGGCCGGGGCGTCGAGGAGACCTTCGACGCACTCACCACCGGCCGGTCCGGGCTGCGCCGCCCGCCCGAGGGGCATCCGGCCCGGGACTGCCTGGAGGTGGCCGGGGTGCTGCCGGAGGTGGACCCGCGCAGCGTCGCCTCCGGGCCGGAGACGAAGGTGCTCGACCGGATCGTGCTGCTGGCCCTGATCACCGCCGCCGAGGCGCTCGCCGACGCCGGCATCGAGGTGGGGCGGGACGTCGACCCGGACCGGATCGGAGTGATCGTCGGCGGGGTCGGCGGCATGTCCACCCTGGAGAGCCAGGTGCTCGCCCGGGCCGCCCGGGGCCGCGCCGCGGTCAGCCCGTATCTGCTGACCGGGATCCTGCCGAACATGCCCTCGGCCCGGATCGCCATCGCGCACGGGATCCGCGGCTACAGCTCGTCGGTCGGCACGGCGTGCGCGTCCGGCGCGCAGGCCGTCGCCGACGCGGTACGGCTCATCCGGGCCGGCGAGGCCGACGTGGTGCTCTGCGGGGCGAGCGAGGCGCCGCTGTTCCCGACCTTCGCCGACACCTTCGGCAACGCCCGAGCCCTCGCCCGGGGCTGGGACGAGCCGACCGAGGCCAGCCGCCCGTTCGACAAGCGGCGCAACGGTTTCGTCCTGGCCGAGGGGGCGGCGTTGCTGGTGCTGGAGCGTGCCGAGCACGCCGCCGCCCGGGGCGTCACCGGCTACGCCGAGGTCGCCGGGTATGGGGTGAACACCGACGCGTACCACCCGACCGCGCCACGACCGGACGGCGCCGGGGCGGCCGGGTGCATGCGCCGCGCCCTGGCCGGCGGGGGCGCCGAACCGGGCCAGGTCGGCTACGTCAACGCGCACGGCACCGGCACCAAGCTCGGCGACATCGCCGAGACCACCGCGCTGGCCCAGGTGTTCGGCGTCGGGGGCGTGCCGGTCAGCTCCACCAAGGCGCTCACCGGGCACCTGCTGGGCGCCTCCGGAGTGCTGGAGGCCGCGGCGACCGCGCTCGCGCTCGGCCGCGGGCTGCTGCCGCCCACCTACCACCTCGACGACCCGGACCCGGACTGCGTGGCGGACCACATCCGCGCCGCGCCCCGCAGCACCCGGGCCGAGTACGCGCTGACCAACTCGTTCGGGTTCGGCGGCCAGAACGTCAGCCTGCTGCTCCGCCGGGTGGCCGGCGACGGCTCCGGGTCGCGGCGCGGCGACAGCCGCGCCGAGCCGGAGTGGTCGTCAGCGGCGCGGCGGGCCGCCGGTGCCGCGACGCCGGCCGCCGGAGCGGGGAGGTGATGCGACGTTCCACCCCGGGCGGCGCAGGCCCGGATCGGCAGTCACGGGGGGACATGGGGAAAGGCTGACAGATGAACATCAACGGTATAGACCACATCGAACTGTACGTGGGGGACGCCCGGCAGGCCGCCTTCTACTTCGGCACCGCGGTCGGGTTCCGGCTGCGCGGCCAGGGCGGCCCGGAGACCGGGCTGGCCGACCAGCGTTCGCTGCTGCTGGCGCAGGCCGACATCCGGATGCTGCTCACCTCCGGGCTGACCGCCGAGCACCCGGCGTCGGCGTACGTGCAACGGCACGGCGACGGCATCGCGGTGGTCGCCCTCGAGGTCGACGACGCCGCCGGGGCGTACGCGGAGCTGGTGGACCGGGGGGCGACCGAGGTGACCCCGCCGCGCACCTTCACCGGGGCGGACGCCGAGGTGGTGACCGCGGAGGTGGGCGGCTTCGGCGACGTGGTGCACCGGCTGGTCGAGCGGCGCGGCGACCGGACGGAGTTCCTGCCGGGCGCGGTGGAGTCGCTGCCCGCCGGCGGCGACGACAAGCTGCTCGCCGAGATCGACCACCTGGCGGTCTGCGTGCCGCCCGGGCAGCTCGACGAGACGGTCGCGCACTACGAACGGGTGTTCGGCTTCGCGCAGATCTTCGAGGAGCACATCGAGGTCGCCGGGCAGGCGATGAACTCCAAGGTGGTGCAGAGCCCGTCCGAGCGGGTCACCGTGGTGCTGCTGGAGCCGGACACCAGCCGCCGGCCCGGGCAGATCGAGGACTTCCTGCGCTGGCACGCCGGCGCGGGGGTGCAGCACCTGGGGCTGCGCACCGACGACATCGTCACCGCGGTCGGCGCCCTCGCCGAGCGGGGCGTGCGCTTCGCCGGCACCCCGGCCACCTACTACGACGACCTGGAGCAACGCGTCGGGCCGGTCGACGCGCCGCTGGACCGGCTGCGCGACCTGAGCATCCTGGTCGACTCCGACCACGGGGGCCAGCTCCTGCAGATCTTCACCGAGTCGATGCACGTGCGCCGCACCCTCTTCCTCGAACTCATCGAGCGGCGCGGGGCGCGCACCTTCGGCAGCGGCAACATCAAGGCGCTCTACGAGGCCAAGGAACGGGAACTGGCCGCGGCGGGGGCGAGCGCCGCCGTCGCGACCGCCACCGCGGGAGGGGTTGGGGCATGACCACCACACATCCGGAACTGACCGCCGAGGAGACGGCGCTGCTGCCGTCCGACGAGGACGTGCGCCACTACGCCGAACACGGCTGGTACCTGTCGAAGAAGCTGCTCACCGACGACGAGGTGGACGAGCTGCTCGCGGCGACCGACCGCTACTACGCCGGGGAACGCGACCGGCGGCTGCCGGTGCGGCCGCCGAAGCTGGCCTACTGGGAGCCGGCGAAAGGCGACGTGCAGCGGCACAACGACTACGTGCACTACGAGCACGACGTCATCGGCCGGATCCTGCGCAAGCCGCTGATCGGGGCGGTCGCCGCCCGGCTGGCCGAGGCCGCGGAGATCCGCGTCTTCCAGTCCACGCTGATCTACAAGCCGCCGGTCGCCGGCGAGCCGTCCAACATCGTGCCCTGGCACTTCGACAAGCACTACTGGGCGGCCCTGTCGTCGGAGCGCATGCTCACCGCGTTCATCCCCTTCCACGACTGCGGGGAGGAGATGGGCACCATCACCATGGTCGACGGGTCGCACCGCTGGCAGGAGATCGGCGCCGACGACACCGTGGTCCGACACTTCGCCGACCGGGACCGCGACCAGCTCGAGGTGATGCTCGCCGAGAACGCCGCGCACAACCACGCGGAGATCCGCAAGATCCCCATGGTCATCCCCAAGGGGCACATGAGCTTCCACCACTGCCGGATCTACCACGGCAGCGGCGCGAACGTCAGCGGCCGGCCCCGCCGGGCGATCTCGCTGCACCTGCAGGACGGGGGCAACGCCTGGCGGGAGTATCCGCTCTCCGACGGCACGCTCGCCGCGTACAACCACGACGTGCTGGTCCGCCGCACCCCCGACGGCCGGCCGGACTACGCGGACCCCGATATCTGCCCGGTCATCTGGCGCGACCGCGCCCACCGGCCGACGTGACCGGCGCCGACCCGGTCCGGCTCTACCAGACGGTACGGCTGATCCGCCGCTTCGAGGAGCGGGCCATCGAGCTGGTCCGCGCCGGGGAGATCGTCGGCGGCATCCACCCGTACCTCGGGCAGGAGGGGATCGCCGCCGGGGTCTGCGCCGCGCTGCGCGACGGCGACCTGGTGACCGGCACCCACCGCGGGCACGGGCACGTGCTCGCGAAGGGCGCCGACCCGGCCCGGATGCTCGCCGAGCTCTGCGGCCGGGTCACCGGGCTCAACCGGGGCCGGGGCGGGTCGATGCACGCCGCGGACTTCGGCGTCGGGGTGCTCGGCGCCAACGCCATCGTCGGGGCCGCCGGCGCGATCCTCACCGGAGCGGTGTGGGCGCGCCGGCGGCGCGGCGACGACCTCGTCGGGGCTACCTTCTTCGGCGACGGCGCGGTCAACGAGGGAATGCTGCTGGAGGCGTTCAACCTGGCCGCGCTCTGGCGGGTGCCGGTGCTGTTCGTCTGCGAGAACAACGGCTACGCCACCACCATGCCCGTCGCGGGCGCGGTCGCCGGCACCATCGCCGGCCGCGCGGCCGCGTTCGGCATGCCGGCCACCGTCGTGGACGGGCAGGACCCCGAGCAGGTACGCGACGCCACCGCCGCCGCCGTCGCCCGGATGCGCGCCGGTGGCGGCCCGGAGCTGGTCGAGGCGCACACCTACCGGTTCGACGCCCACCACACCTTCGAGCACGCGGTACGCCTCGACTACCGCCCGCCGGAGGAGGTGGCGGCCGGCCGGTCCCGGGACCCGGTCGACATCCAGGGCGCCCGGCTGCCCGCGGCGGCCCGGGCGGCCGTCGACGCCGAGGTCGAGGCGACCCTCGCCGCGGCCGTCGCGTACGCCCTGGCCAGCCCGCCCCCGGACCCGGCCGCGGCACTGGAGCACCTGTACGCCAGCGGGCTCACCGCCCGGACCGGAGGTGGCTGATGCCCCGGCTCTCCTACCGCAGGGCGCTCACCCGGGCGCTCGCCGACGAGATGACCCGCGACGAGTCGGTCTTCCTGCTCGGCGAGGACATCCGGGTCGCCGCCGCGAACGTCACCTCCGGGCTGCTCAAGCGGTTCGGGCCGGAGCGGGTCGTCGACACCCCGCTGTCCGAGCAGGCGTTCACCAGCTTCGCCACCGGCGCCGCGCTGGCCGGGCTGCGACCGGTGCTCGAGTTCCAGATCCCGTCGCTGCTCTTCCTGGTCTTCGAGCAGATCGTCAACCACGCGCACAAGTTCCCACTGATGACCGGGGGGCAGTGCGCCGTGCCGGTCACCTACCTGGTGCCCGGCTCCGGCTCCCGGACCGGCTGGGCCGGGCAGCACTCCGACCACCCGTACAGCCTCTTCGCCCACGTCGGGGTGACCACGGTGGTGCCGGCCACCCCGGCCGACGCGTACGGGCTGCTGGTGTCGGCGATCCGCTGCGACGACCCGGTGGTGGTCTTCGCCCCCGCCGGGGCCCTCGACGTGCGGGCCGACGTCGCGGACCTGGCGCCGGTGCCGCTCGGGCGGGGCGTGGTGCGGCACCCGGGAACGGACGTCACCGTGGTGGCGGTCGGGCACCTGGTGCACGACGCGCTCGCCGTCGCCGACGAGCTGGCCGACCAGGTGTCGGTGGAGGTCTTCGACCCCCGGACGCTGTACCCGTTCGACTGGGACGGGCTGGTCGGGTCGGTGTCGCGCACCGGGCGTCTCGTCGTGGTGGACGACTCCAACCGGTCCTGCGGCATCGCCGGCGAGATCATCGCCACGGTGGTCGAGCGGGTGCGGCTGCTCGCGCCGCCCCGCCGGGTCACCCGCCCGGACGGCGCCGTGCTGCCCTTCGCACCCGCCCTGGACCGGGCCGTGCAGCCCGGCCGTGACCAGCTCACCGCCGCCATCCAACTCACCATGAAGGACGGTTGACCGATGGACCCGAACTACCCGTGGCCGCCCGCCGAGCAGGCGTGGACGGACCTTCCCGAGCCGACCCGCCGGGCGATGGTGGCCGCCGGCGCCGCCGAGTGGGCGCGGATCTACCACGGCCGGGCGACGTACAACAAGCAGTGGCGGCTGGCTCGGCCGCCGGTGCTCACCGCCGACGCGTTCCGCGAGCTGAACGAGGTCTGCGACCGGATCGCCCAGCTCATCCTGGAGGCGTGCCAGCGGCGCGCCCGCACCGCCGGGGAACTGCGCCGGCTGCTCGACGTGCCGGCGGGGGAGACCAAACTGCTCGACGAGGACGAGCCGCTGCACGAGGGGCTGCTCGCCGCGTACCGGCCGGACGTGCTGCTCTCCGGCGGGGTGCCGTGCATCGTGGAGTACAACATCGACAGCAGCCTCGGCGGCGGCTTCGACGCGGACACGGTGATCTACCGGTACGCCGACCTCTACCGGGAACACGGCCTGCTCGACGGGCTGCCGGTCCGCCCGGCGCCGTCCCTGCTGGACCAGCGGTTCGTGGCGATCCGGGACACCCTCGGGCTGGCCGACGGGGCCGGGGTGGCGCTGCTGATGGACTTCGACGCGGAATACCCGGGGCTGGACGACCCGGAGACGTTCATCCGGATCCTCTCCCCGCTCGCCGACCAGGCCAAGCGGTTCGGCATCGACCTGGTCATCGCCCCGCTCTCCACCGCCACCCTCGACGAGGAGCGGCGGCTCGTGGTCGGCGGCGGCCCGGTGGACGCGCTGTTCCGGCTGTTCGTGCCCAACCGGGTCACCCCCAGCGCCGGCCTGGACGCCGTCGCCGGGGCCCTCGCGGCCGGCACCCTGCCGATGTTCGTCAGCACCGCCGCCTGGCTGCTCAGCAACAAGCTGAACTACGCCTGGCTCTGGGCCGACCTTCCGCTGCTGTCGGAGACCGACCAGGCGCTGATCCGCCGGTACGTCCCGCACACCGTGGCGCTCACCGCCGACCAACTGGACCGCGCGTTGGCCGAGCAGGCCGACCTGGTCGCGAAACCGGCCGGTGGCTCGGCCGGGCACGGGGTGCTGATCGGCCGGGAGATGAGCGCGGTGGCCTGGGAGGACGGCGTCCGCGCCGCGATCGACGCGGGCGGCAACATCCTGCAGCGCTACCACGAGGCCGACCGGGTGGCGATGGACTTCGTGCAGATCGAGACCGGGGAGACGGTCCGCGCCGCGGTGCCGTACAGCCTGGCCCCGTACCTGTTCGGCCGGACCGGCTCCGGCGCCCTGGCCCGGGTCGGCTACCCGGGCTGCGAGCCGGTGCTCAACCTGGCCCGCGGCGTCCTCATGACCGGCGTCCTCCTCACCGACTGAACCGGGTCAGGGGTGGCGCCAACGGGTGAGGAGGGCGGCGCAGTAGGCGTCGACGGCCATCGGCGGCACCGGACGGCGGCTGCGCTGGACGGCGGAAACCGCCTTCGCCACCGTGGGATCCCAGCGGCGCAGCGGCAGCCACCCGGCGACATGCGCCTCGTGGCGTGCCGTGCCGGGTCGACCGGCGCCGCTGACGTCGCGGCGCACGGTCGGCCGCCGGCCGAGGCGGCGCACGCGCACGTGGTGGGTGAAGGTACGCGCCAGGGCCCGCATGTCGGTCTCCGAGAAGACCTCGGGCAGCCGGGGCGTCGAGTGGTACAGCACGGCGAAGTCGATGTCGAGCAGTGCGTGGGTGACGTCCTCGGCCGACGTCACCCCGTGGAACTGCGGACGGTAGCGCGAGCCGTCCCGGACCGGGTCGCCGGTCTTCGCCCAGCCGCGGTAGACCCGGCCGAACGAGGGCCAGTACGACCACACCAGGGCACCCCTCCGGAGCTGCATCTGCCGGCGCAGGGTGCGGGCCATGGCGGCCGCGCGGTCGACGTAGCCACGGTCGCCGGTCGCGGCGGCGAGCTGGATCAGCGTCCGTCCGACGGCGAGGAACTCATTGGTGGGCAGTTCGGCCCCGGCGAACCCGACCGGCTCGTCCGGCAACCAGACGTGGTAGCCCTCCCCGTCGGCCGAGACCCGCCACTGGTGGTCGTGCACGGCCAGCGCCTCGTGCGCCACCGCGAGATAGTCGTCGGTGCGCGCGGCGACGGCGGCGGGCACCAGGTCGGGCCGTTCGCGGGCGAGCCGAGCGAGACCGGCGAGCGGGTAGGTGATCATCCCGGTCTGCGCGGCCAGGGCCACCCGGGCGGGCCGGCACCGGTAGCTGCCGGGCTGGATCCGGCGAACGTCGGGCGAGCCGGTCGCCGCCGCCGCCGCGGTGCCCGGCGGCGGGGCGAGCAGGTCCACGGTCACCGGCGCGTCGGCGCTGTGCTGCTCGTAGGCCACCCGGTCGGCCCGTCGCGGATCGGTGGGAGCGAGGCTGAGGTCCGCCAGCACGATCGGCGGCCGGTCACCGGCCGGGGTGACCGTGAGCGCGAATCGGTCGTCCCCGACCGGGGTGACCTGGACAGTGGCCTTCACCCCGTGCGGTGGACAGTGGTGCACGCGCAGGGCCGGGGCGCCGGCCGCGTCCGGGACCACGGCGGTGGCCACGGTGAACTTGCCGGCGGAACTCCACACCGGCAGGCTGAGGCCGCGGTGGTCCCGCACGCCCCGCAGGTGGTCCCGCGCCGCGATGACCGCGTCCGCCATGCGCACCAGGCGACCGAGGTGGCTCGGGTCGCCGGTCGCCTCCGCCATGAGCAGGTACGCCTGCATCCGCCAGGCGAGCCCCCAGCCGAGCGCGCCGGCGTCGTTGTCGGGCACCACCGGGTCGGCGGACCCCAGGGCCGGTAGGGCGTCCTCGACCGCGTCGAACAGGCCGTGGTCGCTGATGGACGCGGCGGGACGGGTCGTCGCGAACAGAGGCGGCATTTCGGGATTGTGCCATCACCGGCGTTCGATCTGTGCCCCGTTCGACACGCGGCGTGGCGAGCCGGTGACGCGGGTGCCCAGCACCCGGAGGGTCTCGGCGGTGGCGATGGCGTCGCTGCGGGCGCTGCCGTGCCGGCCGTCGCTGCTGTACAGCGACGGGTCGGCGACGGCCGGATGGTCGGTGAGGTGCACGTGCAGGGTGCCGAGCCGTTCGGCCAGCCGTCCGGTGTGGGCCGAGAGTCGACGCATCCGCTCGCCGAGGCCGGCGCGGAGCGCTTCGGGGACGGCGGGGCTGTGCGAGACGTCGAACATGCCGACCGTGATCACGTCCGCTCCGGCGTCCTGGAGGGCGGTGATCATCGCGCCCAGCTCGGCGTCCACCGCGTCCGGGTCGTACCCGGGCCGGAAGGCGTCGTTGCCGCCGCACACCACCAGCGCCAGGTCGGGGCCGAACGCCAGCGCCGGCGCCAGCTGGGCCGCCCGCACCTCGTGCGCGCGCAGCCCGCGCCGCCCCAGGTTCCGGTAGACCAGCGCGGGCTGGACCGCGCGCAGCTCGGCGGCGATCCGGTCGGCCCACTGCAGGTCGGGGTAGCCGTCGACCGGCTCGCACAGCCCCTCGGCCACGCTGTCGCCCAGCACCACGAATCGCCGCCACGGATGCCCCCGCAGCAGCGCCGCGCTCTCGCCTTCCCGAAGGCAGTGCGGGTCGGTCGCTTCGCTCAACGTCGATGGCATGACGGCACGCTATCCGACGGGAGCGAGAGACGGCAGCTTGGAAAACACGCGGACGGACGTGGAAGGGCTGGTCACGTCGGGACGTCGCCCTGACGCTGGTCCAGGCGTCGCTTGCGCCGCCGGCGGCGAGCCCGGTTGCCCAGTTGCGGAGGACCAGCCCGCCCCTTGCGTTGCCGTTCGAGGCGGCGACGGGCCCGCTTCGACAGCCCCTCCTCCGGGTCGTCGTCCCGGAACCAGGACCACATTCCCCAGGCCACGATGCCGAGGAACGCCAGCCCACCACCGATCGCGGTGAACGGTACGCCGCTCGACGTCCATGCCTGCGTGGCGTCCCGGCCGCTGACCCGCACGTCGACCGGCGCGGTCGGACGCTCCTCCAGGTAGGGCTCGATCGTGACGTCCCGGATGTGGAATGCCTCGTCGTCCGCCACGAATGTCCCGGAGCAGTGCCACCGCCCCTCCACGCGCCCGTCGGGGGTGCAGCGGGTGACCTCCACCCGCCCAGGCATTCCCGAATACTCGGCGAGAGTGGCGTCGACGCCGCGTACCAGCAGGAGCACGCCGCCGAGGGTCAGCCCGAGCAGGAACAGCACAGGGACGGCGAGTATCGCCCACATGCCAGCGTCGAACCCGCGCCCGCCCGACCGTGAGGCCGCCAACTCCTCCCGGGTACGTCTCACAGGGGCGATGGTAAGAGCACCGATCCAGCGGACGCGGCGCGTGGCGCACGCCCGGGAACGTACGCCGGCGATATCCTCGCGCCAGGGGTGAGCCGGCAATGGTGCAGGTGGCGGTCTGCGGACCCGCGTCGGCGACCCCGGCCGAGGTGGCGTACGCCCGCCGGGTCGGCGAGCTGCTGGCCGAGCGCCAGGTGACCGTCTTCTGTGGCGGGGGCGGCGGGGTGATGGCCGCCGTCGCCGCCGGCGCCCGGGCCCACGGTGGCCTGGTGATCGGGGTACGCCCCGACGACGGCACCGACCCGGGTGAGGCCGACGTGTCGGCGGCGGTGGTGACCAACATGGGGCAGGCCCGCAACGCGATCCTGGTGTGGAGCGCCGACGCGGTGATCGCCGTCGGCGGCTCGTGGGGGACGCTCAGCGAGGTGGCCCTGGCGATGCGGCGCGGCGTACCGGTGGCCGTGCTCGGTGGCTGGCGGGTCCTCGACCCGGCCGGCGACCCGCTGCCCGGCCCGCGGCACGTGGACACGCCGGACGAGGCGGTCGACGTCGCGCTGCGCCGGCCGGGCTGACCGCGCTCAGCCGAGCAGCGCCAGCAGCTCCTCGGGCCGGCCGGCGGCCAGGTCCGCCGGCTCCGCGGCGTCGTACTGGTGGCCCCAGCCGGCGGCCACCGCGACGGCGCCGCTGCTCCGGGCGGCCCGCAGGTCGAGCGGCGAGTCACCCACGTACGCGGCGTGGCGGGGAGCCAGCCCCAGCAGCCGGCAGGCCAGCCGGACGCCGTCCGGGTGCGGCTTGGGCCGCGCGACCTCGTCACCGCCGAGGACCACCCGGAAGTGTCCGCGCAGCCCGGCCCGGTCGAGCAGAATCTCGGCGGCCCGGTGGCTGGCCCCGGTGAAGAGGCCGACCGGCACCCGGCCGGCGACGTCGGCGAGCACGTCCGCCACGCCGGGATAGACGGTGACCTGCTCGGCGAGCGTGGCCAGGTGAGCGTGGTAGGCGGCGAGGTCCGCGTCGGTGGCCGGGCGCCCGAGCAGGTGGGACAGCAGCGCGGCCGGTGGGCCGAGCGGGTACCCGGCGATGATCTCGGCGTCGGAGAGCGCCGGCCCACCGCCGTCCACGATGGCGGCCCGGTACGCCGCCGGCACCACCGCGTGCGACTCGATCAGCGTGCCGTCCATGTCGAAGACGATCCCGGCCACCGCGTGCCCCCGGCGCACTGACGGCGAGCCGGGCCGCGGAAGGGCGCTCACCGGGTCTCCGCCCGGTGGGCGGCGGCGAGCCGCTTCGGGGCGCGGGCGTACCACGCCTCGCTGATCAGCTCGGCCAGCTCCGCGACGTCGACCCGGTCGAGCCGGACCAGCACGGCCGGGTATCCGTCGAAGTGTGGGGTGGTGAAGTAGATCGTGGGGTCGTCGGCCAGCAGCGCCTCCTTGGCGCCGAGGTCGGGCACCCGGACGCCGAGGATCGGGCCGTCGGGAGCGGCGTCGCCGAGGGCGTCGAGGTCGGCGCGGCGCAGTGGACGCTCCCAGACGAACGGCTTGTCCCGGACCCGCCAGGCAGGCCGGTCGTCGTGGCTGCCGCGCTCGGTGGTCTCCGGCAGGGCGAGCGCGATCCGGCGTACGTCGTCCCAGGTCGCCATGGGTCGACCATAGTGGGTCAGGCGGTCCGGCACAGGTCCTGCGCGCCCGAGCGGCCGCACGTGCCGAGGCTGCACCACCGGCGCATCCCGCTGTCGTCCAGGAACAGCCAGCCGCACGCCGGGTCGGGGCAGGCCCGGATGGTGAGCCGGCGCGGGTCGGCCAGCAGTTCGGCGGCGCTCCAGGCGGCGGCGTGCATCGGCAGCCGCAGCCCGGCCCGCAGGTCCGGCCACCACCGGCCGCGGCCGTCCGGTCCACGGCGGAACACCTGCATCTGCGCGGCCGCCTCGGCGTGCCGGGCCACCGCATCGAAGGCGCGGTGGTCGCCCGGGTCGGTGAGGCAGGCGTACAGCCGGGCACGCAGCGCCCGGGCCTCGTCGAGCACGGCGGCGGCCTCGCGGGGATCCCGCCGGGCCAGCTCGATGAGCCGGGTCACCGCCACGTCGTCGACCAGCCCGACGTGGCCGCCCCACACGGCCAGAATGCGGTAGCTGCGCAGCCACTCGGCGCCGGGTGGGGGCGCCGGGTGTGCCCAGCCGGCGAAGGTGTTGCAGAAGTCGAGCGCCGGGTGCCCGCCGACGCTCCACACGTGCACCGGCAGACGGCCATTGACGGCACGGAACTTCGCAGCCTGCCGAGTGCGGGACTTGATGACGCTGGACGGCAGATGCTCCCCGCCAGGGATCGACGCCCGAACCTGCTCCCACTCCCGTGCGGTGCGCTTACGGGGATCTGCCGGCCAGGACGCCAGGACCCCGGCGGTCAGATCAGCGCGCCACTTCCCGGAACGTAGGGCACGCCCCGCCTGCTCCTGGGCCATGCGCACGATCCGGTCATTGACCTTCACACCCTCCGGTGTGGTGACGGTCCAGCCCAGGCGCCGCAGCGCCATCCACGCATTCGACGGAAGTTTCCGGCCGCCCGCGTCGTGTCCGGAGGCCAGCACGTCCACATCCGCGGTGTTCCAGTGCTCAACCAACAGGCCGGACACCATGCCCGCCACCAGATCGGCACACCAGCCGACCCGTTGCGCAACCGCGGCCTGCGACAGCACCTCGCCGGTCTTCTCGTCCACACCCGCGCGCACCAGGCTGCGGGCACACGCGGTATAGGACGTCTCCCCCTCGGCCAGCGGCAGCTTCCCGCTCACCGACTCATCGCCTCAACATCAATCCAGGAGAACCACGGCTCACACCCGACCCACGTCACCGGAATCTCCCCCGAACCAGCCCAAAAACGAAGCGTCGCGGCCCACACGCCAATCTATGATCACTGACGATTCCTAATCAAGTTGGTCAGCCTCGGGTCCGCCCTCGTCGCGGGTGCGCTGGCGGCCGCGGTGTCCAGCCCCCCGGCGGTCGCGGCCGGGGACGAGAGCGGGCACGGCTGGCTGCCGGCTCCGCAGACGCCGTACAGCATGCCCGCCGGGGCGCGCTGCGACTTCCCGATCCGGGTCGAGGCGGTGGTGGACGAGGTCCGCAAGCTGGTGCTGGCCGAGTTTCCGGACGGCTCGCCGCGCCGGGAGATGTACCAGGGCGACCTGCTGACCCGGGTGACGAACACCGCGACCGGGGCCAGCACGGTGGTCGACGTGAGCGGCAGCGCGATGGTCGAGCACGCGGCGGACGGCTCGATGACCTGGTACGCGACCGGGCCGATCCTGGCCGGTTTCGGCGAGAACGCGGGCACCCGCCCGCGCGGCCTGTGGCGCATTGACGGGCAGTACGTCCTCGAGTTCTCCCCGACGTACTACAAGACCCTCACCATGGTGCACGGCACGACCCACAACGTCTGCACCGACCTGGACTGACCGCCGGGCACCGGGCTGGCCGGCGCCCGGCCCGTGGCGCCGGTCAGCCCTCGCCGCTCTTCCCGGCGGGCACCCGGCTGGACCTGGAGCCGGCGGAGAACCGCCGGTTCGGTAACGGCGTGGTGCTGCTGCGCTACTGCCGAGGGCGGCCCGGCTCAGGCCGGCGTGGACACCGCTGGTTCGGCTGCGGGGCGGTCGGCGCGCGACCGGGCCAGCAGCAGCGGCCCCACGGTCAGCGCCAGACAGGCCACCGCCATCACCAGCAGCGCCGGGGTCAGCCCGAGGGCCGCCACCGACCAGCCGCCGAGCAGCGCCCCCACCGGCAGGCCGAGGAAGGCCACCGACCCGGAGATGCCCAGCACCCGGGTCTGCAGCGACGCCGGCACCCGCTCGTACAGGGCCGCACCGAGCAGCGGGTTCACCGCCGCGATGGCCACCCCGGACAGGAATGTCACGGTGAGCACCACCGCCAGTTCGTCGCTGAGGGCGAGCGCCAGCAGCCGGGGTGCGCCGCTGAGCGCCAGCCCCAGCGCGAAGGTCGACCGGCGGGGCAGCCGCGTCCCGGCGAGGGTGAACAGCAGGTTGCCCAGCAGCGCCCCGCCGGAGAACACCCCGAGCATCAGGCCGAAGCCGGCCGGGTCGCCGAGCACCCGGTCCACCCAGAGCGGGATCCACACCGCGACGCTGGCGTTGGCGAACATGTTGGCCGCCGAGACCACCACCAGCATGGTCAGCAGCGTCCGGTCGGTACGCAGGTAGCCGAAGCCGCCGCGCAGCGCCCGTAGGTAGCTTTCCCGCGGCGCCGGCTCCGCCGGGGCGGGCGGCCGGACCAGCACCCCGATGAGCAGCGCGCAGACCGCGAACGTGGCCGCGTCGATCCAGATCGCCCGGGTCACCCCCACCCAGTCGATGAGCAGCCCGCCGAGCACCGCCCCGAACAGCGTCATGCCCCGGCTCAGCCCGTCGTAGGCGGAGGTGAGCTGGATCAGCGGCACGCCGGCCCGCTCGGCGGCGGGCTTGAACAGCACGTGCTTGACCCGGTCGCCGATGCCGCGCAGCCCGCCGGCCACCGCGACCAGCACCAGCAGCGCCCCGAACCCCAGCCAGGGGGCCAGCGCGACCACCGCCATCGCCGCCGCGCTGGCGGCGTCGACCGTGACGGCGGTCCGGCGGACCCCGAACCGGTCCGCCCACGGGGTCGCGAGGGCGCTGGAGAGCATGTACGGCAGGGTCTCCGCCGCCGCGACCAGGCCCATCCGGGTCGGGCTGCCGGTGGTCTCCAGCACCAGCCAGGGGATGGCCACCACCGAGATCCGGGTGCCCAGGTTGGACAGCAGGTCCGCGCCGACCAGGGTGAACAGTTCCCGGCGCGGGGTCACGCCGAGCTGCCGATCACGGTGCCTACCGCGTCCGCGTCGGTCGGATGGGCCGCGGCGTACCGGGCGCGCAGGGCGCGCTTGTCCACCTTCGCCGAGCGGTTGAGCGGCAGCGCGTCGACGAACTCCACCGCGCCGGGCGCCCAGGTCTCGCTCAGCTCCCGGGTGACCAGCGCGATCAACTCGTCCCCGGTCACCGTCGCCCCAGGGGCGGGCACCACGTACGCGTGCGGCAGCTCACCGGCCACCGGGTCCGGCACGCCGATCACGGCGGCGGCGCGTACCTCGGGGTGGCCGGCGAGCACGTCCTCGATCGGGCGGGAGTAGATCGGCCAGCTCCGCTGCCGGGTGAGGATCCGGTCCTGGAGCCGGTCGACCAGGTAGAGGTAGCCGTCGATGTCGAGGTGGCCGATGTCCCGGGTCCGCACCCAGTCGTCGACCAGCGTCTCGGCGGTGAGTTCGGGCTGCCCGTGGTAGCCGGCGAAGCTCAGCTTGGTGCGTACCCACACCTCGCCGTCCTCGCCGGGCGGCAGCACCCGGCCGTCGCCGTCGCGGATCTCCACCGCCACGTCCCCGTACGGCCGGCCGCAGGAGCGCAGCCGCTCCGGGTGCTCCGGGTCGTCGGTCAGCCCCGGCAGGGCGCAGATCACCACGGCCTCGCTCAGCCCGTACACGATGCGCAGGCACGGGCCGAAGCGGGCGATCGCCTGCCGCAGCCGGGCGGGCGCGGCGGGCCCGGCGCCCACGTTGAACATGAACATGGCGGAGAAGTCGGCGCCGTCCAGCGCCGGATGGTCGAGCACCTCGTAGAGCATCGGCGGGGTGACGAAGGTGGAGGTGAGCCGCTCGGCGTCGACGGTCCGGATGAACGCCGCCGGGTCCCAGTGTTCGCGCAGGAACAGCACCCCGCCGGTGAACAGGTTGAACAGCGTGGTGATCTGGCCGCTGGCCAGCCACATCGGCGAGTGCGACAGGTGCCGCAGCAGCGGGAGGCCGGCCGCCCGGAAATCGGCGGCCAGGGCGAGGACCTGCCGGTAGAAGCTCTCCCGGTGGTGCACCAGCTTCGGCGTGCCGGTGGTGCCGCTGGTCTGCAGGAACGACTCCGGCGCGGGCACCGCGGCGGGCAGCTCCACCGGCTCGCCGCCGCCGCCGGCGGTGAGGTCCGGTCCCGCGCCGTCCGGCCCGAGGCAGAGCACCGGTACGGCGGCCAGCCCGGCGGCGATCTCCGCGCCGACCGGGTCGCGCGGGTCGTGGACGAAGGCGTCGGGGCGGGCCAGGGCGACGAATTCGTCGACCTCCCGCCGCGAGGTCACCGGGGCGATCCATATGCTCCGGCAGCCGAGCAGGTGCAGGGCCAGTTGCAGCAGCGGGCCCTCCACCGGGTTGCCGAGCATCACCAGCACCGCGTCGCCGGGTCGTACGCCGTGCCGCAGCAGCGCGCCGGCCAGGCCGCGCACCTCGGCGGCGACCTCGGCATAGGTCATCCGGCGGCCCCCGCCGACGAGGGCCTCCCGGTCGCCGAAGCGGGCGAACAGGTCCAGTGCCTCGTGCACGTAGTTCGGCTGATCAGTCATGGCGCAGCCCCCATCGTGGTCCGCCGGCGGTCGGCGGGTGGCCCGCCCGCGCGGGGCGCCACGACGACCGTCGAGAACAGCGTCCGGGCAGGTCGGAGCCGGGACGCGACGACAGGTGCCAGGGTCGGCGACCGCACCGCCGCCGGCTTCGAGACTAGGCCCGCGGGTCCGGACAGGACAGAGCCGAACGGTGGCCCCGGACGCCCGGCGGACATTCGATCATGTCGATCAGGTTGATTGACGCTCGTCATCGGCGGCGGCTAGTTTCCGGTCCATCGCCCGGGCGGAGTCGCCGATCGTGCCGCGCCCGGGGCTGCCAACGATGGAGGATCCATGCCGACCCCGAAGAGATGGCACGTCATAGCTTTCGCCGCAACGATGCTGGTCGCCGGCGCCCCGGCCGTCACCGCGAGCGCCGGCCCCGCCGACAGCGAGGGCGCCCTGCCGGGGCGTACCGAGTGGGCGGGCAGTTGGGCCGCCGCGGTGACCCGTGGCAACACCGTCGGCCTGACCAACACCGGCCTGAACAACCAGAGCATCCGGATGCCCGTGCAGACCACCGTCGGTGGTGACCGGCTCCGGGTCCGGCTGACCAACCTCTACGGCGAGCAGGCCGTGCAGGTCGGGCACGCCACCGTCGCCCGGCCCGACACCACCACCCCCGACGACCTGTCTGACATCGATCCGGCCAGCGTCCGCCCGCTGACCTTCAACGGCGCCGCGTCGGCCACCATCAACAAGGGTGCCGAGCTGCTCAGCGACCCGCTGGCCTTCCCGGTGGCGGAGCAGGAGGACCTGGTCGTCACCCTCTACTTCCCGGTGCTCACCGGCCCCGTCAGCTTCCACGGGCAGTCCCGGGTCACCAACTTCATCGGCGCGGGCGACCTGACCACCGCGGCCGGCGGCACCGGCTTCACCATCCGGCCCAACTGCTGCTGGATGTTCCTCTCCGGCATCGACGTGGAACGCCGGCTCAGCCCCGGCGCGGTGGTGGTGCTCGGCGACTCCATCGGCGACGGCAACGGCAGCACCGTCAACGCCGATCGGCGCTGGCCGGACCTGCTGGCCAAGCGGCTCGTCGACGCCCGTCCCGAGGTCCGCACCCCGGGCGTGCTCAACCTGAGCCTGTCCGGCAACCGGCTCAACCACGAGGGCACCGAGCCCGGCGCGGGTGGCTTCCCCGGCTACTACGAGCTTGGCCCGAACGCCCTGGCCCGGCTCAACGAGGACGTCTTCCCGCAGACCGGGGTCCGCACCCTCATCACCCACCTGGGCATCAACGACATCTGGATGAACGGCGACAGCGCGGAGGCCATCATCGGCTCGCTGCGGCAGCTCAACCGCCAGGCCCAGGCCCGCGGCCTGACCAGCCTGGTCGGCACCATCACCCCGTACGAGGGCAACGGCGGCCCCGGGGTGTGGACGCCGGAGAAGGAGGCCACCCGGCAGGCGGTGAACACCTGGCTGCGTGGCGAAGGCGCGACCGAGTTCGACGGGGTGCTCGACTTCGACGCGGTACTGCGCGACCCGGAGCACCCGGCCCGGCTGCTGCCGGCGTACGACGCCGGGGACCACATCCACCCGAACGACACCGGGGCCCAGGCGATGGCGGACGCTGTACCGCTGCGGCTGCTCGGTCTGTGACACCCGGCGGGGGCGGCGTCGACCAGATGCCGCCCCCGCCGCCGATCCTGGGGAGGCACGTTGGACGTCGACGAGATCCTGACCGGCCTGTACGGCGAGCAGGGCCGGCAGGACCCCTATCCGTGGTACGCGGCCCTGCACGAGCACGGGCCGATCAGCGCCATCCCGACCCGCGCCGAGCACAGCACCATCACCGCCGTCGCCGGCGGGTACGACCTGGTCGACCAGGTGCTGCGCGACCCCGAGTGGTACAAGGGCGCCCCGCCGGGCTGGCAGGAGCAGGAGATCCTGCGCACCTTCCTCTCCTCGATGATGTTCATCAACCCGCCCGACCACACTCGGATGCGGGGCGTCTTCGCGAAGACGTTCACCCCCAGACGGCTGGGTGCGCTGGAGCCGGTGATCGTCCGGGTCGTCGAGGAGCGCCTGGCCCGACTGGCCGAGGCCGGCGCCGACGGGAGCGAGGTCGACTTCGTCGCCGACTTCGCGTACCCGGTCCCGGCGCTGGTGATGGCCGAGTTCATCGGCCTGCCCGAGGCCGACCTGGCCTGGTACCGGCAGCGGGTCGACTGGATCGACGAGTACATGGACGTCGCCGGCAAGACGCCGGAGCGGCTGGCCCGGGCCAACCAGGCCGCCGACGAGTTGCGCCGGTACTACCGGGACCTGATCGCCCACCGGCGCCGGCAGCCGGGCGAGGACCTGATCAGCGGGCTGGTCGAGGTGCTCGACGCGGGCGGCGTCGAGCTGACCGAGGAAGAGCTGATCAGCAACCTCATCGTGCTGTTCAACGCCAGCTTCGTCACCACCGTCTACATGTTCAGCAACGGCCTGCCGCTGCTGTTGGGCCACCCCGACGTGGTCGCCGCGCTGCCCGGCAACGACGCGCTGGCCCGGGGTTGCGTGGACGAGATCCTGCGGATGGAGAGTCCGGTGCACTTCCTGGCCCGGTCCGCGCCGCGCGACACCGAGCTGGGCGGCGTGCCGGTCAAGCGGGCCGAGAACGTGCTGCTGCTGATCGCCGCCGCCAACCGTGACCCGTCCCGGTTCCCCGACCCGGACCGCTTCGACCCCCACCGCCAGGGGCCGCCCTCGCTCGCCTTCGGCGTGGGACTGCACTTCTGCCTCGGCTCGGCGGTGTCCCGGCTGGAGGGCCGGCTCGCCCTGCCCCGGCTCCTCGCCCGCTTCCCCCGTCTGACGATCACCCAGCCCTTCACCTACAGCGGCAGCCTGTTCCTGCGCGGCATCGACAAGCTCTTCGTCACCACCGGCAACTAGGAGGACGTCATGGCCCTCGATCCGCAGGTGGTCGCGTACCGGGCCGCGCGCGCGGCCGCCGGCACCGCACCGCTCTACACGCAGACCCTGGCCGAGGCCCGCGCCGCCGACCTCGCCGCGATCCGCGCCGGCGCCGGCGCGGTCGAGCCGGTCCACGAGGTACGCGACACGCACCTTCCCGGCCCGGACGGGCCGCTCCCGGTGCGCATCCACCGGCCGGCCGGCGACGGCCCGCTGCCCACGCTGGTCTACTTCTTCGGCGGCGGCTGGACGCTTGGCAGCGTGGACACGGCCGACGGGATCTGCCGCCGGCTGGCCAACGCCACGCCCTGCCAGACGGTGACGGTCGGCTACCGGCTGGCCCCCGAGCACCGCTTCCCGGCCGCCGTCGACGACTGTTACGCGGCGCTGCGCCGGCTGGCCGGGCACGCCGAGGAGTACCGGGTCGACCCGGACCGGCTCGCCGTCGGCGGGGACAGCGCCGGCGGCAACCTCGCCGCCGCGGTCACGCTGCTGGCCCGCACGGACGGCGGCCCCCGGCTCGCCGCCCAGCTGCTGGTCTACCCCAACACCGACCAGCGGCCCGGCCCGGCGCCGGCCGGCGACGAGGACCCGCTGCTGTTCAACCGGCACTCGGTCGACTGGTACCGGCGGCACTACCTGGCCGACCCCGCCGACGCGGCCCACCCGCTCGTCTCGCCGCTGCTCGCCGAGGACCTGTCCGGGCTGCCCCCGGCGCTGGTGATCACCGCGGAACACGATCCGTTGTGCGCCGAGGGGGAGCGGTACGCCGGGCGGCTGCGGGAGGCCGGCGTGCCCACCGAGCTGACCCGTTACGCCGGGATGATCCACGGGTTCTTCGCCATGCCGGGCGTGTTCGACGCCGGCCGGCGGGCCCAGGAACAGGCGGCGGCCTTCCTGCGGGACCGCTTCGGCCTGGCCCCGCTTTCCTCGGCGGCCGTCGGCACGGCGACGGGCGGGCCGGACCGTGACTGAGTCCCTGCTCGCCGACGACGCTGCGGGCTTCGCGTCGCCCGCGAGCCTGGCCGACTTCGCCGAGCTGGCCCGGGCCGTGCTGCCCCCCGATGTGTGGGACTTCGTGGCCGGCGGCAGCGGCGCCGAGACCACCCTCGCGGCCAACCGGGCCGCCCTGGACCGGGTGGCGGTGCTGCCCCGGGTGCTGACCGGGGTGGACCGGCCGCGCACCGACGCGGCGCTGCCCGGCGGCACGTACGCCCTGCCGGTGGCGGTCGCGCCGATGGCGTACCAGAAGCTGCTGCACCCGGACGGGGAGCTGGGGCTGGCCGCCGCCGCCCGCACCGCCGGCGTGCCCTATGTGGCGAGCACGCTGGGCAGCACCCCGATCGAGGAGATCACCGCGGTCGGCGGCAACGTCTGGTTCCAGCTCTACTGGCTGCGCGACCGGGGCCTGGTTGCCGACCTGCTGGACCGGGCGCACGCCGCCGGCTGCGCCGCCCTGATGGTGACCGTCGACGTGCCGGTGCTCGGCCGGCGGCTGCGCGACGTCCGCAACGGCTTCGCCCTGCCGCCGCAGGTGACCGCGGCGAACCTCCCCGGTGGCCGCGACGACCTGGCGCATCAGGGCACGCCCGGGGTGTCCGCGGTCGCCGTGCACACCGGCGCCGTCTTCGCCCCGGCGCTGAGCTGGGCCGACCTGGCCTGGCTGCGGGAGCGTACCCCGCTGCCGCTGCTGGTCAAGGGCGTCCTGGACCCGCGCGACGCGGTCCGCGTGGCGGAGGTCGGCGCGGACGCGGTGGTG
The DNA here is from genome assembly GCF_054963695.1 of Micromonospora sp. RTBAU3-60. NCBI lineage: Bacteria > Bacillati > Actinomycetota > Actinomycetes > Micromonosporales > Micromonosporaceae > Micromonospora > Micromonospora sp. RTBAU3-60. Next base: position 5,203 of record NZ_JBUEGB010000047.1, on the reverse strand, counting down.
GTCTCCAACCACGGCGGACGGCAGTTCGACGGCGCACCCGCCACCGCCACGATGCTGCCCGAGGTGGTGGCGGCGGTGGGGGAGCGCTGCGCGGTGCTGCTGGACAGCGGCGTGCGCAGCGGCACCGACGTGCTGCGGGCCCTCGCCCTCGGCGCGGCCGGCGTGCTGGTCGGCCGGCCGCTGCTCTGGGCACTGGCGGCCGGCGGTCGGGCCGGCGCCGAGGCGGCCCTGGCGCTGCTCGCCGCCGAGCTGCGCGATGCGCTCACCCTGACCGGCTGTGCCGACCCGGCGGCGGCCCGTCACCTGCGCACCCTGACCGGAGGCTGACGTGGAGCCGGTGGACCTGACCGTCGCGGCCCTGCACCGCAGCGTCGACGACCCCGCGCTGAACTCGATGAACTTCCTCAACGAGGTGGCGCAGCACTACCCGGAGGCGGTCTCACTCGCCGCCGGCCGGCCGTACGAGGAGTTCTTCGACTCCGCGGTGCTGCACCGGCACCTGGACACCTTCCGCCGGCACCTCGCCGACGACCTCGGCCTGAGCCCCGCCCAGGTCGACCGGACCCTGCTGCAGTACGGCCGGACCAAGGGGATCGTGCACCACCTGATCGCCCGCAACCTCGCCGTCGACGAGCAGATCACCGTCGACCCGGAGGCGATCGTGGTGACGGTCGGCTGCCAGGAGGCGATGTTCCTGGTGCTGCGGGCGCTGCGGGCCGGGCCGGAGGACGTGCTGCTCGCGGTCGCCCCCACGTACGTCGGGCTGACCGGCGCGGCGCGGCTGGTCGACCTGCCGGTGCGGCCGGTCACCGGCGGCCCGGACGGGATCGACCTGGCCGACCTGCGCGCGCAGCTGCGCCGGGCGCGGGCCGAGGGGCTGCGGCCGCGCGCCTGCTACGTGATGCCCGACTTCGCCAACCCGTCCGGCGTCAGCATGGACCTGGCGCAGCGGCGGCGGCTGCTCGACCTCGCCGCCGAGGAGGAGTTGCTGCTCATCGAGGACAACCCGTACGGCCTCTTCCCGGCCGGGGGCACCGAGCGGCGGCCCACCCTCAAGGCGCTGGACGGCCGGCGCCGGGTGGTCTATCTCGGCTCGTTCGCCAAGACGGTGCTGCCCGGGGCCCGGGTCGGGTACGTGGTCGCCGACCAGCGGGTGGCCGGCTCCGACGGGACCGTCGGCCCGCTCGCCGACCAGCTCGCCAAGATCAAGAGCATGGTCACCGTGAACACCTCGCCGATCGCCCAGGCGGTGATCGGTGGGGCGCTGCTGGCCCACGACTGCTCGCTGGTGGCGGCGAACGGGCGGGAGCGGGCCGCGTACGCCCGCAATCTGGGGCACATGGTCGACGGGCTGGCCCGGCGCTTCCCGGCCGGCGGCCCGGTGCGCTGGAACGTGCCGGCCGGCGGCTTCTTCGTGGTGGTGACCGTGCCGTTCGGCGTGGACGACGCGCTGCTGCACCGCTCGGCCCGCGAGTACGGCGTGCTCTGGACCCCGATGGCCCACTTCTACGACGACGGGGCCACGGTGAACGCGCTGCGGCTGTCGGTCAGCGCGGTCACCCCGGACCAGATCGACCTGGGCCTGGACCGGCTCGCCGCGCTGGTCACCGACGAGCTGGCCGCGCTGGCCGCCCCGGCCTGACGCCGCAGTGTCGCCGCTCCGCCACCACCCGTGTGCCCGGCGCGGAGGTGACCGTTGATAATGGACGGATGGTTGCCTGGGAGTACGCGTTGCTGGTCCGCCGCTATCAGGGGCAGGGCCGCAATTTCCACGTCTCGTTCGTCTGGTACGGCCCGGACGGGTCGCGCTCCGACGTGACCGCGTACGGGGACACCGCGATCGCGCACCTCAACCGGGTCGGCCGGGACGGCTGGGAGCTGGTCTCCGCCGCCGAGGACGTGAACAACGTCCAGGGCAGCACCGAGGTGCACCGCTACCACCTCAAGCGCCCCCTCCGCTGACCCCCCACCCCACCCCCGTTGATCATGAAGTTAGCCGCGGAGAGAGCGTTTCCTCCGCCGCCAACCTCATGATCAACGCTGTTCCGGCCGGATGTGCCGACGCCCCGCGCGGGCGGGGCCGGGCGGGGCGTCGGGGAGGCGGGCGGGGGCGAGGTCAGCCCAGGTCGACGGCCGGGTAGAGCGGGAAGTTGGTGAGCAGCTCGCTGGCCTGCTTGCTCACCTTGTCCGCCAGCGCCGGGTCGAGCACGTACTTGGCCTTGGACGGGGTGCCGTCCGCGTTCGCGGCCGGGGTGGTCTGGGCGAGCACGATGTGGATCAGCTCGGCGGTGGCGTCCATCTCGGCGGTGCCGAGACCGCGGGTGGTCAGCGCCGGGGTGCCGATCCGGATCCCCGAGGTGTACCAGGCGCCGTTCGGGTCCTGCGGCACGGAGTTGCGGTTGGTCACGATGCCCGAGTCGAGCAGCGCCTGCTCGGCCTGCCGGCCGGTGAGGCCGTACCCGGAGACGTCGATCAGCACCAGGTGGTTGTCGGTGCCGCCGGTGACCAGCTTCGCGCCCCGGCGCAGCAGCCCCTCGGCGAGCGCCTGCGCGTTGGCCACGATGCGCTGCGCGTAGCCGGCGAAGTCGGGGCGGCGGGCCTCGGCCAGCGCGACCGCCTTGGCGGCCATCACGTGGGGCAGCGGGCCACCGAGCACCATCGGGCAGCCGCGGTCGACCTGGTCGGCCAGCTCCGGGCCGCAGAGCACCATGCCGCCGCGCGGGCCGCGCAGCGACTTGTGCGTGGTGGTGGTGACGATGTGGGCGTGCGGCACCGGGTCGAAGTCGCCGGTGAAGACCTTGCCCGCGACCAGGCCGGCGAAGTGCGCCATGTCGACCATGAAGGTGGCGCCGACCTCGTCGGCGATCTCCCGCATGATCCGGAAGTTGACCTTCCGCGGGTACGCCGAGTAGCCCGCCACCAGGATCAGCGGCTTGAACTCCCGCGCCGCCTCGGCGACCTTGTCGTAGTCGACCAGCCCGGTGGCCGGGTCGGTGCCGTAGCTGCGCTGGTCGAACATCTTGCCGGAGATGTTCGGGCGGAAGCCGTGGGTCAGGTGCCCGCCGGCGTCCAGCGACATGCCGAGCATCCGCTGGTTGCCCAGCTCCCGGCGCAGCGCGAACCAGTCCGCCTCGGTCAGCTCGTTGACCTGGCGTACCTGGGCCTTCTTCAGGGCCGGGGACTCCACCCGATCGGCCAGGATCGCCCAGAAGGCGACCAGGTTGGCGTCGATGCCGGAGTGCGGCTGCACGTACGCGTGGGCCGCGCCGAACAGCTCCCGGGCGTGCTCGGCGGCGAGCGCCTCGACCGTGTCCACGTTCTGGCAGCCCGCGTAGAAGCGGCGGCCGACCGTGCCCTCGGCGTACTTGTCGCTGAACCAGTTGCCCATGGCCAGCAGGGTGGCGGGGGAGGCGTAGTTCTCGCTGGCGATGAGCTTGAGCGACTGGCGCTGGTCGGCCAGCTCCGCCCCGATGGCGTCCGCCACCCGCGGCTCGACGGCGCGGATCACCTCGAGCGCGCTGCGGAAGGCGGTGGATTCGGCGTTCAGCGACATGCGACCTCCTGATGACGTGCGGAAGGCCCAGGCGCTCGGCGTGCGTCCTCGTGACGGGACCGCTCCCCGATGGTGCTCCATCCCACGCGCCAGTCACGGCCCGCGCCGATCCTACCGGGTACGCCGCGACCTGCCCGGTCCACCTCCGTACGAGGCGGCGGCGGGACCTGGTCGCGGGCCCGACCCCGCTGGGTCCCGTGCCACGTGACTTGGTGCAGCACGCTCTCGTTGACCTCCTCCCCACGCCTAAAGGCGGGGGACTCCCGAGGCTGATCGGCGTTTACGCTGCGATCAGTTCGGGTGGTTGGCGCTTCGCGGACTGCCCGACGGCGAGGTCTCCACGCCCTGTTACCGCCAGTCCGGCGGCGAGTATGTTCTTGGCCGCGTTCACGTCGGCGTGGTCCTGATGGCCGCAGGCGACGCACCGGAAGACCGCTTGGCTCTTGCGGGACTCCGGTGCGACATGCTTGCAGGCGTTGCAGGTCTGCGACGTGTACGCAGGGTTGACCTTCTCGATCTTTGCCCCGTGGTAGCGGGCGGCATGCTCCAACTTCAGCAGGAACCCACCCCAACCCTTGGACAGGATGGCCCGATTCAGGCCAGCCTTCTGTCGTACGTTACGGCCAGGCTGCTCAACGGTTCCCTTGGCACTTGCGGTCATGTTCTTGATCCGCAGACCCTCGACAGCGACCAGGCCGTGCTCGCGGACAAGCCGCACGGCGGTCTGCGCGGTGAAGTCCGTCCGCCGGGCTCGTATCCGCGCATTCAGCCGGCCGAGTTGCGCGCGGGTAGCGTCCCGGCGTTTCGACCCACGGTTACGACCGTGAACGCGCAGCGACCGCGACAGGCGCTGCTGCAACCGCTTGAGCCGGACCGCCTCGCCGGGGGTGACGAACTCCCGATCGTCCAGACCCCCATCAGAGGTGGCCACGGCGACGGCCACACCACGATCCACGCCGACCGGCGGTTTACCGTTCGGAGCCGCCTTGGTCACGCCGTCCTCGACGCAGAACGAGATGTACCAGCGTCCGCCGTCACGGGAGACCGTGGCGTTACGGAGGACACCGCCGAGCGGCCTGGACCACCGGAACCTGACCGGCCCGAACTTCGGCAGGCGTACCTCACCCCACCGGCGGCTGAGCCGGCGCACGCCGATCTGGTCGGCGTCGGGAAACCGGAACGACGGCGCGGTACGCGTCTTGGATCGCCAGCGCACCTTCCACGTGCCGTGCGTCTTGCATGCCTGGTCCAGGTCCCGCAACGTCTGCTGCAATGTGTGCGACGGCGCATCGGCCAGCCACGCACAGTCCGGGTCCTTCTTCGCCTCGGCCACCTGCCGGGCCTGCTCGTTGTAGCCGATGAACCCGCCACGGCGGCGGTAAATGCGGCGTTGCTCCAACGCCGTATTCCACACCGCCCGGCACACCGCACCCACCTGCTCCGCGTACGCGGCCTGCTCATCAGTGAACGCCAGCAGATATCGGCGGCCGGTCAACACTCAGGGGCCCTTCTGTTGTTCGACACACCGCATCACGGCGGCCAGCGCGAGCGGTCCGGGCATGATTGTCTGGGAGATTCGCAGGGTGGCGGATACGTAAGCATAATAAGCTCTACGCTGGCTACTGTCCGTCCACAGTTGATGGGCTAGCC